>NZ_SJNS01000006.1:0-153542 GCF_004331005.1 Acinetobacter sp. ANC 5045 | reverse complement strand
TAAGACCAATGCAAGTCTCCGTAAACAGTTGTGCTGGCGACCATAGCAAGAGTGAACCACCTGATCCCTTCCCGAACTCAGAAGTGAAACCTCTTCGCGCTGATGGTAGTGTGGGGTTACCCATGTGAGAGTAAGTCATCGCCAGCTCATTATTCAAACACCCTCAACTAGCGTTGGGGGTGTTTTTTATGGGAGAAAGAAAACTTTAAGAAGAAAAGTAGAAGAAAGAAGTTTAAAACAATATATTTACAATAATAAATTATGTGAAAAATATAGCATATATCAAAATATCATAAATTACTGCAAGTCTATTTGGTCGAATTTATCTACAACTTTAGTCTAGGTTTTTAAGAAAATTAACCAGAGTTAAGTTTTTGCTGTAGACAAAAAGTGAATATTGATTCATTTTATATACAAAAGTGAATAACCATTCATTTTTTATAAAATAAAAAGCTCACAATTGGAGGTGAGGGAAAAATGACAGCAACAACAATGAATGTGAATGCTGTAGTGGATCAAGCAAAGTTTAAACCTTTTCATTTAAAAATTGTACTTTGGTGCGTATTTGTCGTTATTTTTGACGGTTATGATTTGGCGATTAACGGTGTGGCTTTACCACTACTGATGCAAGAATGGAATATGACGGCTGTACAGGCAGGTATGCTTGCGAGTACGGCACTGGCAGGCATGATGTTTGGCGCCATGCTGTTTGGCATGTTGGCAGACAAAATTGGCCGTAAAAATGTCATATTAATTTGTGTGACGTTATTTAGTGGCTTTACTTTTTGGGGCGGCTTTGCATCCAACCCAACAGAGTTTGGTATTTTACGTTTTATTGCAGGTTTAGGGATTGGCGGGGTATTGCCTAACCTCGTGGCTTTAACCTCTGAATATGCACCACAAAAAATGCGTAGTACCTTGGTTACCACCATGTTCAGCGGCTATGCCGTGGGCGGCATTATGGCAGCCTTACTTGGTGCATGGTTGACGCCTAGCTTTGGCTGGGAAGTGATGTTCTATATTGCGGGATTACCGTTACTTATTTTGCCTTTATTGTGGTTTTTCTTACCAGAATCTTTAACTTTTTTGGTGAAAAAACAGCAACATGAAAAAGCGCGTCACATCGTCCAGCAAATTAGCCCACAAGAAAATATCAGCCCACAAACACAATTTGTATTAAATGAAGTACAAACCGCAGATGCCTCAATTGCAGCCTTATTTAAAAATAACCGTGGCATGAGTACTTTGCTGTTTTGGTGCTGCTTCTTTATGTGTTTGTTGATGGTTTATGCTTTGGGCAGTTGGTTGCCAAAACTGATGATGGCAGCAGGTTATTCGCTGGGTAACAGTTTAATGTTCTTAATGGCGATGAACATTGGTGCTGTGATCGGAACCATCAGTGGCGGGATTTTAGCAGACCGTTTCCACTTAAAACCTGTGATTATTGGCATGTTTTTATTGGGCGCATTCTCTCTAGTGGGTCTAGGCTTTAATTCACCACAGCCTGTGATTTATTTATTGGTGGGCTTAGCAGGTGCTTCTGCCATTGGCAGCAGTATTTTATTGTATAGCTTTGTTGCTCAGTATTATCCACTTACGATTCGTTCTACAGGTATCGGCTGTGCTTCTGCAGTGGGGCGTGTCGGTGCGATTGTAGGCCCTATTATTATTGGCGTACTTTTGGGCATGGATTTACCACATAAAATGAACTTTTTGGCGGTGGCGATTCCTGCAGTGATTGGTGCAATTGCAGTAGCACTGATTCGTTTACAAAGTACATCACAGGTGGTGAGTGAGCCAAGCGTGGTTAAAAAAGCCAGCCGATCTTATAGTTAATTGATCGTTAGTGTTTTGGGACTTTGAAATTAAGGAGCATTGCTCCTTAATTTTTTGCCTATTCACTTTGTAGAAGATTTAAGTAAGAAAGTGTGTATCGCTACATTTCTACTGTGCACGAGGTACATTTCATTGATTATGATGTCTTGATTAGCACAAGCAAAGATTGAATGAATAGAGGAGCAATTAGGATGCTCAAGATAAATCGGCAATACTATGGATTTATATGTCTAGTTGTATTGGGTTTAACTACAGGGTGTAATGCGCAAGTTGAGCCGAAACAGAACACGGCTGCTTTAGAGTCAAAATCAACTTCTGCACAAAATTTACAACGCTATCAAATACAGCCAATTGCAGATTTTAATGAGCCGTGGGCATTGGCAGAATTACCCGATGGACGCCTATTAATTACAGAAAAAGCGGGGAAATTAAAACTTTTTGATCCAAAAACAGGTCAAAGCTTAGATGTTCAAGCTATCCCTGAAGTCGCCTATGGCGGACAAGGTGGTTTGGGTGACGTCATTTTAGATCCTGACTTTAAACAGAATCAGCAGATTTATTTAAGTTATGCCGAAGCGGGTGCGGGTGGTTACGGTGCAGTCGTGATTCGGGGCAAGCTTGTATTAGATGCCAAACCCACGCCAAAACTCACCCAAATTCAAAGAATCTAGCAGCAAGTGCCGAAAGTATCGGGACAGGGGCACTATGCGCATCGTATAAAGTTTGGTGCAGATGGCAAATTGTGGATAAGTTCTGGTGAGCGACAAAAGTTTGAACCTGCTCAGGATTTAAAATCTAATTTAGGCAAAATTTTGTGTCTAAATGCAGATGGCACAACCCCTTTAGACAATCCATTTCAAACACATGGAGAGATTGCCAAGCAAGTCTGGAGTTTGGGGCATCGCAACCCTTTAGGCATGGCATTCGATTCTACAGGGCAGCTTTGGGTTGCAGAAATGGGACCTAAAGGGGGTGATGAGTTGAATCTGATTGTCAAGGGCGAAAACTATGGCTATCCACTGGTGTCGAATGGTGATCATTATAATGGGTTGCCCATTCCAGACCATGCAACTCGTCCTGAATTTACAGCCCCTGTTCTGGATTGGACGCCAGTCATCTCTCCCTCAAGTTTGATGTTTTATACGGGAGATGTATTCCCACATTGGAAGCATAAAGCGATTCTTGGTGGTTTATCTTCAAAAGCAATTATTGTGGTGGATACGCAAGCACAGCCTGTTCGGGAGTTACAGCGTATCGAGATGGGTCAGCGGATTCGTGGCGTACTTCAAGCACAGGATGGCAATATTTGGGTGATTGAAGATGGTCAATTTGCCAGATTGCTTAAATTGGTGGCTCCATAAAATAAATTTCTTCAGGTCTAAACTTATTTCAAAGTAGGACAAAAAACAAATAGAAAAAAGCCCCAACATCATGTCGGGGCTTTTTCAGATTTATGTTTAGGTATTACTCCTGTTATACCTTTCAGCGTCCTGCCGTTATATTATTTATTATTGTTATTCTTGCTTTTAGAAACATCCTGTTTCTGTATGTGTTAAATATAAAATGAAAGCTGATCTTTGCCTAGCGTCAATTTTCTGCAGTGCATGTAAGCTAAAACGTACAACGATATATCGGTAAAATATAGATCAATAAACTGGATTTATTTAATTTTAAGTATTTGATTATATTTAATAATTATCTTATTCAATAAAAAATCTCCCAAATTCATTTTCTTGTACTTGGGAGATTTGAACAGCAGAAAGATGCAGTAAGTATGCAAATTGATTACATCAACTTAATACCTTGTTGTCCTGCTGGGGTCACTCTAAAGATTTCAACTTCAAAGGTAATATTTTTACCCGCTAAAGGGTGGTTAAAGTCTACTTCAGTCACATCATCGTTGACAGATTTCACCACGCCATAGAGGCTTTGTTTGGCTTTATCTTCAAATTCAATCATGTGTCCTTCAACTGGATGTTGCTCAAATTTAACCGTATCAAAAGTTTGTACGTTTTCAGGATTCCATGGACCAAATGCTTCTTCAGGTGGAAGACTCACGGTACGACGGTCACCTGCACGTAAACCAAATAATGACTTTTCAAAACCAGGTAATAGGCTGCCATCGCCCATGACCAAACTTACAGGTTCAGCGCGGCTACGGGTGTTGTCAATTTCTACACCATTTTCAATGGCGACAGAAAAGTGCAATTCGACTTTTGAGCCATCTTCAATACGAGTTTCATCATTTGGATTAATAATTTCAGTCATGTTGCGCCTGCGCTCGTTCAATTCGGTGCTTTTCTAGGAAAAACGTATCAATTAACAGCAGAATGGTGCCAAGTGTGATGGCACTGTCTGCAATATTAAAGGCAGGGAAGTGGCTGTTGTTGTAGTACACGTGAATAAAATCGACCACGTAGCCAAGACTGACCCGATCAATTAAATTCCCAATCGCACCGCCTAAAATCAAGGCAATCGCCAAAGGCAGTACGATGACATTTTTTGGCATACGCATTAGCCAAAATACAAAAATTACAGACACTAAACCTGCCAGTGAGGTAAAGAAATAACGTTGCCATCCACCTGCATCGGACAAGAAACTAAAGGCAGCGCCATAGTTATGCAGTAAAGTCCAATTCAAAAAGGGCAATACAGGCACTGGATCTGCGTAATTCAGATGCGATACTGCAATCCATTTGGTCCATTGGTCGAGAATAATCGCGACAATGGACAAGCCCACCCACCATAAATTATGTGGATAGAACTGGAATAAGCCCTTTTTGTGTTGTGGATTAGGCATATTTTCTCTCTTCGCCTTGACCTGTTGGAAGGTTGATAATACAACGTGAGCACAAACCTGGATGTGCAGAATGTGTATTCACATCAGGGAGTACATGCCAGCAACGTACGCATTTTTCGCCATCTGCTGCAGAAACTTTCACGTTCAAGCCATCTAAATCAGAGGCTTCACCTTGTGCAGCATCAAAGCCATTCACAACCACTTGTGAGGTAATCAGGACAAAACGTAGCTCATCGCCTAGTTTATCCAATACGGCTTTGAGTTCGTCATTCGCCCAAAGTTCAACTTTAGCAGACAAGTTGGAACCGACTGTTTTGGCGGTACGTGCAGCTTCAATGAATTTATTGACGGCAGATTTAACAGCGATCAGGGTTTGCCATTCCGCTTCTGCCAGTATGTTGGCTTCAGAAGCCACTGGGATGTCATACCATTCTGCAGTGAACACGTATTTTTCTGATTGCTCAGGAATTAGCGGCCATGCTTCTTGTGCCGTAAAGCTTAAGATTGGTGCCATCCAACGAACGAAAGCCTGAACCAAGTGATACAAAGCTGTTTGTGCAGAATGACGTGCTTGCGAGTCTGCTTTGGTGGTGTACTGACGGTCTTTGATGATATCGAGGTAGAAACCACCCAAGTCATTAATACAGAAGTTAGTCAGCGCACTGGTTACTATATGGAAGTTCATATCTTCATAGGCTTGCTGAATGGTTTTCTGTACTTCTGCGGCACGTTGCAGGATGTATTGATCCAGTGCAATCAACTGATCTACAGGCAGAGCATCTGTAGCGGGTTTGAAACCATTTAAGTTAGCCAACAAGAAACGCAAAGTATTACGGATACGACGATAACCGTCAGAGGCACGGCTAAAGATTTCCTTACCTGCGGTCATTTCATAGCGGTAATCTGCCGATGCAATCCAGAAGCGTAAGCCGTCTGCACCCATGTCTTTAATAATGTCTTGTGGAGTAATGATGTTACCCAACGATTTCGACATTTTGCGACCTTTTTCATCCACTACAAAGCCGTGGGTTAACAAGCCTTTGTATGGTGCGCGTTCATTGATCGCAATTGAGGTGAGCAATGAAGACTGGAACCAGCCACGGTGTTGGTCTGAACCTTCAAGATATAAATCGGCTGGGTCTTGTAACTCTTCACGCTCACGTAGAACTGCATAATGCGTCGTACCTGAGTCGAACCAAACGTCTAAGGTGTCGCGTACTGCATTGTAGTGCTCGGCATCATCACCAATGAAGTCTTTGGCTTCACGGTTGTACCAGCCATCAATCCCTTCTTGTTCGATCAGTTTCGCAACTTCTTCGATCAATTCAGGTGTGCGTGGGTGCAATTCGTTGGTGTCTTTATGTACAAAGAATGGAATTGGCACGCCCCAAGTACGTTGACGTGAAATACACCAGTCTGGGCGACCTTCAATCATCGCTTGGATACGGTTTTTACCCCAATCAGGTACAAAGCTGATCTCATTTTCGATCGCATTCAATGCACCTTGACGTAAACCTTGGTTATCCATGCTGATAAACCATTGTGGTGTCGCACGGAAAATAATTGGAGTTTTATGACGCCAGCAGTGTGGGTAGCTGTGTTTGATTGGGTGATGTGCCCACAGCTTATTGCTTTCTGCCAAAGCCGCAATAATTTGTGGGTTGGCTTTGTAAATGTGCTCGCCTGCAAAAATTGGTGCGGTTGGTAAATAAACACCATTGCCACCAACCGGATTATCGACTTTTAGGTTGTATTGTAAACCGACTTTATAGTCGTCCACACCGTGACCAGGTGCGGTATGTACTGCACCGGTACCGCTGGCAGCGGTGACGTGTTCACCTAAAATGACAGGTACTTGACGGTCTTGAATTAGTGGGTGTTGCAAGATCAGGTTTTCAAGTTTGTCACCAGTAAAGTCTGCCAACACTTCATAGCTGTTAAAGCCATAGCGTTCAGTTGCAGACTGTACTAATTCTTTGGCTAAAATAAAGTTTTGTGCTGCTTTTTCATCGCTACGTGCTTTTACCAATTGATATTCAATTTCGGCATGCAAGGCAACAGCTTGGTTAGCAGGCAATGTCCACGGTGTTGTGGTCCAAATCACGATATCTGTTGCATCGGTAATTTGAACGCCCAAACGTGCAGATAAATCGGCTAAATCAACAACAGCAAAACCGACATCAATCGCATCGGATTTTTTATCTTCATATTCAACTTCGGCTTCTGCCAGTGCAGAACCACAATCTAGACACCAATTCACAGGTTTTAGACCAGGTTCGATATGGCCTGCTTTAGCAATCGCACCGAGTGAACGTACGATGTCGGCTTCTTGCTTGAAATTCATGGTGAGGTAAGGGTTATCCCAATCACCAAATACGCCCATACGCACGAAGTCTTTTTTCTGTAATTCAACTTGTGTGTAAGCATATTCACGGCAGGCTTTACGGAAAGTTGAGGCATCAACTTTAACGCCAACTTTACCGACTTTTTCTTCTACTTTGAGCTCAATTGGTAGACCGTGGCAGTCCCAACCTGGAACATAAGGTGCGTCATAGCCATCCATGACACGGCTTTTAATAATGATGTCTTTTAGGACTTTATTGACCGCATGACCTAAGTGAATTTGACCATTGGCGTATGGAGGGCCATCGTGAAGCACATATTTTTTCTTGCCAATACGCGATGCACGAATCTGCTGATAAATGTTGTCGGCATACCACTCTTCTAACCATTTCGCTTCACGTACTGCCAGATTTGCTTTCATTGCAAATTCAGTACCTGGGAGGTTTAGCGTGGCTTTATAATCCACTGCATTTTCAGGAGTTTGCTTATCGCTCATGCAAGTTGTCTTCCAGTTGAATCAGCCCATGGACTGACGCGTTTTACATTAAATATTCAGGGTAAAATTAAAAAGGGAAATTTGGATGATCTTGTCGAAATTCAAGAAGTTTTTCAACATCATCATCAATTCCCGCTTTGAGTGCTTCAAGCGAAGGGTAGTTTTTTTCGCCATGTAAATAGTTTAAAAACGTGACCCGCATTAACAAGCCATACAGATTAGCAGAAACATTGGGGAAATGTACTTCTAATCGCCATTCGGGATGTTCTTGCTTGATGGCAGGACGAGTTCCGACATGCCCTGCACCAAATAAACTGTTTGGGCTGTAGCCTGCAACACCTGTTTTGCTAGGATGTGCATTGCTGACTGTGTCGGTTAAGGAGGTGGTTTCGCAGACCACTTCAACGCCATAAATACCGTTTAAACAAGGACGATGACGGTTTAAACGTACGTTAATGGTGGGGAAATCTAGGGTACGACCAATTTGATCGCCATATTGTACGCGTCCGGTAATACTATAAGGACGTCCGAGCAGTTGTGCAGCGAGAGCCAAGTCACCTGCTTGTAGGGTTTGGCGAATACGTGTGGAGCTGACCCGTTCACCCGATAAATTTACAGTGCTTAAATTGGTAACTTGAAAACCAAAGTTACGTAAAAAGTCACTGTTGCCTTGACGGTTTTTGCCAAAATGAAAATCATCACCCAAAACTAAATGTGTGGCATTTAAGCTATTTTTTAAAAGGTGGGCAAAGGCTTCAGCATTTAAACTACGGAAGTGATTGTCAAACTTGGCCACGGCAATATAGTCGATGCCCAATTCAGTCAGATATTCGACTTTTTCCCGCAAAGAACTGATACGTGGCGGGGCATCATAACCTTTAAAAAATTCCAGTGGTTGTGGTTCAAATAGCATCACCACCGTTTTTAGTTGTTGTGCGGCAGCCACTGCTTTGAGTTGTTGAATCATCGCCTGATGACCGACATGCACGCCATCAAAATTGCCAATGGTCACGGCAGTTTGAGCTAAGTCGGTGGTAGAAGATAAAGCATTCAGGCGGAGCAGCTGCATGGTCGAATGAAAGTTGAAAATTTGTAAGAGCTATATATTGCCATATTCTCGCGCTTTCGTCTTGTTGTTGTGTTTTTAACCTGAAAAATTATCGAAAAATCAGGCAAAATCCGACAATTTAATCTGCAAATCGCAATCGGGTTTGCACCGCATTCAAATTTCTTTTCTAATGGGGCGGTTTTAATGAACTGCACGAGTAGATGGCTATGAATTCTGATTTTGCTTTAATTATGGCATTGCCCAGTGAGTCTAAAGGCTTGTTTGAGCAAGCTGGGATTCAGGTGCATTACAGTGGCATTGGTAAAGTGAATGCCGCATTTAAAGCCTTTGAAGTGATTCAGAAAACAGGCTGTAAAACCTTGCTCAATTTAGGCACTGCGGGCAGCTCCCATTTTGATGCGCATGCTTTGGTGGAAGTGAGTCAGTTTGTACAGCGAGATATGGATGTTTCACCGTTGGGTTTTCATGTGGGGGTGACGCCTATGGATCAGGAGCATCCTGCAGAAATTGAGCTGGAACGCTATTTTGAGCATTTACCTAACGGAATTTGCGGTACAGGCGATAGTTTTGAAACGGGGACACCGAAAGTGCCGTGTCAGCTGGTCGATATGGAAGGCTATGCGATTGCCAAAGTCTGTAAAAAACTAGGCGTGCGCATGTTGTCGGTCAAATATATTACCGATGGTGCCAATGATACGGCACATTTAGACTGGGAAGAAAACTTGTTGCTAGGCGCACAAAAATTATTATCGTTATATCAAAGTGTTAAGTAATACAGTTGCCCAAAACGCCACGACCCGAGTAAAAACTAGGGTCGTGAGCTAAATTCGGATATTTGTTCAGGTTGGCGCGATTATTCTTGCGCTTCCTGTGCTGGTTCAGCCGTGACAACAGTTGCTTCTGTAGCATTGATTTCGTCCTGACGAGGCACAATACCGTACAACATCATGTGAACCGTGTGTTGTAAAACGCGTTGCAGCATACTGCGGTTACGCAAGGTTTTACCTGTGACCATTTCCATTTGTGTGGCAAAGTCAGCATAGTTTTGGGTAATGGCCCAAATATTCAAAATGAGCAGTTCAGGGTCAATCTGTTTCGACAGTTTGCCTTGTTCTTGCCACATGGTAATGACTTTGGCTTTGCGTTTTACCAGTTTTTTCAGAGGACCTTTTAAAATTTCCTGAATATGTGGCGCACCTTGAATCACTTCTAAAGCAAATAGACGTGATGCTTTCGGTTGAGTACGGGAAACCTCAATTTTCTGTAACAGATAATTGGTAATCGCTTCTTCTGGCTCAAGTTCGGCTTCAAGCATTTGTAAAGGCGCAAGCCATTTTTGTAGTACTGTGGTCAGTACTTCAACATAGAGCGCCTCTTTATTTTCATAATAATAGAAAATATTCGACTTATGCATTTCTGCAATTTGTGCGATTTCATCCAAACTTGCACCGCTAAACCCGTATAAGGAAAATACGTCGAGTGCAGCATTGAGAAGCTGATGGCGTTTTTGTGTACTCTTTTTTTGTTCCATTCGTAATTTTAAAACAATGAAAAAAGGGAATTATTAATTGTACGGCAAATCGTCAGTCTTGTGCATCATTAAAAGATGTATTTTTAAAATATTTATAATTTATTCTGTAGTTTAGCTATGCAATCAGTCAAAAAACCAATTAGGGTTGGGGAGTATATTTGCTCATGTATTTTTTGACTAAATGATTAGCGTTTGTTGATTTTATTTATAAATGGTAAAAGTGAAGTTTTACGGTGCTTAAGCTTGGGTTTGTTTAAAAAAATTAAAGAATGAATCGAGTGCCTTAATCAAGAGGAATAGATGAGCATTTGTATTGCCCTAACAATGGGAGAATCTAGCCCATTGTTAGCGTCAAGATTATTCAGTTGCCAATACTGCACTTAAGACCTGTTGTTCTAATGTGGCAAATTGCACACTTTTTTGGCGTGGTCGTGCCAGTGGCACCTGAAACTGTTGGGCAATACGTCCCTGATCGAGCAAAATAATCCGATCAGCCAGTTGTACGGCTTCACTGACATCGTGCGTGACTAAAATGGCGGTGAAACCTTGTTCGAGCCAAAGTTGCTCTATCAGGTTCTGCATTTCTAAACGTGTCAGGGCATCTAATGCGCCTAAGGGTTCATCAAGCAATAAAATGCGTGGTCGATGTGACAGAGCACGTGCTAAAGCCACACGTTGACGTTGTCCTCCTGAAAGTTGGCTTGGCCATAAATCGGCCTTCGCTTGCAGACCGACCTTTTCAAGTAAGTTGGCGGCTTCTGCATGTTGAGCGTTGGCCAAACCCAGTTGTACGTTCTGTTGGATATTACGCCAAGGCAATAGGCGAGGGTCTTGGAACATGACCCGTATATCATCGGATGTAATGCCTTCTCGAATATGTCGTGCTGACTTAAATTGAATGGAACCATAGCTGGCTTGTTCAAGATCGGCTATTAGACGCAGCAAGGTACTTTTACCACAGCCACTGCGTCCAACAATTGCCAGAAACTCACCAGGCTGAATATGCAAATTTAAGTCGGTTAAAACCTGAACTGAACCATAAAACTTGTGCAGTTGTTCAATGAGAATTTCTGCACCCATTGTATTGTTGTACTGCGCAGTTGGAGATTGGTGAGGGAGGTCTGTGCTGTGTACATGACGTCCCAAGCTTAAATCTGTCATGGGGATAATCCTTATTTTTGATAGGCTGGATGCCAGCGTAGTAAATACTTTTCTAACAGTACCGCGAACACATCGGCCAGTTTACCCAGCAGGGCGTAAAGTAAAATACCCACCAGTACAATATCGGTTTGTAGGAATTCGCGTGCATTCATGGTCATATAGCCAATGCCTGCCTGAGCAGAAATTGTTTCTGCCACAATTAACAGAACCCACACCAAACCAAGCGAAAAACGTAAACCGACTAAAATAGACGGCATCGCCCCGGGTAAAATAATGTCTTTATACAATTGCCAGCGGGTGAGCCCATAACTTTTACCCATTTCCAGCAACTGTGAATCTACAGAACGAATTCCGTGGTAGGTGTTGATATAGACTGGGAAAAACACCCCCACAGCAACTAAAAATAATTTGGCTGTTTCATCAATACCAAACCATAAAATCACCAGTGGAATCAGTGCCAGTGCAGGAATGTTGCGAATCATTTGTAAGGTGGTGTCAAGCAGCGTCGAGGCTGTTTTAGATGAGCCGTTGAGTAAGCCTAACAGCAGTCCTAATCCACCACCAATCAGCAAGCCTAGCAGGGCACGCCCTGCACTGACTTGAACGTGTTGCGCTAATTCACCACTGCTAAGTAACGTCCAAAAGGCACTGAGTACTGCACTTGGTGCGGGTAAAATGCGGCTTTGCAAAAGGCCTGTGCTTGAGGCCAGTTGCCACAAGGCAATTAAAGCGATGGGGAACAACCACGGCAGCAGTTGTTGTCCAATCAATGTTCCACGTGAAACCTTTTGCGCTTTGCCTAAACTTGAGGGTATTTGCTGACTCATTCGACTTGCTCCAGTTTACGCTGTGCAGATGTATGAGCAGCAGGTACATATTGATTTGCTACAATTTCACCAAAAGGACCAGTTAAATTAGGTTGAGCCAGTTTCTTTTGGGTTTCCAGTGGTAACAGTGGGAAAACCAACTCAGCAAAGCGAATAGACTCTTCCAAATGCGGATAACCAGAGAAAATAAAGGTACTGATGCCTAAGTCTGCATATTCCTGAATGCGAGCTGCCACCGTTTCAGGGTCGCCTACCAAGGCCGTTCCTGCACCACCACGGACCAAACCAACACCTGCCCACAGGTTAGGCGATACTTCCAGCTGGCTACGATTCCCTTGATGCAATGCCGCCATGCGACGTTGTCCAACCGAGTCCATGGCTTGGAACTTAGCCTGTGCTGAGGCAATGGTGGCATCATCTACATATTGAATCAGGTCTTCTGCTGCTTGCCATGCTTCGGCATTGGTTTCACGAACAATCACATGCAAGCGAATGCCGTAATTTAAACTGCGTCCTTTAGCAGCTGCTTTGGCTTTTAATAGTTCAAGTTTTTCTTTGACTGCAGCAGGTGGTTCACCCCAGGTTAAATAGGTATCCACCTGTTCGCTGGCCAGCTCAATGGCTGCTTCAGAGGAACCACCAAACCATAGTGGCGGATGTGGATGTTGTACAGGTGGATATAGCAATTTAGCATCATCAACCTGTAAGCGTTTGCCATGAAAACTGAACGACTCACCTGAATGTGAACGGCTTAAAATTTCACGCCAAATGTGGGTGTATTCTGCCGCAGTTTGATAACGGGTGCTGTGATCTTCATAGAGCCCATCACCTTTGAGCTCTTGTTCATCGCCACCTGTGACCAAATTCAGTAAAAGACGACCATGTGATAGTCGGTCAAAGGTTGCAGCCATGCGTGCCGCCAACGCAGGTGTGGTAATACCCGGACGTAATGCCACCAAAAATTTGAGCTTTTGTGTGGCGTCAATCAGACTGGCTGCAGTAATCCACGGATCTTCACAAGAACGGCCTGTAGGAATTAAAACCCCTTCATAACCCAAATGTTCAACAGTCAGTGCGATTTGTTTCATATAGGCATGATCAACTTGGCGAGCGCCCTTGTTGGTACCTAAATAACGACTGTCACCGTGGGTAGGAATAAACCAAAAAATTTTCATCTTAATATCCTTGTTGTGTATGTTTAAGGTGTAATGCTGTGCTGGTCTTTCAAAACCACACTTTGAATTTTGATAGACTGCGGAATCAGTTGGTCTTGCTGAAAGCTGTTGGCAATGTGTTGTTGTGATTGAATGACCTGATTGTTCAGCGGGTAAATTGGAGATGGTTTTAAGCGTTGCTGAAATACGGGTGTGGCAATATGTGGTGCTAAACCTGTACTTTGGGTGTAAATAGACAAAGCCTGATCTTGATGCTGAAGAATCCATTGATCTGCAGCATTCAAGCTAGCTAAAACCTTGCTGACCGCGTGAGGGTGCTGTTGTATAAACTTAGGATTACCAATATAGAAGGCATAACTTTTTGGGAATGCTGTGCCATCAATCAAGACCTGTGCTTGCGCATCGAGCTTGGCAGCACTTAAAAATGGATCCCAAATGACCCAAGCATCAATGCTGTTTTTATCAAATGCTGCACGAGCTTCTGCAGGCGCAAGCCAAATAGGTTGAATGTCTTTCCAGCTTAGCTGGGCTTGCTTTAATACTTTGCCCAATAATTCATGCGCACTAGAGCCTTTTTGCACGGCAATGCGTTTGCCTTTTAAATCTTGCAACGATTGAATCGGGCTGCCTGATGGAACGACCAAAGCCTGTGAATTTGGGGTCACCACTTCATAACCGACATAGCGAATATCTTTGCCTGCAGCTTGGGCAAAAATAGGCGGGGTGTTGCCCACGTAGCCAAAATCTACAGCACCCACCGCTAAGGCTTCTAGCATTTGTGGGCCAGCAGGAAACTCTTTCCAGTCAACTTTGACATTGGGCAGCTGCTGCTCAAATAACTTTTGCTGACGAGCAACCAGTAAATTTAAAGCAGACTTTTGGTAACCAATGCTGAGATGTTGTAGAGGGGCAGCAGAACTTTTTGCTGAATCAGCATTGGCTGAAATTTTTTCACAGCCTGTGAAGCCTAGACTGAATAGACCTAAACTGAATAATGTGAATGTTTGTAGCGCTTTCATTGAAACTGTCCTGATTTTTTGTTTTATGGCGATGTGCTTGTTGTGGGTTTTAAAATTGCAGCTTGAATGTCAATTTTTTGTGGAATTAACTTTTGTTGATAGAAGGCATCTGCAACTTGCTGTTGTTGTTGAACCACTTGCGCAGAAATGTTTTGCACACCAAAACCCATGCGGGCAATAGAACGACTCAAAATATCGACCGATAAACCCGTTGGTTTTTCTAAGAGTTGTGCCGCCTGTTGAGGATGTTGCTGAATCCACTGTGTGGTGGTATTCAGTTGCTGCACCACTGTGTTTAACAATTCAGGATGGGCTTCGGAAAATTGACGATCTGCCAAATAAAACTGATGATTGCTCACCAAGTTTTGCCCTGTGGCCAGAATACGTGCACCGAGCTGTTGTTCTGCCGCAGCAAAGAACGGATCCCAAATGACCCATGCATCGACAGCACCACGCTCAAATGCAGCGCGGGCATCGGCAGGGGGTAAATACACCACATGAATATCTTCAAGTTTGAGCTGATGCGCTTGCAAAACTTTTAACAGCAGATAATGCACATTGGAACCTTTATTGAGTGCAATACGTTTGCCTTTTAAATCTTGGACAGACTGAAGGTTTGAATTTTTGGGTACTATTAGCGCTTCAGCCAAAGGTGCAGCAGGTTGATTAGCCACGTAGACCAAGTTGGCTTGTGCTGCTTGTGCAAAAATAGGCGGTGCTTCCCCCGCTTCCCCAAAAACCACACTGCCGACATTTAAGCCTTCTAAGAGCTGAGGGCCTGCAGGAAATTCTACCCAATTAATTTTGACATTCTGATTTTTAAGGGCATTTTCTAGTACGGCACGTTCTTTGACAATTGGCAAAATACCGTATTTTTGATAGCCAATATTTAAGGTGATTTGATTGGCAGCTTGGTTTGGAGTACAGCCTGAGAGCAGCATGATTCCGACCCAAGCCGTAGATGTAAAAATCGTTTTTTTCCAAAAAGATGTCGAAATTGGGTACATGCAAATGTGCTCCTGAAAATAAACCCCAACGGGTGTAGCGGGCTGGATGACACATACGCTAAACAGGTTTGTTTTTTGAAAAAAATAATAAATCGGAAATTTCTAAGCAGAAATTGAGATAAATAAAAAAGTGCAAACCTTATGTTTAAAACTGCACAAATTGTAGGAGGATAGTCAGCAGTATTTATTTTTAAGTTTATGATTTTTATTGCTTATTTTTATTATTGAAGTTGAGAGATAAATATAGTGAATTTACAGCTAAGGCTTTGTTTTCAAAATAGAAGTATTTTTTTGAACTGGTTGCATAAGCTTATGCAAAATTGAGCTATATCGCCTACAGGCAAAAAGTCACTTTATAGTGACTTTTTGCAAACAATGGAGTTGCGTTGATAGTTATATAAGGCCTGACGGGCATCGGGCAGTTCATCGACACTGGCAGGGGAAAAGCCTTGTTCTAAAAACCAATGTGCGGTGCGGGTAGTCAAAATAAACAACTGCTGAATACCCATGGCTTTGGCTTTATCTTCTAAATAATCCAGAATTTGGCGGCCACGGTTCGATTTACGATAAGCAGGATGCACGGCCACGCAGGCAATTTCAGCAGACCTTAATTCATTGCCTGTGGTAGGAATAGGGTAGAGTGCTGCACAGGCTAGAATCATGCCATCTCGCTCAATCACTGCAAATTGCCCAATTTCATTTTCCAGACGTTCACGTGAGCGATACACCAATACACCTTCTTCTTCTAAAGGGCGTAATAGTCGAATCAGACCGCCAACATCTTGAATATTGGCTGTACGTACTTCTTCATAATGTGCATCACTGACCATCGTGCCTGAACCATCGCGGGTAAATAGCTCTTCTAATAATGCACCATCATAAGCATAAGAAATCAGATGTACACGATGCACGCCGTTGAGCGAAGCCTCTTGTGCTGCATTTAAGTGTAGTGCCAATTCAGGATGATGCTGTTGCGCAGCCTGAATATATTGATTTAAGTGTTGTGGGTGAATTTCACGTTGCAATTGCCTTTCGGTATTCACTAATCCGTGCTGTTCGCCTAAGAAAATGAGCTTATCAGCTTTTAAATGAATGGCAGTTTTGGTGGCGACTTCTTCTGCCAAAAGATTAAATACTTCACCTGTGCTGGAATAGCCTGTAGGCCCTAACAACACAATATTGTGGTTTTCTAAATGGCGCTGAATGGCATCGGTATCGACACTGCGGACTTCACCTGTGAGTTGGTAATCGACCCCATCACGGATGCCATACGGTTTGGCGGTAATGAAGTTACCCGACACCACATCGATACGTGCGCCATACATGGGAGAGTTGGCCAGCCCCATCGACAATAAGGCTTCAATTTGCAGACGAATTGAACCCACCGCATTCATCACACAGGATAAAGATTCACGTGTGGTGACACGACGTTGTAAATGAAAAGGGGTGTCAATTTGGCTGAATTTCAGATTTTGATTAATTTGTGGACGCGCGCCGTGGACCAAAATCAGACGAATTCCCAGCGAATGCAGCAGGGCAATATCGTGAATAATATGCTGAAAATTTTCATGCAGCACCGCTTCGCCATCGAACATGATCACGAAAGTTTTATTACGATGGGCATTGATGTAAGGCGCAGAATGTCGAAACCAATGCACATATTGTAAGGTTGTGCTGTGTGGGTTTTCTGCTGAAGTCATGCGCTGGCCTATTTCAATGATCGAGTGCTGTCTTTGATTCTAATCAAAAAAATCTGTAGCGGAAGTCTAAATATAAAAAAACACCTGAATGGTGATTCAGGTGTTGGGAATATGCGAACTCATCGTTGAGGTCGAAATATGCTTTTAGCCAATAATGCGAATGATACGATGCGTGCGTTCATTAATCAGGACATAGTCACCATTGATTTTGTACCATTGTTGGTAACGACCTGTATTGGGTAAACGACGTGCTTCACGGTCACTGACTTTATTGCGTGAAATTTCATAGCCACGTGGGAAGTTTTGACCTACACGCCAGTCACGGCTTGGATTCACACGTTTCTGATTATAACGTTTTTGCTCCCATTGCGTATGCTGACGTTGATTGTCCCAGTGGTTGCTGTGATGTTTATAAGTAGCACTGGCTTGATGGCGACGGTCATCATAACGGTGGTCTGGTGCAGCCATTGCAGAAGTTGTCAGGATGGCCGTTACAGACAGGGCAAGAATGCTGAGCGCTTTTTTCATGAGTGTTTACCTTCGGTTTCTTTTGAATATTGAGTTGATGCATTCAAATTAATGCAGAACTCAAGAGAAACGATGGTGGATAGTTGGCTGAATTGTGAATTTGATGGAGAAAACTAGGAGAATGGATGTACCGCTTTGCAAGATGAGAAACCAAGATGTGCTTGGTTATCTATTCTTTTGAAGGGATTACCGTGGAAAGTAAAGAATCCATAAAGCTCAGGTATATTATTTGGGCTTTATGGTTTTCTAAGATATTGAGTAATATGGGGTAAATTGAAATTGCGTATAAGCTGATTATGTTAATTTAGCTTTAAGCATTGGAGGGTGTAAATAATTCTGTGTAAATACAGTTTTAAAAATACTTGCGTTTGGGCATAAGCGTCTAGCTGTAGGAATCACCCTCTTTTAAGGGGGGAGGATGTCAAGAACCTGCAATACGCAAGATATGATGGTTTTCCAAATCGACTAAAATATAGTCCTGATTGATTTTATACCATTGTTGCTTACGTTCAGGTCTAGGCAAGTCGTGATCTTGATAATCGACCTTATAGCCATTACCACGATAGTGCTGCGGCATGACATAGCCCGTTTGCCACTTATGTTGCTGCAAGCGTTTTACACCACGTTCTTCACGCATACGACGCTTATCTTGTACACGCTCTTCCATATTGGCACGAAATTCACGTTTATTTTGTGCCTGATAACGCGGGTGTTCCGCATCATCCCGATCAAATTGAGGAGCAGCAGTTGCTAAATTACTGCCAAGTAAAGCACTGAAAGACATTGCCAGAACTGTCAAAATCTTTTTCATGTAAACCCCTCATTTCTCATCTCTATTTCACAGTTCATACTTTAGCCATTAAATGCAGAGAAACTGTGAAGAAAGCACATGAATTTTTTAAATAAAGCCTGATGCTACAGTATAGAGTCTATTCTATTATGCGACAAAAAAAGCATTTTGAATGTATGTGCATGCAGAAAATATAGGGGAAGGGGTTGGGGTATTATATTTTAGATCGAGCATGACCATAGCAGCGAGCTGCTATGGGATGCATCAGTTCCACTGATCTGCCAAACCTTGTAAAGACTGCACTGCGCTCGCTACACATTCGGCTTTTTCTTTGTCATCTAAGGCAACAATCAAATGTTGGCTCAGTTGTAAAGTTTCAATACTTTGAATCACGGCTGTTTTTCGTTTCATATCCGTCATCGCAATCTACCTCAATACTGTTGAAGATGGATTTAGAATAAAGGATTTACATTAATTTGAAAAACAGTTTAGTTTTATAATTTCAATCCAATAAATCGATTGATGTATTGCCCCTGAGTTTGGTAGCTTCACTGGATTTTAGTAAGCGTAGTTTAAGTCGGTATAGTCGGTGAGTGATTTTTGAATATGTGCATTAATAAATTCACGTACATCTTCAGCTGTCATCGGTGCACCTTGTTTTGTAATCACGTGTTCAATTTCAGGTTGCCCTTCAATTTTAATACGATAGACAAAGTTTTTAACCACGTGATAGCGATCATCCAACTTTTCAATGCCAGTGACATAGTGGTAAGCGTGTTCAAAATTGAGATCGGTATGTGAAAACACAAACTGATCAAACAATTTGATTTTTTGGCCGTTGTCGAGCGCTTGAATATCATCCACGATGCTGGCTTCAAACTTCATGCCGTATTTTTCAGAAATAGGCTGACCATCAATCAGTAAAGACACCATGCCATCTTCTGGCGGGGTTACGGTGATGTTATTTAATTCAGTCATGTTGTTCTCTGCATCGTAAGAGTGGGATAGAAAGGCAGAAGCGTAGCGAGTGAATTCTGTTTATGCAAGATGCATACAGACAATTACTGCGGTGGCCTTTAAGTGCTTATTTTACACAAGATGAAGGTCTGAAAACTGGCAGTATGATATGCAACTTGCATAAAAAAGAAAGCTGATCTGAATTTGCTGTAGCACTGGCAGCATGAAGGCTAAGTCATGTGTGGGATAGATAATGTATTTCATATATCTATCCCGTGTGGGTGGGTTGTGATCAAGCTGTGCTATGTGTAGTGGTTATTAAGCCACTTGTGTTTGGGCTATAGTGTACTGTGATTTGGCTGCTTCCCATTGCAAAACTGGAACTGCACGGGTAATGGCCAAATTGATTCGCTCATTAAGCAGTTCACTTTGTACGGTATATTCAGGACTAAAATCGCGGTCTGTGGCATAGACACCAATAGGCAAGGTTTGTGCTTGGAAAAAACTGAATAAAGGGCGCAATTGATGTTCTAAAACCAGTGCATGTCGCTCGCTGCCACCAGACGCAGCCAATAATACAGGCACATCAATCAATGCATTTTGTTCAACAAAGTCAAAGAAATGTTTAAATAAACCTGTAAATGAAGCCCGATAGACAGGTGTTCCTACAATCAGTGCATCTGCATTTTCTACAGTAGCTAAATCGTCTTGCACTTGTTGAGGCAATTGATTGCGGTAAATTGCACCACCTAAAAGTGGCGCAATTTCACTAAATTTAATGAAATGTACCTGAATCGGGATGGCTTTGGCCAAACGCTCTACTAGGGTCTGTAACAGCGCTTCTGTTTTAGAAGGTGCATTGAGCCCCCCAGAAATGGCAACAATATTGAGCGGTTTTTGCTGAGAATATGACATGTGCTGAACAACCTAAAAATAAATTAATTTGGAATGTCGCTATTAATCATGATTGGGCTGTGCACTGTAAAATAAGCAAAAGCTGTAAAGTTATCTCATTTCTAGATATGCACTCTAGGCATGGATTGGGGCTAAAAACTAAAGCATAAGTTGTTAAAATTTATATTTATATTTTATCTAAATAAGGTTTTTCGTTTATAGATGGCATATATATAAAAAAGTGATGCGTATTCAAGCAATTTAAAAAAGCTGAAAAATGACGATTTTTTGCACAAGCATAGTCATAAAAAACGGGAAGCAGACGCACAGGATTAATCCTGTGCATCAATACTTTGACCGTTCATGTGTAAGCTGTCATCGCCCATTAAATATAAATAGGCAGGCATGATTGCATCGGGTGTTGGTAAGGTTTTTGGATCTTCATCTGGATAGGCTTTGGCACGCATGGCTGTGCGGGTCGCACCTGGATTAATGCAGTTGTAGCGAATATTCGGGTGAACTTGCTCTTTGGCAAATAATTGGCTGACTGCTTCAATCGCAATTTTAGAAACTGAATAAGCCCCCCAGCGTTCACGTGCTTCACGGCCAACCCCTGAACTGGCAAATACCACCGAGGCATGTTCTGATTTTGCCAAGAGCGGCAATAATTCCTGAGTCAAGACAAAAGGCGCACGTAAATTTACCGCCATGACATCATCCCAGACATCTGCAGGGTAATTGGCCAGCTCGGTGCGTTCACCTAAAATGCCCGCATTGTGCAAAATACCGTCTAAACGTCCGAATTGTTTCTCTAGAGTATCGACCAGCAACTCATAGTCACGTGGCGAAGCGCTAGACAGTTGCAGCGGTAAAATAGCAGGTTGTGGTGCACCTAAACTTTCAATTTCATCATAAATGACTTCAAGTTTATTGAGGGTACGACCATGCAATACCACAGTGGCCCCATGCAGGGCATAACTGAGGGCAGCGGCACGTCCAATACCATCTCCCGCACCGGTAATGAGGATAATGCGATCTTTTAACAGATCGGGGCGAGGTTGATATTCTGAGTATTTCATGGTCATCCCTCCTATATTGATTTTTTATTGGTCATGTTTTAAAGGTGATATTCGTGCTTTGACAGGTGTTATAGAATCAACTCAGGCATTGGCATTCAGGCTGCTTGATAATGTTGCGGCTTGCAGCACCAATTTGTCTAAAACCGTATGTAATTCAGCGACTGAATCCACTATACAATCTGCTTGCCACGCTGTTAAGTCATCTTTGTGTTGTAACGGTAAATAACCGTAAGCGGCCAGAATGGTGTACATATTGGCATTGCGGCCTGCATCAATATCACGTGGATGGTCGCCCACATAAATACAATCTTCAGGGGCAATTTCAATCTGTTTGGCTGCCAAATACATGGGTTCTGGGTCAGGTTTGGTGTGGCTGACATCTTCAGGGCAGACCAAAACCGCACAGCGGTCAGTTAAATTCAGTGCCTTGAGTAAGGCTTCACTGAGCCAGCGCGGTTTATTGGTGACAATTCCCCACGGAATTTGATGCTGTTCCAAAGCTTCGAGCAGTGGATACATGCCCTCGAACAAATCGGTTTCTACCGCAATATCAGCGCCGTACAGGTCTAAAAAGCGTTGTCGATGCGCAAGAAATACAGGGTCATCTACTTCAAGTTCTGGATAGACCAGTTTTACCATAGCCCGTGCACCTTCAGACACCTGCGTGCGAATGGCTTCTGCTGCCACAATCTCACAGCCTTTATCGTGGCACATGTCTTGAATGATGCGAATAAAATCTGCAGCGGTATCAATTAAGGTGCCATCGAGGTCGAATAAAACGGCTTTCATTCTGTTGCCTCATTGACCGTGTAAACCATGTAGTTCACATCAACATTAGGTGCCAACCAATAGCGTTTAGTCAGTGGGTTGTAGTGTAAACCCGTCATATCTTTAAGTTTTAAACCCGCTTGGCGAATGTCGTGTGCCAATTCAGACGGTTTAATAAATTTATGATAATCGTGTGTGCCTTTGGCTAACATGCGCAGCACGTATTCTGCCCCAATAATGGCAAATAGGTATGATTTAGGGTTGCGGTTAATGGTCGAGAAAAATACATGACCGCCCGGCTTGACCAGTTTTTGGCAGGCTTGAATAATCGAGGCCGGATCAGGTACGTGCTCTAACATTTCCATGCAAGTCACCACATCGTATTGACCAGCTTGCTCATCTACCAATTGCTCAACAGGAATTTGGCGATATTCAATATTGTGTACGCCTTCTTGTTCTGCATGCAGGCGTGCCACGTTTAAAGGTGCTTCGCCCATATCAATTCCAAGCACATTGGCACCGCGACGAGCCATGCTTTCTGCCAAAATACCACCACCACAGCCGACGTCTAGCACTTTCTTGCCTGCCAAGCCGCCTGCGTGCTCATCAATCCAGTTTAAGCGCAGTGGATTAATCATGTGCAGGGGACGGAACTCGGAATGCTGATCCCACCATATGGCTGCAAATGCTTCAAATTTGGCAATTTCTTGTGGATCAACATTCAAATGCGACATGGGTGCCACCTCAATTGGGTCGTGATAATTGGAAAAATAGATATAAACCCTAGTGTAGCGTTAATTCTAAAAAAAGCGATAAAAGCTGTAAAAAAGTTCACAGAAGGAAAACGAAATCAGCATAATTGATTTATAGTGTTGCCATACACTAAACAGAATGATTTAGAGGATTATAAACGCAATGAAAAAATTCCTTTTAGGTAGTTTGGCAACTGCCATCTTTGCTATTTCTGGTAGCACTATGGCGGCAAATTTTGTAGCAGGTAAAGATTATAGCGTTGTCGCCAACCCGGGTAAGGTTGATGTACCGGGTAAAATTGAAGTGCGTGAGTTCTTTTGGTATGGTTGTGGTCACTGCTTTACTTTAGAACCATATATGCAAACATGGTTACGCCAGTTACCTAAAGATGTGAATTTTGTGCGTACTCCTGCAGCCATGAATCCTGTTTGGGAAATGAATGCACGTGGTTATTATGTGTCTGAAGCTTTGGGTGTGCGCAAGAAAACTCACTTGCCACTTTTCCATGCCATTCATGACAAAGGTCAGCAAATTTTTGACCAACAATCACAAGCTAAATTCTTTGTGAAATATGGTGTACCTGAAGCGAAATTTAACAGCATGTTTAACTCGTTTGCGATCACCTCTAAAATTTCACAAGCTAAACAATTGGCGCGTCAGTACCAATTGACAGGTGTACCTGCGGTGGTGGTGAATGGTAAATATATCGTTCAAGGCGATAACGGCAAAGTGATTCAAGTAGTGAACTACTTGGTTGATCAAGAGCGTAAAGCTAAGAAATAAGCAGATGCAATAACAAGATGATGCAAGGCTGAATCAGCAGCGCATCGCTAAAAACCGCAATGATTGCAACGTCATTGCGGTTTTTTTAATGCAGGTTAAAAGTGTGTTGTATGTTTAATCTGCGACAGGCTGCGGACGTTGCCAGTGGCAAATGCCACGAAATAATAAATGTACTTGAGTAATGGTTTGTTGAATAAAACGCTGCTGTTGTTCAGGTAATTTTTCGGCTTCAAATTGGCGTTCTAAACCAATCCAGCTCATTGCCCAATTTAACGATAAATTAATTAAAATATTGGCCAGAATGTGAAAATCTTCAGCATGCTGAAAATGTTGTACGCTTTCGACCCGTTGTAAATCATTAGCTAAATCTTCAATTAAAAAATCAATTTCACGGGCGATGGCTTGCCGTAAAATGGTCGAACCGCCCCAGCGTTCGGCAATTAAAAAAATCCATTGTTGTGGATGTTGATCGACAGATTTAAAAAATAGGGTCAATGCCTTTTCGGTCTGTGCATCGGGTTGGTATAAATAAGCTTGTCCCAACTGATACAAAATACCTTTAATGTGCAAGGCAACTTGATCGACCAAATCTAGCCCCAACTCATCCATATCTTGAAAATGCCGATAAAATGCGGTGGGCACCAGTCCAATCTGTCGTGAAATTTCTCTTAAGCTAATGCTGCTAAATGCACGTCCTGCGCTGCTGAGTTGCAGCACTGCATCCATAATTGCCTGACGACTTTGTTGTTTTCGTTCTTCCCGAATCGACATTGTATTTCCTGATTCTGCCAGTGCCGCGCAGTCTAACAAAAACCTGTGTTTCACGATAATACTAAAAGATGAATGAAGCCACTTTGTAAAAATACAGGCAAAATTTACCGAAACAGCACACGTCAAGCTTTGGAAAAGCGACCTGCGCTGTGGCATCTGTTATACTTGCGGGCAATTTATTTGAGCCAAAAATAAGGACACATTATGCGTATTGACCAACGAGCTTTAGATCAATTACGTGAGGTAAAAATTACCCGTAACTATACTCGCTATGCTGAAGGTTCAGTGTTGGTAGAGTTTGGTCATACCAAAGTTTTGTGTACCGCAAGTATTGATAACTCTGTACCGCGCTTTTTAAAAGGGCAGGGACAAGGTTGGGTAACTGCAGAATATGGCATGTTGCCACGTTCAACTCATACCCGTAGTGACCGTGAAGCGGCGCGTGGTAAACAAAGCGGACGTACACAGGAAATTCAGCGCTTAATTGGTCGTAGCTTGCGTGCCATGGTCGATTTGAAGAAACTGGGTGAAAACACCATTACCATTGACTGCGATGTGATTCAGGCCGATGGCGGTACCCGTACTGCAGCCATTACAGGTGCAGCAGTGGCATTGATTGATGCTATGAATGTGTTGCTGGAAAAGAAAAAAATTAAGCATGACCCATTAAAGGGTTTGGTGGCTGCAATTTCTGTGGGCATGTACCAAGACCAAGTGTTATTGGATTTGTGCTATGAAGAAGATTCAAATTGCCAAACTGATTTAAACGTGGTGATGACACAAGCAGGTGAATTTATTGAAATTCAGGGTACTGCTGAAGATAAGCCGTTTAATCGTGTGCAATGTAATGCCATGTTGGAAATGGCAGAAAAAGGTATTCAGGAATTGGTAAAAAAACAGCAACAAGCTTTAGGTTGGTAAGCTAAGCTTTTTGATGTTTTTCTGCTGTTTAAGAGCGCATCTTCGGATGCGTTTTTTATGGATGAGATTTAGATTGCGATAGGAAGCGTGAAGCAAAAAGCTACAATATTGCAGGATGCGTTCTTTTAAGATGGAAAACTGTATGCAAAGAGCCTGAATGAAAAGAGGAGGAAAGCATGAAACTATTGATTATTTTAATGTCTGCCATGATGTTGTTTTTAACTGCATGTGATTCACGTACTGAGCGTGAAAATGAAGACAATCGTAGTGTACTCGGTCAAGCTTCTGACAACGACAACGACAACGACAACGACAACGACAACGACAACGACAACGACAACGACAACGACAACGACAACGACAACAAGGACGATGATTAAATTCAAAATTGAGGCATAAAAAAAGGAGGCTCATTTGCCTCCTTAAAATCAATTTTTGGAAAAAATTAAGGGTGCAGATTGCACCCTTAATTTTAAAAGTAATCGTTTACGCATTAAAACGCATTGATAAATCCACAGCTTTGACATCTTTGGTTAAAACACCCATCGAAATATAATCTACGCCTGTACTAGCCACTTCACGTAAATTTTCAATGGTGATGTTGCCCGACGCTTCAAGTTTACAACGACCTGCCACATGCTTGACCGCATCAATCATTTGTTGCTGGCTAAAGTTATCCAACATCACAATATCAGCTTTGGCTTCAAGGGCTTGATTTAGTTCATCCCAAGTTTCCACTTCAACTTCTACAGGTTTGCCTGGAGCAATGGCATGTGCTTTGGCAATTGCCTGAGTAATGCCGCCTGCTGCCATAATGTGATTTTCTTTAATCAAAAAGGCATCAAATAAGCCTAAACGATGGTTTTGTCCACCACCGACCGTGACAGCATATTTTTGTGCAATGCGTAAACCCGGTAAGGTTTTACGGGTATCTAGCAGTTTGGTATTTAAGCCTTCAAGTTGTTGCACATAGGCTGCGGTTTTAGTCGCAACAGCAGACAGGGTTTGCACAAAATTCAGCGCAGGGCGTTCTACCGTTAACAGGCTGCGTGCAGAACCTGCCAATTTCAAAAAGGCTTCATTGGCAGCAACGTGGTCGCCATCATTTTTTAACCACGTGACTTGCACATTGGCATCGTATGCTTGAATCAGGGCATTTACCCACGGTTGACCTGCCAAAATCATGTCTTCACGGCTAATAATGGTGGCAGTGGCCTGCTCATCTTCAGGGGTCAATAATGCGGTAATATCACCATCGCCAATATCTTCTTGCAAGGCTTGCTGAATATTGATTTGGATGGATTGTTCAAGCAAAGCTGGAGAGATGCTCATAAGATTTTCCGTGTCGATCTTGCCCATGAAAATTGCGCGTTATATTAACACTGTTCTGCGTCAGGATGTGTTTTTTAGCCACGTTCGGGTGTAATTTAAGATGTTCATTGTCACGCGTTGGCATTAAACTGAAATTTCTGTTCTATTTTTCTATTCTAATGGTTTGGGGATTGCCTTATGCAGCATGTGCCGTCGTTTCAGGTGGTTGAGGGTCAATTACAAGGGGCAAGACAAGTCCCATCTCCGAATTTCAACGCCCGTCCGACAGACCAAGAGATTCAATTGCTGGTCATTCACAATATTAGTTTGCCGCCGTCACAATTTGGTGGTGGTTATATTGAGCAATTTTTTCAGAACCAAATGGATTGGTCGCAGCATCCTTACTTTCAGACCATTCAGGGCCTGCAGGTTTCGGCACATTTGTTGATTTTAAGAACAGGCGAGGTGCTGCAATTTGTTAATTTTGCAGATCGGGCGTGGCATGCGGGGCGTTCTAGTTATTTGGCACAGCCTGAATGTAATGACTATTCAATTGGGATTGAATTAGAGGGCAGTGATGACTTGCCTTTTGAAACAGCGCAATATCAGAGTTTGGTGCAGGTGGTACACAGTTTGCAGCAGGCCTATCCGAGTATTCAACAGCATATTGCAGGACATTCCGATATTGCACCGGGACGTAAAACTGATCCGGGGCCGTATTTTGACTGGCAGTATTTTCGTGAACAGTTATCTCAACTTAAAGCTTCGACATCACAGGAAAAATTGATCAATCAATAACAAAACTTTGTTGATGCTTTGATTACAATAGCGACTAAATTTTTAATTGGGTGGTAACGATGGCGCTTTGGCGATCGACCTTTATTGTCAGTGCAATGACCATGCTGTCACGGGTGCTAGGATTAGTCCGTGATGTGGTATTGCTGAATGTGTTTGGTGCAGGTAAAGATTTCGATACCTTTGTGGTGGCGTTTCGTATCCCCAACTTTTTCAGGCGCCTGTTTGCCGAAGGGGCGTTTTCGCAGGCATTTATTCCTGTATTGACCGAATATAAAACCAGCCGCACTCATGCCGAAGTACAAATTTTAATTAGTCGGGTTTTTGGCTGTTTAATGACGGTAATGACAGGGCTAACCTTTACCGCCATGGTGGCTGCGCCTGCGGTGATGTATATCTACGCACCGGGTTTCCATAGCGACCCTGAAAAGTTTGCGCTAGCCACCGATATGTTCCGCCTGACCATTCCTTATTTGTTGTTTATGTCGCTGACGGCATTTGCCAGCAGTATTTTGAACAGCTATGGCTCATTTACCACGCCTGCCTTTGCGCCTGTATTGCTGAATGTGGCGATGATTGCAGGTGCATTATGGCTCACACCGTACATGGCAGAGCCGATTATGGCACTGGGTTGGGCGGTGATTATCGCGGGTGCTTTACAACTTGCGATTCAAATTCCAGAACTATGGCGTAAAAAGCTGCTGATTCCCCCTAAAGTTGATTTCAAGCATGAAGGGGTGGATCGGATTATGAAGCTGATGCTGCCTGCTTTATTTGGGGTATCGGTCACGCAAATTAACCTGCTACTCAACACCATTTGGGCATCTTTTATGCAGGATGGTTCGGTGTCGTGGTTGTATAGTGCGGAACGTATGACAGAGCTACCTTTGGGCTTAATTGGTGTAGCGATTGGGACGGTCATTTTACCGTCACTGTCTGCGCGTCATGCAGAACAAAATATGGATAAATTCCGCGGCATGATGGACTGGGCTGCACGGGTGATTATTTTGGTAGGTGTCCCTGCCAGTATTGCACTGTTTATGTTATCAACGCCTATTATCCAAGCCTTGTTTGAGCGTGGTCAGTTTAGTTTTAAAGATACGCAAATGACCGCTTTGGCCTTGCAATGTATGAGTGCAGGGGTGATTTCATTCATGCTGATTAAAGTCTTTGCACCGGGTTTTTATGCACAGCAAGACACCAAAACACCAGTACGTGTGGGGTTAATGGCTGTGGCTGCCAATGCGATTTTAAACGTGGTGTTTATTGGCTTCTTTAAACTGATTGACTGGCAAGCTGAACACATGGCATTGGCACTGGCATCATCAGGTTCGGCTTTGGTGAATGCAGGCATGTTGTATTTCTATTTGCATCAACGCAAGATTTTCCGTTTTGGTGCGCACTGGAAAAAACTCATGGTGCAGTTTGCAGTGGCAAATGCCGTGATGATTGCTGCGTTGTGGTATGCCTTAACTTGGTATAACGGTGATGTATCACAATGGATGCGTGTGGCAGAAGTCACTGCGCTGTGTGTGGTGGGCGTAGTGGCCTATGGGGTTGGATTGTTGGCAACGGGTTTTAGACCACGTCATTTAAAACCTTAATGAAGCGAAGTTGATCTGAAAAAATACCGCAATTTAAATTGCGGTATTTTTTTGTTTAAAGATGATGCGGCTTTGGATTATTTTACAATTTCTAAAAGTTCCACATCAAAAATAAGCGTGCTGTTTGGCTCAATTGCATCGCCTGAGCCAATTTGACCGTAGGCTAGAGCAGCAGGAATAAAGAAGCGATATTTGGCACCAACTTTCATGAGTTGTAAGCCTTCAGTCCAACCTTGAATGACTTGGCTGACCTGAAATTCTGCAGCTTGATCGCGGGCGATAGAACTGTCAAATACCGTACCATCAATTAAACGACCTTCATAATGGACTTTAACGGTAGAGGTGGCTTTGGGTGATTTGCCCGTACCTGCCTGTAAGACTTGATATTGCAAGCCAGACTTGGTGACTTTGACCCCTGCCTTTTTGGCATTATTGTTTAAAAAGGCTTGCCCAATTTTAGCATTGCTATCGGCTACTTTTTTAAGCTCAATCAGTTGTTTGGCTTCGGCTTGCTTTTTGAATTGAGTCAGCACTCGTGCCATTTCTTCATCGCTTAAACTGGCGGCTTGGTCTTGTGTTGCCATTTTTAAGCCAGCAATGAAGGCTTCGAGATCAATATCTTTTAAGGTTTCCGCATTGCTGCGCCCCATTAAATAACCAAAGCTATAACCGACCTGATCTGCAACAGGACTTTTATTGGTCACGGTTTTGGCAAAACTGCCACTGCTGAGCAGTGCGATACACACAAGGGCAAGGTGTTTTTTCATTCTTTTCGTCCTAAGACCATACAGGAGAGCCAAGCTCTCCTGAAAGGGTGATGTTGTTATTTCACTTCAATCAGTTCAACATCAAAAATTAAGGTGCTGTTGGCAGGAATCATGCCTGGTACACCTTGTTCGCCGTAGCCCAGTTTCGATGGAATATACAGCGTAGCTTTACCGCCTTCCTTCATGAGCTGTAAACCTTCAGTCCAGCCTGGAATGACTTGATTCAGTGGGAATTCAATTGGCTCACCACGTTGTACCGAGCTGTCAAATACTTTGCCATCGACCAGTTTACCCGTGTAGTGCACTTTGACCACAGAGCTTGCCGTTGGCTGTTTGCCTGTGCCTTCTTTAATCACTTGATATTGCAAGCCAGAAGCTGTGGTTTGTACGCCTGCTTTTTTGCCATTTTCAGTTAAGAATGAATCACTGGCTGTTTGTGCAGCTTGCGCTTGAGTGGCTTGTTTTTGTTGCAACTCTTGCTGGAATTGCTCATAGGCTTTTTGTAATTCTTCTTCGGTGTAGGCAGGTTGTTTACGCGCATGACCTTCACGCACACCTGTTACAAAGCTGTTGATGTCTAGCTCTGGTGGGGTTTGATGTGCCACTTCATAACCCAAAGCGTAGCTGATTTTTTCAACCGCAGAAGCATTTGCCGACGCTTTAGAGGTCGCCACTGCTGGGTTTTGAGAGGCATAATAAACAGGAACAAGTGCAGCACCGCCTAAAATTACAGCAACAGCGATGGGTAAGGCTTTACTCATAGGTTTTCTCAAATTCATTTTATAGTTAAAAAAGCAGCATTCATCTTAGCAGACTTTTTCACAGACTTTTCTAGTTTGGCACGTGGCTTTGCAGCCTGTGTCGATTCAACTTTTTAATATATGCTGCTTACGCAGTTTATTCTATAACAGACTGAATATCTAAAACATTTTTTATACATAAATCTTATCAATTCAGGACTAGATGTGGGTCATTTAAGAAAAGTCAGATTGCGTTTGGGCTGTAGGTAAATTTTTATTGTAATCGCATAAATGATCAAGACAGCGTCCTGATGGGTTGTTGTCCAATAATAGGATTAACCTTCGGTTCGACCCACTTTTGTTTCGGCAAAAGTGGGCAAAACCATTGTCATCCACAAAACCTGTTTAATTCTTGTATCTCATTCATTATTTCGCAGAAACAATAATGGTCTAATGCTACGCAGGTTGTGGATGACACTTCCGAGTATCCTCATGTGATCTAGGTTTTTAGATGAGCGGTTTTACCTAAATAAAGATAGAAATATATTTGACTATCATGACTTATCTTAAAAGTCAGTCAAAGTCGGCCTTTAACACCACCCGATAGCGTGCCTTGCCCTGATGCAAATGTTCAATTGCCTGATTGATTTGTGACATCGGAAAAACTTCCACCTGTGGGGCAATCTGTTTGCGTGCGGCAAATTGTAGTAATTGACGCAGCGCTGCAGGCGAACCTGTCGATGAACCAGTAACCGATTTTGCACCGCCAATTAAGCTGCCCGCCTTAATTTGCATGGGTTCTAGCGCTACACCTAGCATGTGAATAGTGCCATGTGGTGCAAGCGTACTTAAATAAGCATTCCAGTCCAAGCTTACGTTTACCGTACTTAAAATCAGGTCAAACTTGCCACGCTGGGTTTTAAGGGCAGCAGCATCACGGCTGTTCACTACATGGTCTGCACCCATAGCCAGTAATTCTGCGGTTTTGTCTGGATTGGAACTGAACGCCGTAATTTCACAGCCCCATGCTTTTAATAATTTGATGGCGATATGCCCCAAGCCACCAATACCAATCACCGCAACATGATGTACTGCCTGAATTTGATGTTTCAAGATCGGATCAAATACGGTAATTCCACCACAGAGCAAAGGCCCTGCACTGACAGGATCGACCTCATCGGGTAATGGAATGACCCACTGCCAACCTGCACGGACTTTATCGGCAAAACCACCTGCATGTCCCACAATGGTTGCGGTGGTGCCATTGCTGCACAGCACTTGTTCGCCTGCAATACAGGCATCGCAGTGTTGGCAACTGTCTGCAGTCCAGCCAATGCCTACACGTTGCCCCACGGTTAAACCTTTGGCTTCACTGCCCAATTGAGTAATCGTGCCAATAATTTCATGTCCTGCCACCACAGGATATACTGAGGAATGCCAGTCATTTTGAATGACTGAAAGATCGGAATGGCATAAGCCACAATATTCGACTTTGACTTCTACCTGATGCGCCTGCAGTTCACCCGCATCAAATTGATAGGCTTGCAGGGCTTCACCTGCCTGCATTGCGGCATAGGCTCGAATGGTATTACTCATATTGCACCGTCCTTGTCATAAGGCTGACTGTATTGATTGGTGATCTTGCTATTATGGGTTGAGCAGTTTTGAATACTAAAGCTTGGATGTTGCTTTAAGATGTTGTTTTAAAGTGACAGTGATTTTCATGATCATCGACCATGCCTACAGCTTGCATAAAAGCATAGCAGGTGGTCGGGCCTACAAATTTAAAACCATTTTTCTTTAGGGCTTTCGACATGGCAACACTAGCGTCGGTTTGTGCAGGCGTAAGACGATAGTCAGGTACATCATTCCTAATAGGTCGCTGTGCGACAAAATCCCAAAGCCATGTCACGACGTCTATATCGGCATCTTTTAGTTTTTGCCATGCACGTGCGTTGTCACGAATTGCTTGTAATTTGCCTCGATGGCGAATTAATCCAGCATCTTGTAATTTGAGCGTAAGATCATCATCACTAAATGCGGCAATTTCAGCAATGCTGTATTGGAAAAAATGTTGACGATACGCCTCACGTTTTTTTAATACAGTAATCCAAGACAAGCCTGCTTGCTGTCCTTCCAAACACAGCATTTCAAATAAATGTGCTTCGGCAAATACAGATTGTCCCCACTCTAAATCATGATAGGAAATATAGAGCGGATCATCGGAACACCAGCCACAGCGTTGTATCGTCATGGGTCATGCTCCTTATTGAATAGATGTGAATGGGACAGGCTTAAAGCTGAAATGCTGCCCATTGGTCATGTTGGTTATCCCAATAATATAGTTCTGCCTGTTGCAGATCGTGAAAGGAAATCCAGTTGTCTTTACCGATTTTATCTGAATAGCCTGTGCTGATGAGCAGGGCATCTTCAGTAATTTCCATGACCCAGCCTTGATGGACTTGTCCTGCCAACACAATTTTTTGTTGATTGCCAGATTCTGCAAATTCCACCAATCGATTTATCAAGGCTTCAGACATGAAATGTTCCTAACAAAATTAACGTAAATAAGGATAAGGATTGACCGCACCGCGTCCTTTACCATTTAAATAAAGTCCGTAATGCAAATGTGCGGCAGTGTGTCGGGCGTTGCCTGTATTGCCGACATAGCCAATATGCGTTCCTGCCTTGACATAATCGCCCACGTTTAAACCGCGTTTATGTCCATCCAAGTGTGCATAGTAATGCCAAGTGCCTGCAGGCCCTAATATCCAAATTACTTTACCACCTAAGCGATTATCGCGTAAGTCTGCAATTAAACCTTCTGTAGCGCTATACACTTTGCTGCCTTTGGCGGCAAGAATATCAATGCCTTCATGCAAACGTCCGCTACTACGAGATGCACCCCAAGTGTCATTCAACTGATGCGCTTTAATGCCCTGCACAGGAATGGGCAAGCGAGTTTTTAAACTCATTTGATTGAGTTTTTGCACCAAGGCAGGCGGGAGTGGGGTACTAGGACGTTTCGGTGCAGAACTACAGGCCGCAATCAATAAGGTAAAGAGTGACAGGCTTAAAACAGCAATCCATCGAAACATAAGACATCCTTGTAATGGCAGTGAAAGCAAAGATTTCATTCATCACGATGCTTGACTATGTCACAGATTGATTGCCGAGATCAATTTTTTCATGGCCGTCGGAATGCCCAAATCGCTGGCTTGTTGCGGACTATACCAATCTGCATTCAGTTCTATTGCCAAGTGTTCTTGTAGATCAGCATCGACCTGAAAACACAGTGCTTCAAGCTGCCAAGTGAAATGGGTAAAGCTATGTGAAATCTGTGCGCGTTGCTGTACCTGTTTAAGGCTCAAGCTTTGACACAGTTGCTCAAAAGCCTGTGCATCTTCAATGACAGGCAAACACCATAGTCCACCCCAAAGTCCTGTATTGGGACGTTGTTGCCATAACCACTGATCTGCGCATTGCAGTACTAAGACCTGTGCAGATTTAACGGGTACGGCTTTTTTCGGTTTTTTAAAGGGCAATTCCTGCTCTAAACCTTGTTGATGTGCTTTGCAGTGTTGTTGCATTGGGCAATATAAGCACAGTGGTTTTTTGGGGGTACAAATGGTGGCGCCCAAATCCATAATAGCCTGCGTATAGTCGTGATTACGCACTTCGGGGCAGAGCTGTTCTGCCAGTTGCCACATGGCACGTTCATGTACAGGTTTGGATAAATCATCTTCAATAGCAAAAAAACGTGCTAAAACCCGTTTGACGTTGCCATCCATAATGACGCCGTATTGGCGTAAACCCAGCGACATCATGGCACCACCCGTAGAGCGACCAATGCCCGGCAAAGCCATCCACTGTTCGAGCGTACTTGGAAAATGTCCTTGCTGTGCCACAATGGCTGCGGCTTTATGCAAGTTGCGGGCGCGGGCGTAATAGCCTAAACCTGCCCAATACGGTGCAACTTCATCCCAAGTTGCACGTCCTAAATCTTGCACTGTCGGAAAGCGCTGCAAAAAACGCTCAAAATATTGCAATACGGTTTTGACCTGAGTTTGTTGCAGCATGATTTCAGACACCCACACAGCATAGGGATCATCGGCGACTTGCCACGGCAGGTCATGGCGTCCGTGTTGATCGAACCACGTGAGGAGAGCATCGGAAAATGAAAAAGCAGTCATGCGAACCCAGTTTGTAAAGTAGCGGCTTAGTATAGCCAAACTGGCGTGGGAATTACGTGCATAAAAAAAGAAGATGAGCGTGCATCTTCTTCTTTAGGTTTGGTTTCACTTGGTTTGGGATAAAACGAGTCGTGGTTTAAATTTGACCGCTCATACCCCAACGGTTATCCAATTTTAAGGTCTGACCTTCATAGCGTGGAATAATGTGGATGTGTAAATGCTCAGATTTAGCATCAAACACATCGCCATCATTAAAACCCACATGGAAACCTGCAGGTTGATGACGCAATTGCAACTCATTGCGCGCCAATTCTAATAAAGACAATAAACTTTTACGTTCTTTGTCTGTAATGTCAAAAAAAGAGCCGACGTGACGTAGCGGAATGATCACGCAATGTCCTTTAGACAGGGCATTGGGTTCAGGCAAAATTACCCCAAATTCATTTTTTGCCAAAACATCATAATCATCAAAATTGCAATAAGGGCATTGCTCAGTCATTGTTATATCCTCTTCTTTAAAATTTTCTTGGCTTGCGTTGAGTATATGCTGCGTAATGTGAACAGCAGATTAATCTGCTAAACGACGATCCAATACTTCATACATGGCAGCTAAACCTTGTTGCTCTGCCGATGCGTTATAGCCTAAATCGACCCCATTGGCTTTGGCACGTTCATCGGCTTGAGGGTTACTAAAGCCGTGTTTGGCATCTTCAAAAATAATCACTTCATGCTCTACTTGAGCCGCGTGCATTTCTTCACGGAAACTTGCGACGTCGTCTAAAGTCACCATGCTGTCCAGTTCACCATGCAACACCAAAATCTCGGCTTGTACCTGACCTTGTTGTGCAGGGGCTTTCGGGCTGAGGTTGGCGTGGAAGGTCACCACTGCTTTTAATGCTGCGCCAGAACGAGCCAAATCCAGAACGACTTTGCCGCCATAACAGAAACCAATTGCAGCGAGTTTATCGCGATTTACTTCAGGTTGGGCAGCTAAAGTGTCCAAAGCTGCAGACGCACGAGTCACAATTGTGTCTGCATCTGCAAAAGTTTGCATCATCCATTCATTGGCTTGGGCTGCGGTGGTGGTGACTTTTTTATCGCCATACATATCAATCGCTAAGGCTGCAAAACCATGTTCAGCCAATTCACGCGCACGTTGTTCGGTGTATTCGTTACGTCCCCACCATTCAGGTGCGACAATCACCCCCGCGATAGCTTGAGCTGCTTCTGGTGCAGCAAAATAACCGATCAGTTTGCTGCCATCTGCAGCCGTATATTCAATTTCGCGAGTTTTGATTGCTAAAGCCATGCCTTATTCCTTATCGTTTTCAATGCCATGATTAAAGCATAATAATATGGCACGCATTTTTAAAAACAGGGGAAATACTGCCTATAAATGTGAGAAAATATTTTAAAAAGAGCCAAATTGGCATTTGTTGCGTAAAAAGCAGACATAAAAAAAGAAGGAAAAATCCTTCTTTTTTATCTGATTTTTAGGAATTTATAGACGAGGTCACTAGATTTTTCCGCGAGAGAGGAAACCAACAATTGCCAAAATTACAGCAATCACCAATAAAATAATGGCAAAGTCTTTGGATAAACCAGCGACACCACCAAAACCAAGTAAACTCGCGATTAACGCAATCACTGCGAAGATTATAGCCCAACGAAACATAATTGTTCTCCATGTGTTTTTATAGCTTCTGGAATTTAGTATAGGGAGCTGAACGCAGCACACTGTTTTGTTTTTGTGTATTAAATGTTCAGTTGTTTGAGTTAAGTGTTTGATTCATTTAAAGACTAAACAAAAGCAACAAGTTGAAACAAGGCTGTTATAATGACGCAGTTTTATTATTTTCTGTGCGCTATGTCTGATCAATTACGACCTGAATTTTGGAAAAACTATCCGCTGAATGCCTTAAAGACTGCGGAATGGGAAGCCTTGTGCGATGGTTGCGGTTTATGCTGTTTGGTTAAACTGGAAGATGAAGACACACAAGAAGTGGCCTATACCAAAGTGGCGTGCAAGTTACTGGACTGTAACACAGCACGTTGTTCAGATTATGCCAATCGCTTTGACTTTGTACCCGATTGCATTCAACTTACCCCCGAAAAACTGGAAAAAATTCACTGGTTGCCGCCAAGTTGTGCCTATCGTCGTTTAAAAGAGGGTAAAAATTTGCCATCTTGGCATTACTTAAATACGGGCTCACGCCAAAGTGTGATTAAAGCCAAAAAATCTGCGGCAGGGCGTTGTATTTCAGAACTGGATGTTGCAGAAGAAGATATAGAAGATTATGTGGTGCGTTGGGTGCGTTAATTCATACTGCAGAATAAACTTTGAATCGTGTTTTAGCGATAAATCGGTACGATTAGAAATACTCCAAAGCTTGAGATCATAGTAGACTAGGTTGAAGTCAAGTATAGAAATAACAAGATGTCAGAGAGTCATATTCCACTGCCTGAGCGTTTGCGTCCACGCGATTTATCGCAAATTATTGGTCAAGATCATCTTTTAGGTGAGCAAGCGCCGTTACGCCAAATGATTGATCAGGGGCATTTGCCTTCAATTATTTTCTGGGGGCCACCAGGGGTGGGGAAAACCACCATCGCTTTGCTGTTGGCGCAGGCGGTAGATCGTCCTTTTATCAGCCTTTCTGCCTTGAATACTGGGGTCAAAGAGCTGCGTGAAATTATTGCCGAAGGCGGCGATTTGCTCACACCAGTGGTGTTTATTGATGAAATTCATCGTTTTAATAAGTCGCAGCAAGATGCCTTATTAAATGCGGTGGAAAAGGGCAAAATCACCTTAATTGGTGCGACCACGGAAAATCCATCTTTTGAAGTCAATAGTGCGCTGCTTTCACGTTGTCAGGTCTATACCTTAAAGGCTTTAGATGCCGATTCGATTCAGACTTTGCTTACTCAAGCCATTCAGCAAGATCAATTCTTAAAAGACCGTTATATTCAGATTGAAGAATTTGATGCTCTGATTCAGTTTGCTGCAGGTGATGCACGCAAGGCTTTAAACCTACTGGACTTGGTGGCAAGCACCTTTGAACCCGAGGTGGAAAATATCATCACCAACGCGATTGTGGTCAAGGTTGCGCAACAAAACATTGCCCGTTATGACAAGTCAGGCGAGCAACATTATGATTTGGTATCGGCTTTTATTAAGTCAATTCGTGGCAGTGACCCCGATGCTGCATTGTATTGGATGGCGCGCATGCTCAAAGGCGGTGAAGACCCGAGCTTTATTGCGCGTCGCATGTTGATTGCTGCTTCGGAAGATATTGGCAATTCAAATCCGAATGCCTTGTTATTGGCAGGCGAGTGTTTCCGCTCGGTACAAGTGCTGGGTATGCCCGAAGCGCGGATTATTTTAGGACAATGTGCAGTATATTTGGCAACCAGTGCCAAAAGTAACAGTACTTATTTGGCAATTAATAAAGCCATGGATTTGGCTGAAAAAACCGCCAACTTACCTGTGCCACTGCATTTGCGTAATGCACCGACCAAACTGATGAAAGAACAAGGCTATGGCGTAGATTATTTGTATCCGCACAATTACCCAGAGCATTTTGTGCTACAGGACTATTTGCCGCCTGAACTGAAAGGCACAAAGTTGTATGAGTCGGCACGTAATAAACGTGAAGTGGAAGGTGAGCGTTTACAACAACGTCGTTGGCAGCAGACTCAATCCTAAGCGATTTGGTATAGCTGAAAAGATATTTGTAAAAGTATTGGCATAAAAAAAGCTCAAGAATCAACTTGAGCTTTTTTAGATTTGTTTGCAGCCTTGAGTGCTGCATTCAAAGGTTTAAAGCGGTTTGATGTTTACAGCATTCGGGCCTTTTTGACCTTGCGCAATGCTGAATTCAACTTGCTGACCTTCGTGTAAAGTCTTGAAGCCTGAGTGTGCGATTTCGCTGAAATGCGCAAACACATCTGGACCAGATTCTGGTTGAATAAAACCAAAACCTTTAGTTTCGTTAAACCACTTTACCGTGCCTTTCATTGTCGGATTTGACATAGGGAAATATCCTGCTGAATTTTAATATGTTGCAATCTAAAAAAGATTTGGAATAACTGGGAAAAAGATGCGACTTAAAATCTGAACAAACGAAGGATTACAAAATAAAACTACGGACTTAGACGATTAAAACGAACTTCATATTTTTCTAGTATGACAACAAGCATACACGGAATTGCAGAATACACAATTTAAATTCAGATAAATTTAAAAATAGGCAGACAGACTGGGCATTGTGGATGGGGCGATTTTTTCAAAGATTTGGTTTGTAAACCCTGTTTGGTCTACAGCAAAATACAAAAAACCGAGCAATGTTGCTCGGTTTTGGGAATTCAGCTTTTAAAATTGAAAAGCTTGAATTAGATATTGTCTAAGTCGATGCCTAAACGTGCAGCAACTTCTTCATAAGCTTCAACCACACCGCCTAAACCTTGACGGAAACGGTCTTTGTCGAGTTTCTTCTTGGTGTCTTTGTCCCATAAACGGCAACCGTCTGGAGAGAACTCATCACCCAACACAATACGGTCGTGGAATACACCAAACTCAAGTTTGAAGTCGACCAAAATCATGTTACCTGCATCAAACAATGCTTTTAATACATCGTTGACTTGGTAAGTTAATTCTTTCATTTTTGCCAATTGTTCAGCATTGGCCCAACCTAAAGCAATCGCTTGAGATTCGTTTACCATTGGGTCGCCAAGAGCGTCATCTTTAAAGAACAATTCAAATGTAGGTGGGGTCAGTTCTTTACCTTCTTCTACACCTAAACGACGGCAGAGTGAACCTGCAGCGTAGTTACGAATAACGCATTCTACAGGAATCATGTCTAACTTTTTCACCAATACTTCGTTTGGTGTAAGTAGTTTTTCAAAGTGAGTTTCGATACCCGCTTCAGCCAATTTTTCCATGATAAAGGCGTTAAAACGGTTGTTCACCTTACCTTTACGATCTAGTTGTTCGATTTTTTCGCCATTGAACGCAGAGGCATCATCACGAAAGACTAAAATCAGGTGGTCTGCACTGTCTGTGGTATAAACAGATTTTGCTTTACCAGTATAGAGCAAGGTTTGTTTTAACATGAGGGAACCTTTTTCAAAAAAAAATGCCTAGTACGGCTAGGCTGGCCAATTTTGGTAAATCTGGGCCAACAGATCTGCAGCTTTTTCTTGATCTGCAAAGCTGTTATCGGCATTGAATACAGCTAGGTTGTTGCTCGAACCGACAGAGGTCAATCTTAAGACATAAATCTGTTGATCGACCTTAATGGTTGCCTCGTAACGGTTCTTACTTTGACCAACAATGCTGTAATTCAGACTGCTGAGGGTGGCAAGTGTGTATTGCCAAATTGTAGCAGAATTTCCATCAATTTTGAGCAACGGATTTTGGTTTCCGTCAACTACGGGTTGAGGACGTCCAATTTGCGTACTGTCTTGAACTGTGTTGCTGCTGGCTTGCATGGCTTCAGGACGTGGCATCGCAAAACGGTTGCCACGTGCATTTTCAAGCTTAGGTGCATTTGCCGTTGCTAAAGGGTCAACGCTTGGTGCAGGATACAACGGTGTTGCAGGTCGAACCACAGAACCTTCTGGATATTGAAGTGGTGCTAAAGTAGCGGCGTCTTTATAGTCCAATGAACCATTATTGATGGCAAGAGAACTACAACCAGCCAAACTCAATACTGAAAGTGCGGCGATAAAACCAAAACGTAATTGCATCATACTAAGCTCTTTTATTGAATGACACCCGCAGCCTGAAGGGCTTCGCGTAACGGTGCACGATATTGTTCTGCAAGCGGAGTTAATGGCAGGCGAATTCCTGTACCAATTAATCCCATTTCATGAAGTGCCCATTTCACAGGAATTGGGTTCGATTCACAAAATAGAATATTGTGTAAATTTGCAATCGCACTGTTTTGTTGCTCTGCACCTGCAGCATCACCTGCGATTGCAGCCGCGCAAACTTGGCTCATGGCTTTTGGTGCAACATTGGCAGTTACAGAAATATTGCCTTTTGCACCGTGCAGCATCAATTGATATGCCGTAGCGTCATCGCCTGAATACACCACCATGTTTTTGCCTGTTAAGCCAGCCAATAATTGCTGACCACGTGGCACATCGCCCGTTGCATCTTTTACGCCCACAATATTTGGGATGTCTGCAAGACGGATGACCGTTTCATTTGACATATCTACACCAGTACGACCCGGTACATTATATAAAATGATAGGTAAATCAACTGCTTCTGCAATTGCTTTATAGTGCTGGTATAAACCTTCCTGAGTTGGCTTATTATAATAAGGCGTTACCAATAAGGCCGCATCTGCGCCCAATTGTTGTGCTTCTTTGGTCAGTTCGATGGCTTCATGCGTTGAGTTTGCACCAGTACCAGCAATGACAGGAATACGCTTATTTGCGACGCGAATAATTTCTGCGATCACTTTGGTGTGCTCTTCCATACTTAAGGTCGATGCTTCACCAGTTGTACCTACAGCAACAATACTGTTGGTACCTTGTTCTATGTGCCACTCAACGAGCTTCTCGAGACCTTTCCAATCTACGCTGCCATCTTCTAACATTGGGGTGACAATTGCGACAATTGAGCCTTGAATGGTCTGTGCTTGCTGAGTCATTTTTTAAAAAGATCCTATTTTTCCATCCACAGAGGTGTAGAAAAGGTAGATGTGGATGGTTGCAGTATTTTGATTTGGGTCAAAATTCAATCAAATTGATTAAATAATGCTTAGCCAAATTATGACTGATTCAGTGTGTCAGAACAATATGCTTTCGTCAAAGCAATCATAAACTTTGTTTAATTTAGTATTTTAGGATCAGCAGCTTGTTGTTCAAAATAAAAAAATAATAACCATCTCCTTTGTACCCAAATTTTCATTGGTATGGCGCAACCCTCATCAGCACTTTTTTAGCCTCAAGTTTGAAATACAACGCTGAATATAGGGTCTGTTGACATTTCATAAATGGCTTGCGCTGTAGGCTAAAACTGAGCAGATCAGGCATGAAACGCAGGGAATAGCGAGACTATTGCCAAGTTTCATAACGCAATCTGAGAAAGTTTTAGCCACAGCCTTTCAGGGCGAGCATATTTTTTGCTGCTATTGCGTTATGTGCCAGTCATTTAGAATGACTAAATTTCCTGTCTCATGCCTTATATCAGCTAAAAAATCTTGCGAGATATATCTCTCACGTCGCAAACATAGATGAATTGTCAACAGACCCTAGATATTTATATAAAAAAACGCTCAATTCAGACCTTATAGATCTTATATCTGACTGTTTTAATCGGGATATTTTGATTTTTGATTCTTAAGAATAATAGCTTTTAAGTCTACCTATGTTGTCGCTGACTTCTTAAATGGTGAGAAATCTTGCGCTGAATTTACTGCTTTAAGCGGGAAAATAGCGTGTAATTTGCCAGATTTATTGTTTTTTTCGCTATGTTTTTTTCTACATGCTGCGCAACACGTTTGCGCTGATCTGAAAAAATTCACTTTGGTCTAACACTTATTGATAGCTATTGCTGCAGTTTAAAACTGCGCAAGATGCAGGCTTTCACATGGCTATCTAATTCTAGTAGAGGGACCCAATGGATAGATCAACACAACATAGCGATCAGCGGCATGCGGTTATTACCGTCGCGATCTGCTTTTTAATTGCAGTGATTGAAGGTCTGGATATTCAGGCAGCAGGTATTGCTGCGGCAGGTATCCGTGAGCATTTTGGTTTAGACAGCTCGCAGCTTGGGGTATTTTTTAGTGCGGGTATTTTAGGTTTATTGCCAGGTGCTTTGGTTGGCGGACGTTTTGCAGACCGTATTGGTCGTAAAAAAGTATTAATCTGGTCTACAGCAGTCTTTGCTTTATTTACCTTATGTACGGTGTGGGTGAATAGCTTTGAAAGCCTATTGGCGGTGCGCTTCTTGGCAGGTGCGGGTTTAGGGGCAGCCATGCCAATTTTAATTACTTTGGCATCTGAAGCTGTTTCGCCACAAAACCGTGGTCGTGCTGTGGGCTTGATGTATTGTGGTATGCCTGTGGGTGCAGCCATTTTATCTTTAATTGCCAGTACAGATTTTGGCTCAAACTGGAAAAACATTTTCTATTTGGGTGGTTTGCTGCCATTTATTGTCATTCCATTGATGATGTGGTTATTGCCAGAATCACGTGAATTCTTAAAAGCACAAGCGGCAGGTAAAGATGTCACAGCACAAAATGCTGCGCCAAAAGCATCTTTTAAAGATTTGTTTAATTCACAAAACTTATTGCGTACCTTATTTATTTGGGTGAGTTACTTCTTTACCTTGATGGTGGTTTACATCATGTTGAGCTGGTTACCATCTTTATTTATGGAATTAGGTTTCTCGCGTAAAGAAGGCAGTACTGCACAGTTCTATTTCATGGTGAGTGCGACAGTCGGTACTGTAATTTTGGGTATGCTGACCGACCGTTGGAAAAAAGCCTACGTGATTTTATTGATGTATGGTGGTATTTTGGCAGGTTTATTTGCTCTAAATGCAGCGGGTTCACTCATGCAAATGTATATGGCTTCAGCTTTGGTCGGTGCTTTTGTGATTGGCTGTCAGGGCGTGTTATATGCTTTTGGTAGTATTGTCTACCCAACCGAAGTACGTGGTACTGGGGTCGGTGTTGCCTCTGCTGTTGGTCGTGTAGGCGCAATGCTTGGCCCTGCTATTGCAGGTCAGTTGTTGGCAGCAGGCTTTGGTGCGGCTGGGGTTATTTCAGCAGCCATTCCATGTATTATTATTTCAGCCATTTTCATGTTGTTATTGGTACGTCGTATTCAAACTGTTTAAAAGGATGAGAACAGTTGAAAGACCAAATAGCCTGCACCTGCAGGCTATTTTTTTGTATGTTGATCGCTGATTTTTGAGAGAAAATGCTCGAATGAAGTGTGACAAGTACTGTCGCAAAGCTGCCTGTTCTACTGGGTGGCAATGACGCAAGCAGGGTATAATAAGTCCTAAAAAACAGTAAATATAAGAGTATCATTTGAAGCAGAAAAAATTGATTGCAGAATTTCAGTTGGATCAACAGCAGTTTTCGCTGTATCTGATTGAATATGAATTTATCTTAGAACTGAAACGCCATTTTCGAGCAACACGGACTTCTCCAAAACAAAACGCGTGGCTGGCATTTGCCGATCAAGCTACTTATGAAGATGTCAACGCAGGTATTGATGCCTTTCAGGTGATGCGTTTAACCCGACAGCATTTGGTCAATTATTTAACTCGGCATCCACTGCCTTATTTTTATTTTCATGCCGCGACTGCACGCAAAGCCAAAATCTATCCACGTTTTGTACGGCAATTATTGTTACAGCTACCGAACTATCAACATTGTGCCGAAAACGATTCTTTTTATTTTTATCAAAGCGATACAACTCAGACTTAAATTTCAGCTATGCTGAGGGTAGCGTTTAAGATGGGAAAGGAAACAGCATGCAGCAGCTGAATAATGCCTTGATTGTGGTTGATGTGCAAAATGGTTTTTGTCCAGGAGGTAATTTGGCGGTTGCAAATGCCGATCAAATTATTCCCTGCATTAATGCGTTGGGACGTGTGTTTCAGAACATTGTGATCACCCAAGACTGGCATCCTGCAACGCATGTGTCCTTTGCTGCCAACCATGCAGGCAAACAGGACTATGAGCAGATTCAGCTCAGTTATGGCGAGCAAGTGTTGTGGCCTGTGCATTGTGTGCAAGGCACAGCTGATGCTGAATTACACCCAGATTTAGATTTGCCTACAGCACAATTGATTATACGCAAAGGTTTTCACGAGCAAATAGACAGTTATTCTGCCTTTATGGAAGCAGACCGCAAAACCACCACAGGCTTGGCGGCCTATTTAAAAGCCCGTGAAATTGATACGGTTTATATTGTGGGCATTGCCACCGACTTTTGTGTGGCGTGGACGGCAATAGATGCCTGTGAGTTGGGTTTTAGCACCTATGTGATTGAAGATGCCACCAAAGCGATTGATTTAAATGGCTCTTTAGAACAAGCATGGCAACAGATGTTGGCACAAGGAGTACAGCGAGTACAAAGTCAGCACTTACTTGGCTAAAACTAGATAACGAACTGGCCGCGAAAGGGAAGGGCGAAATCTTCCTTTTTGCTATAAAAATAGATTAAATGTAAAATAAAATAAATAAAAATCAATTTTTTACATATACCCAATTTTGACGAAATGTTCTGCGATTGATTGTGGGTGTAACATGATTGTCATAATCTCTACCTACCATGCCTTGCACAGAGGCGAAATAAGCAGACTGTCTTAAAAACAGCATAGAGAAGATATGGAACACTTTCAGCATTCATCTGATACTTATTTTAATCGTGAACTCTCTTTAATTGAGTTTAACCGTCGGGTCTTGGCGCAAGCTTTAGACCCAGAGTTACCTATTTTAGAGCGACTCAATTTTTTAATTATTTTTTCACGTAATTTAGATGAGTTTTTTGAAATTCGCGTTGCAGGTTTAATGAAGCAACTCGATTTGAATGCCATTACCCGTACCCCAGATGCCATTCCGACTGAACAGGTCTTGGTAGAACTGTCTGATAAAGTGCATCAGGCGGTGAAGCAGCAATACGACACTTTAAATTATGCCATTTTGCCGCAGCTGCAAAGTTTAGGGATTCACTTTATTCAATACCATGACATTGTGGATAAACATAAAGCGTGGATTGCCGATTATTTTGCCCGTCAGGTACAGCCTGTTTTAACGCCAATTAGCCTAGACCCATCGCATCCATTTCCGCGTTTGGTCAATAAAAGTCTGAACTTTATTGTCAGTTTACAAGGCAAAGATGCTTTTGGACGTGAAATTGAAATGGCGATTGTGCCTGCGCCACGCTCTTTGCCACGTTTAATCAATTTGCCAAAAGAAGTGGCAGGTAGTGCGACTGAACATATTTTCTTGACTGCGATTATTCAGCAGCATATCAATGATCTGTTCCCAGGCATGAAAGCCACAGGTTGCTATGCGTTTCGAGTGACCCGCAATGCCGACCTGATTTTGGCCGAAGATGTCGATGATTTGGCAGTTGCCTTAAAAGATGAATTATCGTCACGTCGTTTTGGGCGTGCGGTACGTTTAGAAATTGAAGATGATTGCCCGCAAGATATTATTGATTATTTGCTCAGAGAGTTTGATTTAGATGAGCAGCAATTATATCGGATTAGCGGGCCGATTAACCTGTCGCGTCTGACCAGTAGTTTTGACCGACCTGAATTGAAATATCCACCTTTTGCACCTGTGATTCCAAAAATATTTCGGAAGCAAAAACCGATGTTTGAGATTCTGAAAAAGCAGGATGTGTTGCTACATCACCCATTTGACTCTTTTCAGCCGGTGATTAATTTACTCAAAGAAGCGGCGAAAGACCCAAATGTGTTGGCGATTAAGCAAACGCTGTATCGTAGTGGCCCAGATTCTGAAATTGTGCAGGTACTTGCAGAAGCCGCACGTAATGGCAAAGAAGTCACTGCCGTGATCGAGCTACGCGCACGTTTTGATGAAGAATCCAACATTATGGTCGCCAACGTCTTGCAAGAGGCAGGCGCAGTGGTGGTGTATGGCATTGTCGGCTATAAAACCCATGCCAAAATGATTTTGATTGTGCGTCGTGAGCAAGATCAGTTGGTGCGCTATGTGCATTTGGGTACAGGCAACTATCATGCGGGCAATGCACGTATGTACACCGACTATGGTTTGATGACCACACATCCTGATATTTGTGAAGATGTGCATCGGGTGTTTCAGGAACTCACAGGCATGGGCAGATCGGCAAAATTAAAAAACTTGCTGCATGCACCATTTACCTTGCACAGTGAATTGCTCAAACTGATTGAACAAGAAATCGGGTTTGCACAAGCAGGCAAAGCTGCCCGAATTATCATTAAAGTCAATGCATTGACTGAGCCTGAGTTAATTACGGCTTTGTACCGTGCTTCGCAGGCAGGGGTACAGGTCGATTTAATTATCCGCTCGATTTGTTGTTTGATTCCAAAAGTGAAAGGTATGTCTGAGCGTATTCATGTCCGTTCGATTGTGGGACGCTTTTTGGAACATACCCGCGTGTATTATTTTGAGCATGGTGGTGCAAAAAAATTGTACTGCGCCAGCGCAGACTGGATGGGGCGCAACTTATTTTCACGGGTGGAAACTTGCTTCCCTATTTTGGATGAGAAAATTAAACAGCGTATTGTAGAAGATGGCTTGCTGAGTTATTTGCATGACAATCAAAATGCGTGGGAGCTACAAGCCAATGGCGAATGGCAGAAAGCTGCTGTGGTGGGGCAGGCTGCTGTACACAATGCGCAAATGTATTTGGTCGAGCAGAAGCAGTTGAATGTGTAAATTGGGCTGCAGTAAATGGATGTGATCTAGCATCTGTGAGTATAAAAAACCTGAGTATGTGTGCATACTCAGGTTTTTATGCTTTTAAGGCATCTCATGGATTATTTTAAGAAGCTCTTGAATGTTTGCCTTTTAGAATTTCAGTTCGCAGGCTTTGCGCCAACTCAGCCGATTGGCTGTCCATGCCATTAACCATAAAGGCATGGCGCATCAGCACATTGGTCGGATTTGGCATACTCACCAATTCATAATGCGTAGACAGTTCATCTAGTAATTCATTCGGTAAATGCACTGCATTTTCACGAGCAGATAATTGATGCACCAAACGCTCTGCTGCCTGCACTGCAGATAACTGCATGGCTTCGACTGCGGTTGATAAACCACTGCGAGTTTGCAACACAAAACGCTTTTCTTCACGATAACGCTTATACAGCACTTCAGACAATAACTGGAACACCGTGCCAATCATGGCCATACAGGCTGCTGCATTTGGTGTATTGGCTGCAATACTGAGTGTTGCGCCATCTTCATGGAATGGTTGTACTGTTTGAATGTCGGAACGGTTTAACTTGTAGTGTTGTACGCACAGTTCAATGCTTTTGTTCAGGAAAATCTGACATAAGCTAAAATAAGGCACAGACACACTTTGCGTGACCGTGTCTAATAATTGTTTCGGGTCATAAAACTGAATATTCAGCGCAATGTTGTTTTGCTCTTGGCTTTGCTCAATGGCTTTGTTTGCTTTAGGCGACATCACAGGTTTAGGCTGTTGCTGTGCCTGCGCAAGTGCCAAAGCCGTTTGATGTTTTTCTTGTTCAAGGGCTTGCGTCAATAATTGTAATTCGTGTTTAAGGCGAGATTCATTATTAATGCGTGCTAAATATTCACTACGACTTGGACGGGCAATCGCGCGATAAGCCAACCATAACAAGCCATGAACCAATAATGATAAAAGTGTCGCTAACCATTGGGTACGCAGAATTTCACCAATACTTGGCTGAATTAAGGTAATTTCAATGCTGCCGACTTTCTTTTCATTGATGATTGCATCGCGGACAAAGACTTCACCTTCACGGGTACGTGACTGTCCACCTGTCGCCAAGACCTGATTTTGCGCATCTAAAATACGAATAGAAGCAATGCTTGGATTGGTGGCATAACGATTCACCAATAATGCCAGTGATACTGTATTGGCAGGTTCCAGCTCAGAAAGGCTGTCTGTGACCAGTTGGCTGGTCATTAACTGCCCCTGATTGGCGCGGTTTTCATTTAATTGGTGTGTTGTTGCAAGCACCAATAAAAAGGTGTGAAAAGCAAAACTTACAATCAATAGGCTAGCAAATAGCCCTTGTCTAGGCGCATTCAAGGTAAAACTTCCAAGGCATTTATATTCAATTTAGATTATGATTCTCACAATAGTTGTAGCTCAGACCCGAGTCAATTCATGCGAGAAATCATTCTTATATCATTTTTAGGACCTGACCAACCTAATCAGTTTACTCGATTAATGCAGGTATTGTCCGCTCATTCCTTACAAATCTTAGATGTTGGCCAAGCTGTTATTCATAATCAACTGACTTTAGGTATTGTTGTTGCATCAGAAGACCAGACTGCAACTGCTTTAGCCATGAAGGAGATTCTGATTTTAGCACATGATATTGGCTTAACTGTGCGTTTTAAACCAATCTCTGCAACTGAATATGAGCAATGGGTCAAAGAAGGCGGTCGTACCCGTTATATCGTGACTGCACTGGCACCAGAGCTGAATGCCTCACATTTACAGGCGGTCACGCATATTGTATCTAGCCAAGGTTTTAACATTGAAACTGTAACCCGTTTGTCGGGTCGCCCACAGCTTAATGTAGCCGAAGATGAACCTAAACGTGCTTGCATTCAGTTTGGATTAAGTGGACAAATGCTAGATGCAGTTGCCATGCGTGCTGCGTGTTTAAGCCTGTCGAATGAACTGAGTGTGGATGTCGCGGTACAAGAAGACAATGCCTACCGTCGTAACCGCCGTTTGGTGTGTTTTGACATGGACTCAACGCTCATTGAACAAGAAGTGATTGATGAGTTGGCGATTGAGGCAGGTGTGGGCGATCAGGTGGCGGACATTACCGAACGTGCCATGCAGGGTGAACTGGATTTTCAGCAAAGTTTCCGCGCGCGCGTAGCATTGCTCAAAGGTTTAGATGCTGCTGTGTTGCCTAAAATTGCCGAACGTCTGACCGTGACCGAAGGTGCTGAACGCCTGATTTCAACCCTGAAATCTTTGGGTTATCGCACCGCTATTTTGTCGGGCGGTTTCCAATATTTCGCAGAATATCTGCAGGAAAAATTGGGGATTGATGAGGTGCATGCCAACATTCTAGATGTGGAAAATGGCATGGTTACAGGCGAAGTAAAAGGTCACATTGTGGATGGTGCGCGTAAGGCATTATTGCTACGTGAACTGGCAGACAAAATGGGGATTTCTTTGGAACAAGCCATTGCGGTGGGTGATGGTGCGAACGACTTACCAATGCTTTCTATTGCAGGTTTAGGTGTGGCGTTCCGTGCTAAACCGTTGGTACGTCAAAACGCCAATCAAGCCATTTCAAGCGTGGGCTTGGATGGTGTGCTGTACTTATTGGGCGTGCATGACAAAGACTTGAACCGTGCCTAATATGACAATTCAATGAAAAAAACGCAGCAGTCATGCTGCGTTTTTTGTTTGTATAATCAGCAGATAACGATGAACGGTAAACAAAAACTGTCGATAAAAACCGCAACAGCATTGAATGAAAAAAATATTTTTTAAGGCAAAAAAATAAGGTGTTTTTTTGTAATGACACGCGAATAAAGAGCTAGCTTAGCTTCCCGAAAACTACAAAATTTAAAAAATGTAATGACAATATAATATTGCGACAAGGTGTGTCGCTTTATAAAAATACAAGTCTTTTTTTATCTAGAAAACGCAGCATAATGCAGACATAGAATTTAAATCGACATCCATTATTTATTTAAACGGTATTTGAAGTCGCAGACCAATTCAAAAAGAGGCTGCATCTTTAGACGGAGGTTTTTATGCTAACAGCGAATTTAGCGACCATTGTAGGCTTAAGCCTCGTCGCAGCTGCGTTGATTGCTGTTTTCTTTTCGCCTTATCGTCGCTGGTTAAACTTTATGTTGGCAGGTATGGTGTTTTGGGGTTTATTGGAAGTGGTGCGCTACAGTGTGCAAAGCGTATTTGAACTGCCAATTACCTACAGTTACTTGTCGGCAATTTTCTTGGCGATGACTTTGGTGACTTTATTATTATTACGAGAAGACCGTCGGGCAGAGCGTGCTTTGGCAAAACGTCGCTATATCGAACATACCCCAGTCTATGAAGACGATCAGCAGCAGTGCTCAAGCCGCTAAATCGTACAGACTAAATTCAAAAACTTTAAAAAGATGCAACTGGTTTGCATCTTTTTTGCTTTATCTGTACGGCAGTTTGCGCCATCCAAACAGCGACAAAATTTTAACACCCTCCTAAAGATTGTTATACAAAGCCTTGCAGCAAAAAGCGGGAGTTGTGATAGGATGAGTCTGTTCATTATCCAACAATTACAATAGGCTTCACTGTCATGAAACTTTCTGCAATTCCTGTGGTCAAACTTCCTTTGGTTGATGTCAGCACCGATCCACTTGACCTTCTCGTGGCAGGTTTGGCATTGCGTATGAAACAACTGGCACGTACCAGTCCAAAATTTATTGAGTTGGTGCATGAACGCCAGTTCCGTATTCAAATTGGCACAGACTTGGGTATGGCGCGTCAAATTATTGTCAACAATGGACATATTGACACTGTGGCAGGCGATGCAGAAAAAGCCGATTTTATTTTGCAGTTTGCAGACAGCGAGCAAGGCGTAAAAACCTTAATGAAAGGTGATCCAACTGCATTTATGACAGGCATGCAAAATGGCAGCATTAAAATGGAAGGTGATTTTGGCTTATTGGTGTGGTTTAACCAAGCAGCGAAATTGATTCCACCTAAACTACCAAAACCTGTAAAAGAAAAAATTAAAATGGCACGCCAGTTTATTAAACAAAAAACGGGTAAATAAGCTGCTCAGACCCAAACAAAAACCTCTGATCAATTTTTGACAGAGGTTTTTTTATATGTGATTTACTCGACTTCCAAACAAAAAGTCACAGGCCCGTCATTTACCAAATGCACTTTCATATCGGCAGAGAAAATACCTGTTTCCACCCTGTCAAACTGACTTTTGGCATAGTCCACCAATTGTTCATACAGCGCTTTGGCATCGTTTGGGGGCATCGCAGGGCCAAAATCAGGACGTAAACCTTTTTGAGTCTGTGCCATGAGGGTAAATTGTGAAACCAATAACACACTGCCATTGGCCTGACTGACATTCCAACCCATTTTGCCTTGTTCATCATCAAAAAAACGATATTTTAAAATTTTATCAATCAGCTTTTTGCCTTTCTCAAAATTATCGTCTTTGCCTAAGCCCAAAAATACCAAAATACCCTGTTGAATCTCGCCAGTGATTTCACCATCGACCACGACTTTGGCTTCAAGAACTCGTTGTAATAATGCGCGCATGGGGGACTAATTTTCTCAGTGTGGGGGATGGCTGCAGATTGTAGCAAACTTAGGCACTTTGGCGTGCATTAACATCAATCACGAAAGCATCAGAACGGTAGCTGCCCGCAGAGAGGTAAAATATCTTGGGAAGGCTACACTTCAGCAAAGTTGTAACAAGATTGTCGATAAAAGCCCTTTTTTGCTGAATAAAGTATGCTTTAATGCAAGAAGTACCGCGAAATGATGATCCCTATGACCCCCATTATTCAATCTCTGCTCGATACTGATTTATATAAATTCACCATGTTACAGGTGGTGCTGCATAAATTTCCGCAAACGCACAGTGTGTATCAATTCCGCTGCCGTAATCTTGAAGATACCGCGTATCCACTGAGCGATATTTTAGCTGAGTTGAATGCGCAGCTTGATCATTTGTGTCAGTTGAAATTTAAAGAAGATGAATTGCAGTATTTGCGTAATTTACGCTTTATTAAAAGTGACTTTGTCGATTATTTAGAATTATTTCAGCTCAAGCGTCGTTTTATTCACGCCAGTATTGATGCGCAAGGTCGTTTGGATATTCGGGTAGAAGGCCCGATGGTACAGGCCATGATGTTCGAGATTTTTGTCCTGGCAATTGTCAATGAACTGTATTTTCAGCGCATCCGTAATGATGAGGTTTGGGCAGAAGGTGAGCGCCGTTTACAGCAAAAAATTGCCCTGATTCAAAGTTACCAACAGCAGCAACTGCCTGAAGATCCACCATTTTTGGTTTCAGATTTTGGTACGCGCCGCCGTTATAGTTTTGCATGGCAAAAGCACGTGATTGCGGCTTTTCATCAAGCTGTACCTGAAGTGTTTCGTGGTACTAGTAATGTACTGTTGGCTAAAGAATTAGGCATTACCCCAATTGGGACAATGGCACATGAGTTTTTACAGGCATTTCAGGCGCTAGATGTACGTTTACGTGACTTCCAAAAAGCCGCACTAGAAACTTGGGTGCAAGAATATCGGGGTGATTTAGGCATTGCCTTGACTGATGTGGTCGGGATGGATGCTTTCCTGCGTGACTTTGATTTGTATTTTGCCAAGTTATTTGATGGCTTGCGACATGACAGTGGCGACCCGTATGTGTGGGGCGATAAAGCTTATGCACATTATAAAAAGCTAAAAATTGACAGTAAAACTAAAATGCTGACCTTCAGTGATGGCTTAAATGTCGAAAAAGCATGGGCCTTGCATCAGTATTTTAAAGACCGTTTTCAGGTTAGTTTTGGGATTGGTACCAACTTAACCAATGATATGGGGCAAACTGCGCTAAATATTGTGTTGAAATTGGTGGAATGTAATGGTCAGTCGGTGGCGAAATTGTCCGATAGTCCGGGTAAAACCATGACCGATAATGACACCTTCTTGGCATATTTACGCCAAGTTTTTGAAATACAAACGCCTGTTTAAAACCTGAGCACATTGAAAAAACCGAAGAAAATCTTCGGTTTTTTTCTAGATTAAAGCATGTGATTGTTAAAATTCTGCGAAAGTTATGAAAAAAACAGCATGCTATCAAAAATGACCTATACTAAGTTAAAGTTGATTGCCAAACAGACTGAACCGCATAAAAATGAGCACTTCTCCATTCAATTTTGGACTGCTGATTGAAGCAGAAGATTTAGTTCCCTTTTTAGGGCATGAAAAATTGCGCATTGTCGATTTGAGCCGCAATTCGGTGTACGAGCAATTGCATCTTCCGCATGCTTTACAGGTCAAACCGAGCATGTTGCTACGTCAGGATGAAGATACATCGGGTTTATTGCCTGAACCCGAGGCTTTACAAGACTTGATTCAGTATTTGAGTATTTCCCCTGAGCATCATGTGGTCGCCTATGACGATGAAGGTGGCGCATGGGCAGGGCGTCTGATTTGGAATTTACACTGTTTAGGCTTTGAAAATACCAGTTTACTAAATGGTGGGATTCACGCATGGTTGGCAGCAGGTTTTCCAACCACTTCTGAGATTGAACCAATAACACCCGTCAGCACGCTTGTTCCTGTTATTGAGAAAAATCAGTATCGAATTCAATATGATGAGCTATTAGAAAAGTGCCAAAACCAGTCGGTGCAACTTTGGGATTGCCGCACCATAGATGAATATACAGGGCTGCGTTTGGCTGCACGACGCGGCGGTCACATTCCTGGGGCATTGCATTTTGAATGGAGTACTGCCCTTAATCGTGAAAATCATTTAAAATTGCATCCCTTAGAACGCACACGACAGCGTCTGGAACAACTCGGATTCAATTTAAACGAACCTGTAGTGGTGTATTGTCAGTCACATCACCGTTCAGGTTTGGCCTACATTTTAGGGCGTTTATTGGGTTGGAAAATTCAGGCCTATGATGGTGCGTGGAGTGAATGGGGCAACCGCCCTGACAGTCCTGTTATTACTGGAGAGTTGCCGTCTTGAGCCTCACATCACGTTTAAAAAAACAAATTTTCATTCAGGCACAACGCGTTGTGCCACAACATCAATTATCACGTGTTGTGGGTAAACTTGCAGCCAGTGAGCATCCTGTGCTCAAAAATGCGGTGATCACTGCATTCAAGGCGCAATACGGCATTGATATGTCTTTGGCAGAACAAAGCAATGCCTTGAAATATAAATCTTTTAATGAATTTTTTACCCGTTCTTTAAAGCAGGGTGTGCGGGAAATTGACAGCAATCCGAACAGCATTGTATCGCCTGCAGATGGGGCGATTTCACAGTTGGGTAAAATTGAAGATGGGGCAATTTTTCAGGCCAAAGGTCAGCAATTTACTGTTGAAAACTTAATTGCCGACCCGCAATTGGCTGAACCATTTAAAAATGGTCAATTTGCAACCGTGTATTTATCTCCGCGCGATTATCACCGTGTACACATGCCTTTTGCAGGCACACTCACCGAAACTTTATATGTGCCAGGTGAGTTGTTTTCTGTCAATCAAACCACAGCCGAAAATATTCCGGGTTTATTTGCCCGCAATGAGCGCATGGTGTGTTTGTTTGATACCGAATTGGGTCGTATGGCGGTTGTTTTGGTGGGTGCCATGATTGTGGCGGGCATTGAAACCGTGGCGACAGGCAAAGTGAAACCATCAGGGCGTTTGGAGCTGAATCAGCACCAATTATTCCTTGAAAAAGGTGCAGAATTAGGACGTTTTTATTTGGGTTCAACCGCGATTGTTTTGTTTGAAGAAAATAAAATGCAGTGGGATGCTGAATTCAAAGCCAATTCTGTAGTGGAAATGGGGAAAGCCCTGGGACATATCGTTTCTGCTGAATAAAATATGTGAATAAAGAAATAAAAAACGCCAAAGTAATTTGGCGTTTTTTTGTTTTTTAAATCTGTAATTTATTGTCTATTTTAGCTCAACCAGCGCTTAAGTTTCGTAATACAAACGCTCTTTTGGGAACACGACTTTAAATGTAGAGCCTTGATTTTCTTTAGATTCGACTTCTAAGTGTGCATTATGCTGCATCAAAACGTGCTTCACAATTGCTAAACCTAAACCAGTACCACCTGTTTGTCGGCTACGTGCGCTGTCTACACGATAAAAGCGTTCGGTTAAGCGTGGTAAGTGTTTCGGATCAATCCCGATGCCTGTATCTTCCACAGTAAAATAACCTTGATTGCCATCATCATGCCAGCCAATGGTAATCGTCCCACCTTTCGGGGTATATTTAATCGCATTGGTGATCAGGTTGCTAAAGGCACTGGCCAATTCTACATCTGAACCAATCAGATCATAATGACTGTCAATATTTAAGTTGAGCGTATGTCCATAATCGACGTTATAGGCATGTGCATCGTCAAATAATTGATTCATTAAACTTGGCATTTCAATAATTTGATTTTTGGCGATGGTTTTTTCATTTTCCAGACGCGACAGCAGCAGCAGGTCATTTACCAAAGCGTTCATGCGTCGGGTTTGTGACTGCATTTGCTCAAAAGCACGTTTCCAACGCGGGTTAATATCTTCCTGATCGGTAAAGGTTTCGATATAACCACTCAGCACCGTTAGCGGAGTGCGTAATTCGTGTGAAATATTATCGACAAAGTCTTTACGCATTTGTTCTAGGTTATGCATACGCGTCATGTCGTAAGCAAATAACAAACGGCTATCGCCACCAAACTGAGTCATTTTGACTTGCACATATTGCCCTTCATGCACGCTAGATTTCATTTTTAAACCGTCAGGTGCTTGATCAATATGATTAAAATATTCAATAAAACTAGGTTGGCGCAAAATAGTGAGGATGTTGCGTCCACGGTCTAAAGGCTGAATACCCAATAGCTTTTCAGCAGCAGGGTTCCACCATTCAATTTGATGATTTTCATCAATCAGCATCACGGCTTCATCCAACGCCACCAATGAAGACTGGGCGCGATCAATCAACCCGACCATTTCGGCCTGAACGATACGTTCCTGACGTTGTGAGCGATAAACATTGAACAGTAATGCACCCCAAATACCATGCAGATTTGGCGGCACATCATAAGGACGATTGGAAATCCAATCATTAACTAAATAGAGGGAGCGCATTTGCTGAAGAAAAAACAGCAAAAAGGCGAGGCTAATACAAATCCAAAAATACCCAATCCCAAAACCAATCAAGCTTGCAATAATTAGGAAAAAGGCCAATAAACGAAAATCTTGTTTGGCAAAAGTCCATAAACTGCTGTAACGAACTTGTTTGAGGTCACGGGCGAGTTCAGGGACTGGGTAAGGTTCGTACATAAAATAATTTTAGCCTAAAGCAACATCCGCACGTGTCGAGAAGCGATAGCCTGTACCACGTACCGTTTGTACAAAACGGTCTACGCCATACGGTTCTAAAACTTTACGTAAACGACGAATATGCACATCAATAGTTCGGTCTTCAATATATACATTGCCGCCCCAGACTTGGTCAAGCAATTGCGCTCGGGTGTAAGCGCGCTCTGGATGCGTCATAAAGAACGCCAATAGACGATATTCGGTTGGGCCCATTTCTAAAATATTGTCACCAAAACTGACACGCTGGCTGACTGGGTCCAAAATTAAACCGTTGGCATCAATAGTTTTTTCACCGCTTAAGGCATTGGCACGACGTAAGACCGCTTTAATACGTGACACCAGTTCACGGGTCGAGAACGGCTTAGTCATGTAGTCGTCCGCGCCAGCATCTAAACCTTGAACTTTGTGATCTTCTTCGCCACGTGCAGTGAGCATAATCACAGGAATTTCAGCAAGGTTGTCATCGCGTTTTAGGCGACGGCACAAGTCTACACCGCTGACACCGCCTGGCATCATCCAATCAAGCAAGATAAGCGCTGGACGTTGATCGACAATCATCTGATGAGCTTGTTTTGCATCTTCTGCTTGTAAGCACTGAAAGCCTGCCATATCTAAAGAGGTATGGATCATCTCCCGAATTGGAAGTTCGTCATCGACGATTAAAATGTAGTCATCTTTCACAACGCAATATCCTATAGATGTTAACGGTGGACCGTTTTATTTATGACAGGCTTATTACAAAGATTAATTATGACAGTATCATTGCAGAAAGGGTTGAATGGGCTATTTTTGCAATAATTTGTGACAAAATAGTGTCGATTTGATGAAAAAACTGAACAGATTCAGTCAAAGTAAATAGGGTCTGCTGACACTTCGTCTATGTTTGCGACGTGAGAGATATATCTCGCAAGATTTTTTAGCTGATATAAGGCATGAGGCAGGAAATTTAGTTATTCTAAGTGACTGACTCATAACGCAATAGCGGCAAAAAAATATGCTCGTTCCGAAGGACTGTAGCTAAAACTTTCTCAGATTGCGTTATGAAACTTGGCAATAGACCCACTATTCCCTGCGTTTCATGCCTGATCTGCTCAGTTTTAGCCTACAGCGCAAGCCATTTATGAAATGTCAGCAGACCCCTCTGAATTTGAAAAATATTATGAATATTTTTCGATTTTATGACAATGTCGAAGAATCTTTCACAAAAGCTTGCTCTTTTTCCGAAAAGGTCTGTAATAACGATAAAAATACAATACGGCAAGAAGACAAGACATCTTCCATGGATTGTTTGAAATCGCTCATCACCCAGCGAATCGCAATTTGGGTGACATAACCATTTAAGCCTGTCGCTACCAGTGAAATTTCTCGGTTGGGGCGGTCTAAATGCGGCATCATCAGCATGACAAAGGCCTGAATCATGCGGTCAAAACGCGACATAGTTTCGTGAATGGTGGCTTGGTTATGTAGTTCTTGCACCAGCATGGCATCAATATAAATAATACGTGCCATTTGCGGGTTATTTTTTAGCGTGGTCAGTAAAGCAGTCAGTCCTGCATCAATCATTTTTTTAGGATCAGCCGAGGCTTGCATAATGGCTTGCATGACATTTTGCTGTAATTCATCAATCAATTTTAAAAAAATGGTCTGAAACAGTTCTTCGCTTTTTTTAAAGGATTCGTAGAAATAGCGCTCGGTTAGTTTGGCTTCGGTACAAATATCTTTTACGGTCACGGCAAAAAAACCATGCGTGCCATAGGCTTGAATACCTGCCTCAATCAGTTTTTCACGACGCGCCTGTTTGCGCTCAGTTAAAGACAAGCCTTTAAACTGACGTTCTTTTTGTTGTTTCTGGGTGGTTTTTTCTGTTTCTGCAGTCACGGGCAGTTGTTCTGTCATGTTCAGTTAAGCCAAATAAGAACCGTAATTAGGCTTTATACTAGCAATAATTATCTGTTAAACCTATGTTTTCAGATTCATTTGCGATATTCGTACTGGCTTATATTGACAATACTTATTGTCAAAATTATATTTAAACCACAGCGCATCGCACAGCCCTACAAAACAACAAGCAGGTCTGAACTGTGCACGCCACATACTCAAGGAAATCACATGAAAAATTTTAAAAATAAAGTTGCCGCAATTACAGGCGCAGGCTCGGGTATTGGGCAGCAATTGGCTGTTCTATTGGCGAAGCAAGGCTGTCATTTATCGCTCAGTGATGTGAATGAACAAGGTTTGGCGCAAACAGTGGATTTGCTCAAAGACAGTAATGTGCGCGTGACCATTAAAAAGGTGGATGTTTCTAAATTAGAACAAATGCGCGAATGGGCAGCTGAAACTGTGCGAGACCACGGCTCGGTCAATATGATTTTTAATAATGCAGGCGTGGCGTTGGGTTCTACCGTAGAAGGTGCAAGTTACGAAGAGTTGGAGTGGATTGTTGGTATTAATTTCTGGGGTGTGGTCTATGGCACCAAAGAATTTTTGCCTTTAATCAAACAAACGGGAGATGGTCATATCATTAACATTTCCAGTTTATTTGGTTTAACTGCACAGCCAACGCAGTCGGCTTATAACGCAACCAAATTTGCGGTGCGCGGTTTTACCGAGTCTTTGCGTCAGGAATTGGATTTGGAAAATTGTGGTGTGAGTGCGTTGAGCGTGCATCCAGGCGGGATTCGTACCAATATTGCCAACAATGCTAAAATGAACGACAGCATGCGCACTTTGGGCATGAATCCTGAAAAATCGGCACGTGCTTTTAATAAATTATTGCGTTGCCCGCCTGAAGAAGCGGCGCGCCAAATTTTAGAAGCGGTACAAAAAGACAAGCGCCGTTTATTGATTGGTAATGATGCCAAAACTTTGGATTTAATCCAGCGTATTGTTCCAACGGGTTATCAGAAAGTTACCGCATGGGCGACTAAGTTGGGCAAGAAACGCGGTTAATCTAACTTACAAATATAACAGACCATTCAGACCAAAACCTGAATGGTTTTTTTCTTCCAGACAAATTGATAATACGCACCTTGACCGATGCACAGACTCACAAATGCCAAGGCATAGGCATACCAAATTCCTTGCAAACCCCACCACTGACTGAAGAAATAAGCACACGGTACTTCAATTAAAACAATCGCTAAAATATTGATGATCATTGGAACATTGACCGTGCCACTGGCGCGCATAATGGAGGCAAAAATTGCACTGGCACCAAAAAATAAAATGGCCCATAACACAATAAATAAGAGCTGCTGACCCAGTACCACCACCGCAGGATCGGTAATAAACAACGCCATCAGATATTTAGAAAATAAATAACCCAAGGTGACTAAAATACCTGTAATCAGCAAATTCATGCCTAAGGCTGTACGGGTCACTTTAGCCAGTAATTCGGCTTTGCCTGCACCAATGGCTTGTGCAGCAAAAATTGAAGCGGCAATTGCAATAGATAGCGCAGGAAATTGAATATAGTTCAACACCTGATTAACTGCGCCATAGGCGGCAGTGGCCTCAGCACCATGCCGATTGACCAAACCGACAATCACCAAACCTGCCATAGAGGTAGTGACCATTTGTAAGCCTGTGGGAATCCCTAAGCGTAAAATCACCTTGCTTAAATTGGGTTGATGCCGAATTTGACGTAGTAGATGCACATCCATTTTTAAGGGATGATTCTTTTTATTCAGGTAAATCACCAAAAAAATTAAAATAGCCAGATAGCCCAGAATGGTGGCAATTGCAGGGGCAATAATGCCCAAGCGAGGAAAGCCAAAATAACCTGCAATCAGGATGGGGGTAATCACCAATCCCATTAAACTAGTCAAACTCAGGGCAATGAGTGGCGTAAGGCTATCGCCCACTCCACGTAAAATAGAGGTATAAATAATATAAACAAACAGCAGTGGGCTGCCTGCCAACATCCATTGCACATACGGCAGGGATAGATGCATCACTTTAGGGTCTGTGCCTAATAATATTAAAATTTGTTCGGCAAAAATCACCCCCAAACAGGCAATGAAACTGCCGCCAATTAGGGTCATAAATAAAGTCGAACCGACAATACAACGCACTTTTTCGACATTTTGTGCGCCCCACGCTTGCCCGACCAACACGGTCGATCCTGCCGAAAGCCCAATCACAAAGGCCATCAGGCAAAAAATAATGGGAAAAAATACCGACACCGCAGCAATGGCTTCCACACCGAGCATTTGCCCGACAAAAATCGTGTTAATGGTGCCCGAAAGATTTTGCAAAATATTGGTGGCAATCAGTGGCAATAGAAACACCAAAAAGGTTTTCCAAAGCTGAGGGTGATCGACCAGTGCCTGAGGTCTTGCCATGCCAAATCCTGCGCTTCAATATGCGGTTGTTTGAAATTTCACCCTAGCATGATTTGGTCATAAAAAGCCTTAGCTTTTCAGTAACTCAGTGACATTTCAGTGGAGCTTCATCGCTTAAATTGCCGATAAAATTTCACCTGCACGCAACAGGGTTTCGGTTTTTTTAGCAAAGCAGAAACGGATTAAACGTAAATCATCGGGTGGGGTTTGATAAAATGCAGACACAGGAATACCGACAATGCCGTGCTGCTCGGCTAGAAAATGGCACATATCGACAGCATTTAAGCCGGGACGGATATTGCTGTAATCTAAATTTTGAAAATAAGTGCCTTGTGCAGGGCTGAATTGAAAGCGTGAATTGGCAATGCCTTGATTAAACAAATCACGTTTGTCCTGATAAAACTTTGCCAGTTCTGCAATATGTTCAGGGTGCTGCTGCATATAATTTGCCAAAGCCACTTGCACAGCGCTAACTCCGCAGAAATTAATAAATTGATAGGCTTGGCGAAAGAGCTGCATTAAGGCAGGTGCAGCCGCACAGTAGCCTGTTTTCCAGCCTGTGACATGAAAAGTTTTACCAAAGGAACCCACGACAAAACTGCGTTCCCTAAGCTCAGGAAAAGACAGTGCAGAGCGGTGTTGATGCGCATCAAAGACCAAATGTTCATAGACTTCATCGGACAGCACCACAATATTATGTTCCTGAATAACATCAATTAAATGCTGCCAATCTTGCGCTGACCATACTGTGCCTGTGGGGTTATGTGGTGTGTTGATGATGATCATGCGGGTTTTGGCATGAATCGCATCTTTGACCATATTCCAGTCCACCTGAAAATGTGGAGCCTGCAGCGGAATATGAACGGCTTTTGCACCCAACAATTTTACACAGGGTGCATAACTGTCATAACTTGGATCAAAAATAATGACTTCATCGCCTGCCTGCAGCACGGTTTGCATGATGCTAAAAATAGCCAGTGTTGCCCCTGGGGTGATGGTAATTTCACTGATCGGGTCAAGCATTAGCTGATCACGCTGTAAAAATTGCTGTGCCAGTTGTTCGCGTAGTGGCAAGTAACCATCGCCCGAAGGATATTGATTGAAGCCTGCGTGTGTGGCTTGGCTTAAAGCATCCAGTAATGCTGCAGGTGGGGGAAAGTCGGGAAAACCCTGCGATAAATTTAAGGCACTCAGTTGTTGTGCCAAGTTAGACATGGTACTAAAAATACTCAGACCTTGAGCAGGCAGTTTCGCGTGAATATCGAGCATAGTGGGGTTCTGGTTGTGGCAGCAGCTTGTTTTACATCGTAGCGTTTTCAGGGGGGAATGCAAATGGGGTAAAGGGTGATGATGTGGCTTGAATAGATCGTTCGAGGCGTTATTTTTGATTGAACACCTCAAGATCGACTTATCAAAAAAAATTCATCTCAAATCAACTCCACCAATGCCCGAATAATCCCCAATCCCAGACCAATAAATGCACCTACCACTACACCATTGACCCGAATCATGTGTAAATCACCACCGACTTCGTTTTCAATTTTGCCAATCATTTCGCGCGAGTCCCATTCATGAATGCGCTCACTAATAAAGCGAATTACTTTTTCACTATATTGATCTGACAAGTTCACCGCAATCGTACTCATTTTTTCATTCAGTAATTGACGTACTGCGGTATTGGCAATGATATTTTCACCGACTTGCTGAATAGCAACACGCAGGTTTTGTGCAATTCCCGAATCAGGTTTTTGTAAATCTTCCTTAATCGCATTGCAGAGAATCACCACTGCACCACTGATAAAATTCAAGACTTGTGGACTGTCTAATAGGGCATTTTTAGTGTCATTTAGACGTAGACTGGCACTGCTGTTGTTATCTGCCAGTTGTAACATCAGTTGTTGCCCAGCCTCTTCAATTTTTTGTCGCCAAGGGTGTTCAGGGTCTGCCAACATAGATTCGACCCGTTGCAGTAAAGAATCTATGGTGCGTTGCTGCACATCAATTCCAATCCAGCTCGCACCTTTGGCCAGTTTCCACACGCCAAGCTCTTTAAACAATTGACGGGTCAATTCACGGCTTTTTTCAGGATGTTTCAGCATCCAGTCATGGGCAAGGTCTAAACCGCGTTGCAGCACATCCTGATGAAAGTCATTTTCCAAAACCGCACGCAGCATTTCACTGGCCAAGTGGTTGACCTGCGTGTTGCGAACCCATTGCACACTGTTGCTTTGAATAAAGCGCCCAATTTGTTCTTGCCCGACAAATTCAAAAATTTTCGGTACAGTCTGCTGAATGACTTGGGTCACTTGCGCATTATTTTGTGGATTCGCCAACCATTTGCCCACGGATAAAGATAAGTCAGTGCTGTGCAGGCTTTTTTGTACCACTTGGGGCGATAAAAAGTTTTCCTGTACGAAACGCCCCATCGACTCGGCAATACGGTCTTTGTTGCGTGGAATAATTTCGGTGTGATCACGTAAGAATTTAGGAATTGGCATTTTGCCAAAAGGATTGCGAAACAGCACCGTAATCGCATACCAGTCTGCCAGACCACCGACCACGCCTGCTTCGGCAGACAGCATTAGTATGTGAATCAACCACGTATATTCAGGCAGTAATTTTGCGGTCAGCATTAATGCCAGCCATGCCAGCACGGCAATCACTAAAGCAATGGTGGCAAAGCGTTTACTGCGTTGCAGGCTCGGAGAGCTATGCTGCGAGCTGCTCGCTAAAGTGTGGTCAGACGCTGTATTCATGCAGGCATCCTTATCTCATTAGGGCGCGGCAGGGGCAGAGGTTGGTGGGGGTAATGGTTGTCCTGTGGGACTTAAACCATATTTTGCCCCCAGTGATTGTAAAATTAGGCTCGCATCAAAGGCATCTTCAGGTGCAGATTTTTGATCTTTAAAACACTGAATGGTGTAAGACACTTGAGTCGGATCGAGGGTCACCACTTGCGGCATATCATAGAATGGGTCAGGCCAGAATGGTGCGCGACGATGATAATATCCATACGGCGAATAGCTATACGGATAGTAACTTGGTGCAGGGTAAACCACGGCTTGTCTAGGTGGTTTCTGGCTACGGTTACTCGGATCATCTAAAACTTTAAAAAAGCGAAAACCGTGTTGCAGCGTGGTTTGTGCTGCTTTCACCAAAGTAATTTCTTCTGCAGTGCCAAAACTCATGTTATGACCCGCTAAAAAACTAATCCGATAGGTTTGCGCATTCAGTGGTGTGGTGCTGTATTGCCCCAACTGCTCAAAGCTGAGCGGTTTAGAGGATGTCGTGGCACAGCCTGTAAACAGCAAACTGCTGGCAAGGGCAAGACCGAGTAGGGAATATTTCATGTGAAAGCTCCTGTACACATCAACCAGCCAAGACAAGCTCGCCAGTTAGAAACTGCTATTGGGTTGGGTTAAAAACTCAAGTTCTTCTGCACTCGAAGGACGTCCCAACACCTGATTCCGATGCGGATAACGCCCAAAACGGTCAATAATCACTTTATGTTTCAGTTCATAGCCCAACACGGTGGGGTCATTCAAACTTTCAAACAACGTTAATGCGACTTCGTGAATACGTTTGGATTCACTGTGCATAAACGGCATATATAGAAAACGACGTTCGGTTGGGTTTAAGTCCTGATCCAATTTTAAGTGAATCATTTCCTGTGCCAACACCAAGGCTATTCCATCTTGGGCAAAGGCACGCGGGTCATTACGGTATAAATTACGTGATAATTGATCTAAAACAATGATTTCAGCCAAACGACCTGCGGGTGTTTCGCGCCATGTCCATAGTTCTCCTTGTGCCGCTTGTTGCAGTACATCGGTAAATTTTTCTGCGAGCAGGGCATCAAATTCTGCGCTTTTGACAAACCAGTTCGGTTCTGCAGCAGGAGAAAACCAAAAATCTAAAAAATCTTGATAATTCATACGCTTTATTATTTACCTCTGTTCTTTTGATTATAAAATCACAAATTTAGCATGTCTTATAGTGCAACTTTGTGATAAAAAATTGCCAAATTAAAATTTATTGACGTTGACCACTTTATAAAATGTCAGCATGCCCCAAAATCATCATTTTGTTAGAAAAAACAGCCCAAGCGCATGTGCTGATGCCAAATCAAGTTATACTTGAACGGTAGCAATTTCATCTCAGATCATCTGCATGATAGAGAAAATTGCCACCGACCCAAAATCAGCCTGTGGTTTATGTCGTATTTGTAGTGTATTGGATTAAGCGAGAGTGTAATGAGTCAACCCGAACCAAATGCGCAAGATGTTCTACCAACATGGGTAGACGCTGCGTTGCTTCAAGGGATGTTGCGCGGGATTGAACGCGAAAGTCTGCGTATGCAAAGCGATGGCTTCTTGTCGCAGCAAGCACATCCTCAAGCCTTGGGTTCGGCACTCACACATCCGCATATTACTACGGACTATTCCGAAGCGTTGATGGAGTTCATTACTCCACCGCAAAGCAGCATTCAACACGCGCTTGATTATTTGCGAGATATTCATAGCGTGGTGCATCAGCACTTAGGCGAAGGTGAAAAACTTTGGCCGCTGTCGATGCCGTGTATGCTCGATGAAACCGATGACGGTATTCCACTGGCGCAATATGGCAGCTCCAATATTGGGCGCTTTAAAACCTTGTATCGCCGTGGTTTAGGTGTGCGCTATGGTCGCCGTATGCAGACCATTTCAGGGGTGCATTATAATTTATCCTTCCCTGAACATTTATTTGCCGCCTTGCAACAACATGAAAGTGATGAGCAGCTCAAAGCACTGAGTTTGCAAGATTATCGTAGTCATCGTTATTTAGGTTTAATTCGTAACTTTATTCGTTTAACGCCATTGGTGATGTTTTTAGTCGGTGCGAGTCCATCGGTTTGTCAGTGTTTTATGACAGGGCGTGAACATCATTTGTTGCCGTTGTTAAGAGGCACGTTGTATTTACCGTATGCGACTGCGTTGCGTATGGGTAACTTTGGCTATCAAAACTCGGCGCAGAAAAAACTTGGTATTCATTACAATGACTTAACAGGTTATTTAGATGGTTTGCAAAAAGCCGTGAAAACCCCGTACTTGCCATTTAGCCGCTTAGGTTTAGATGATGCTACGGGTGAGCCAATTCAAATTAATGACCATGTGCTGCAAATCGAAAATGAGTACTACAGTTTGGTGCGCCCAAAACAAGTACCACAAGAAGGTGAAACCCCATCTCAAGCACTTGCCAATCGTGGTATTGGTTATGTCGAATTACGTGCGGTAGATGTTAATCCGTATAGCCCAATTGGGATAGATGAACATACCGCAGGCTTTTTGGAAGTCTTAGCATTGTATTGTTTGTTGCAAGACAGCCCAGCCTTGTTAGATGCGGAACAAAGCATCATCGAAAAAAATCAGGCCGAAGTGGTCAATCGTGGGCGTGCGCCAAATGCGCACATTCAAGAGAGCGATGTTAAAACCCCAATTGAAGCGTGGGGACAGCAGTATGTCACCGCCATGCAACCTTTGGCTGCTTTACTCGACCAAAGTTATGCGACGCAGCTGTATTCTCAAGCTTTAGAACGCATGATGGTGCGTTTGCATGAAGTCGATGAAACTCTGTCGGCACACATGATTGCCGATACTATTCGTCATGGTGGTACGTGGGGCTTTGGCAGTTATATGGCACAGCAACATGCACATGCGTATGAACAACATACGCTTCGTCCTGAAACACAAACATATTTTGATGAAATTGCAGTGCAATCTATTCAGCAACAACAACAACTTGAACAAGCACAAGGTCTGAGTTTTGCAGACTATGTCGCACAATATAGATAACAGTTCAGGGATTTAAACATGCAATTGAGTTATCGTCTGCTAAGTGGTGTTTTATTTTTAGCCAGTGTCATTGGGATGACATTTGCATTGTATTTGGAGCATGTGCAAGGTTTAGCGCCGTGTCCACTGTGCGTTTTTCAGCGGGTGGGCCTAATTGCATTGGGCTTGGTTTCACTGATTGCCTTTGTGCATAACCCTAAATCTAACGTGGTTAAGCGTATTTATGCGCTGTTCGGCAGTATTGGAATTTTATGGTCGGTGGGTGTGGCAGCACGGCATGTTTGGCTGCAAAACTTACCGCCTGATCAAGTGCCAAGCTGCGGCCCAGGACTGGATTATTTGGTAGATGCTTTACCCATGAAAGCTGTGTTGCAACAAGTGCTGTCGGGTTCAGGTGAATGTGCTGTGATTGATTGGACGTTCTTGGGGCAGTCTTTACCCGTGTGGTCATTGCTGTTCTTTAGCGTGTTGGCGATCATTAGTTTATGGCAATTGCTGCGTAACTATCCGTTTGTGGCATCGACTACATTTGGCAAAGTGAAGAAAAAATAAATTCGGGCTACTTGCTCACTGAATTGATAAAAATGCGCCATCTCAATGTAGATGGCGCTTTTTTATTTGTGTATTTAGGGGCTGTTGAAAATCCATCTAAAAATCATCGTGTTGTAGCGTATTTTGAACTGTTTAGACTATGTTAGGTGAGCGCGATGCCTTCTAAGCTTGACCAATCACCAATAAACTCACGAATTTGCTGCTCTGGCACTTCTTCATGCGCAGGATAAAACCATTTCACCAATTGCTCAGCCACACTCGGATGATATTGCAACTGAAAATGGTTCAGACCATAGAACACAGCTTTGTGTGATTCAGGCAGTCTTAATTGAAACCGTGGGTTAGGGTGCTCCCCCAAAGCACTTTTTACACTGACCAAATAGTCGCCAATGACTTTGCGGGTCAGGTTCTGCTTTTTCTCAAACTCAATGCTGCCTGCCACGAAATAAGCATTAATATGGGTCGGCAAAGGTGCAGGTTTGCGGTTGTCATCGACCTGTCCAATTCGTGCCTGATTATGTTCCCAGTCATCATCTCGCACACTGCCATAGCGCAAATCTAAAATGCCGTTGCTGCGAATGTTGACCAAATGCCCGACAATTTTCACAATAGGAAAGCGACCTAATTTTTCCTGTAAATGGAAACCAAAACGCTCCAAAACAGCCCCATGATGTGGTGAACCCAAGCAGACCAGATTTTCGACCAAGTGAATCCAGTGCTGCAAATTTTGCTTACCGTAAAACAGCGCACTGCGCGACACCAAGCCACCCATGCTGTGCCCAATTAAATCAATACTGGTAATTTTAGGATGACGCTGAATTAAATCATCTAAGGTATTGGCAAGACTGCGGCCATTGGCAGAAATGCGACGCCCTGTATTGTAATTCAGATATAACATGGTGTTATGGTCACGTTGTGCCAGTAATTTTTCACCAAAACCACCAAATTGGTGTGTAGTCCAATCGAGGTGATTGCGGCATAAACCGTGCACAAAAATTACCACACGTCCAGACAAATCGCCTTGTTGGACTTCGCCATAATGGTCATAGAGCACCATAGGTAAGGCGAGCGGATTTTGCTGTTCGAGTAGATAATCTCCCAGTACGCCATTCAGTACACCGACTAAAAAATGCAGGCTTGGCGTGAGTGCTTTGTCATGTAAGTTGGGAAATTGCGCAATGATTTGACGTAAACCTGGTGCAACAAAGTGATAGCCGTATTGTTGTAAGCTGTGGAAGGCAAACTTATACAACTTTTGAAAAGTTGCGGTTTTTTGAAACTTTTGCGAGCGTTGTTCGCTCATGCCAAATACGCTGAGCAAAACTTCACGCTGAATGGTTTGAATCACTTCGCTCATCACGGCATTCAGGCGCGTGCTGACCAACTGTGCCAAGCCTTCTAGGATATCGGCCTGACTTGGAGGTGTACGATCCCATCTACAATACGTTTCATGCAGCGGTGTTAAACTTGGCATACTGTGTTGCCCCTTGTGTTCCCATATACCGAACGCTTTATTTTTACTTGGGTTCGCGGTATAAACTCAAGGGTCTGCTGGCATTTCATGAATTTACAGAACTGCAAATTTTTTGATGAATTGTCACCAAACCCGATACTTTTATTTTATCGTGTTCATCTTGAACTACTTGTAAAATACCGATGACTGCCAAGATGTTCGCATCTTTTTGTCTAACAATTGCATTTTTCCATGAAAATTAAATTAAAAACGCAAAATAAGTGCTGTATCAGCCAAAAATTGAATGGTGTTACTAAGAAATGTCGCGCATGAATTTAATTTATTTACATGGTTTTCAAAGTAGTCCTTTGTCCATGAAAGGGCAGCTATTGTATGCCTATGTGCAGCAGCATCGCCCTGGTATTCAGATGCATTTGCCCGATTTAAATGCTCCACCTTTAGAGGTTTTGGCAAACGTATCGGCATTGATTCAACGTTTGCCCAATGTGGCATTGGTGGGCAGCAGTCTAGGCGGCTTTTATGCGACACAACTGGTCGTACAGCATCATGTGCCTGCTGTTGTGATTAACCCTGCTATGCGACCATGGCAATTGTTTCAGGACTTGTTTGGCGATGTGCTGCCCTATGTGGTACATCCGAACTGGAGCTTAACTGCAGCGCAATTGGATGACTTAGCAGACATTGCGTTGCCAGTTGCGCAAGATGCAGACAAAATATTGGTGTTATTGCAACAAGGCGATGAAGTTTTGGATTATCGTGAAGCGCAGCGTTATTATAGTGCTGCCTCACCTTCGGCCATGATCATGACTGAAGCGCACGGCAATCATGCCATGGATAATTTTGCAGACAAAATTCCGATGTTACTGCAATTTTTATCGGATTCCCTAGCTTAAGGAAACAGTACAACGTGTCTCAATATACCGCTCAATCTCTTGAAGTTTTATCTGGTTTAGATCCAGTACGTCGTCGTCCGGGCATGTATACCGACACCACACGTCCAAACCATTTGGCGCAAGAAGTTATTGATAATGCGGTGGATGAAGCACTTGCAGGGCATGCCAATAAAATTACCGTAAAAGTCTATAAAGATGGCTCTTTGTCGGTAGAAGACAATGGCCGTGGTATGCCTGTCGATATTCACCCAGAATACGGGCAAAGCGGGATTGAAATTATTCTGACCAAGCTGCATGCAGGCGGTAAGTTCAGCACCGACAACTACCAATTTTCGGGCGGTTTGCACGGGGTCGGTATTTCTGTAGTGAATGCCTTGTCCAGTCGGGTTGAAGTGACCGTACAGCGTCAGGGCAACCTGTATAAAATGGCTTTTGATCAGGGCGAAGCTGCTGCACCTTTAGAAGTCTTGGAAGGCAAAGCCCCAAAACGTGCTTCGGGTACGTTGGTACATTTCTGGCCTGAAGCTAAATATTTCGATTCACCTAAATTTGCGCTAAAAGCCTTAAAGCACAATTTAAAAGCCAAAGCGGTACTGGCTGCAGGTTTAGAAATTCATTACATTGATGAAATTAACGATGAAAAAATTGTCTGGCAGTTTGAAAATGGTCTAGTCGACTATTTGATGGATGAGCTGGAAGATCGTGAGATTGTACCTGCTCCTGCTTTTGTGGCGACAGGTGAGGCAGAACGTGCTAGTGCAGAATTTGCAATTTGTTGGAACGTAGAAGGTGGCGAGCAAATTCAGGAAAGTTATGTCAACTTGATTCCGACTGCGCAAGGCGGTACGCATGTCAATGGACTACGTTCTGGTGTGACCGATGCTTTACGTGAGTTCTGTGAATTACGCAATTTATTGCCGCGCAATTTAAAGCTATCTGCCGAAGATGTTTGGGATGGGGTTAACTACATTTTATCGTTAAAGTTCCAAGAGCCGCAGTTTTCTGGGCAGACCAAGGAGCGTTTATCGAGCCGTGAAGCGGCAAGCATTATGCAGAATATCGCCAAAGATGCTTTTGCCTTGTGGTTGAACCAAAACTCTGACATTGCCATGCAGCTGGCAGAAATGGCAATTTCCAAAGCAGGTCGTCGTTTAAAAGCAGCGAAAAAAGTAGAACGTAAAAAAATTGTTTCAGGCCCAGCCTTGCCGGGTAAATTGGCAGATTGCGTGGGACAAACCCGTGAAGAATCGGAACTGTTTATTGTCGAAGGTGATTCCGCAGGTGGTTCTGCCAAACAAGCACGTGATAAAAACTTTCAGGCGATCATGCCAATTCGTGGAAAAATTTTAAATACGTGGGAAGTATCTTCGGACGAGGTTTTGGGTTCGCAGGAAGTACACGATATTGCAATTGCGATTGGGGTTGACCCGGGCAGTGATGATTTATCTGAATTGCGTTATGGTAAGGTTTGTATTTTGGCTGATGCCGACTCGGATGGTTTACACATTGCCACTTTGCTGTGTGCCTTGTTCGTGAAGCATTTCCCAAGCTTGGTGGAAGATGGGCATTTATATGTCGCCATGCCGCCATTATTCCGTATTGATGACGGTAAAGATGTGCATTATGCGCTGGATGAAGATGAGTTAGAAAACACGCTGAAAAAAGCCAAAACCAAAAATCCGCAAATTACCCGATTTAAAGGTTTGGGTGAAATGAATGCCAGTCAGTTACGTGAAACCACGATGGATCCAAATACACGCCGTTTGGTGCAACTCGATTTGGATGATAGTCATTTTACCGCAGGTTTATTGGATAAATTGCTGGCTAAAAAACGCTCTGCAGACCGTAAAGTGTGGTTAGAGCAAAAAGGTAATTTAGCCGATTTGGCAGTTTAAGCTGATTTAATTTAGAAAAAGCATCCATTATTTCAAAAAAGTAATGGATGCTTTTTATTGTAATTTTGATTGGTGTTTATAATTCAATATTTTCAGGCCATAAAAAATATCCACCATATTGACTGGTTTTAAATTCTGCACCTACGTCTTTGCCTTGTTGAGTGAGTATGTGCTTTCCAGCATCATTGATATTTAATAAGCCTTTTTCGGTAAAATGAGCCAACAATTCATTGGTTTTCATTTTATGTTTTGCTGCAAGTTTAGATGATGTTAATTTACCAACATTATTGTCATTGGTTTCTTCAACAGATTCATTTATTGGTTCGGCTTTCACTTCATCTAAACTAATTCTAACTTCATCACTAATACGAATAATACGTTGCGCTTCTTCATAAGCATCTTTAAAGACATCTTGATCTTCATATTTGCGAATCAAAATGCCCATTTCGTTATTATTAATTTGGCTAAATTCATAAAGATTTAGACTAGAAATAATACATTCAGATTCATTGAGATAGCATTTAGCATGTAAGTTTTTACAAAAACTGAGCCGAACAAAATCAAGTTTTTGCATCCATTTTATTTCATCAGGATGTAAATCACTTTTTCCATAAACGATTCGAATATCAATTTTGAGTCGATCTTTATCTTCAAGTAACTCTTTAATACGGTCATTTAAACGTAAATATGGGCTAATTAAAATTAACCTTTCTTTGGCATTTTTTATCAGTTCTTCTAAGAAAAAATTGGTCGCGCTCGTATTTAAAAACTTAGCCATTTAACCCTCCTCATTGTGTCTAAATTATTATGTCCTGAGTATAGCGAATTTATTTAGGTAATGATTTGATGATTAAAAATATTCTAAAATTGAGGCGAAAAAATGGAGCATCTTGTGCTCCATTTTTTATTGATCCTTAACTAAAGAACCAATATACAAATAATGAAATAATAAATACGCACATGACGTTCAACACCATGCCCACACTCATCATTTCACTTTGTTTAATTTGACCTGTACCAAATACAATCGCATTTGGTGGCGTTGCCACAGGTAACATAAAGGCACACGATGCACCAATACCAATAATCACCACTAAAATTTCTTTTGGAATACCCATTTGGTCTGCAATTGCAGCAAATACAGGAACCAATAACGCAGCAGACGCTGTATTACTGGTAAATTCAGTTAAGAAAATAATGAAGATGGTCACCGCAAAAATCACTACCAATGGCGAAGTATCACCAAAGGTATTGGCAAGGGTTTGACCCAATACCAAAGATGCGCCTGAATCTTTTAAGATCGCACTGAGGGTTAAACCACCACCGAACAGTAATAACACGCCCCAATCGGTATTTTCAGCTACTTGCTTCCAAGATGCAGTACCTAGCATGACTACCAAACATGCAGCAGCTAATGCAGTCCATGTATCGGGTTGGCTAATACCAAAGGTTTCGCTAAGTTTCTTGCCGAAAATCCACGCCACTGCAGTACATACGAATAAAATCATCGTTGCAACACGGGTTTTGGTCCAAGGAATTACTTCAGTTTCAAAATGAATTTTTTGATTTAAATTTGGACGCAATACCAAATATAAGCTGACCAACATTGCTGGTAGCAAAATCAGCATCATTGGTAAACCAATTTTCATCCAGTCAGCAAAGTCATAGTCTAACGCTTTGGCTGCAATAGCGTTTGGTGGCGAACCTACCAACGTACCCAAACCACCTAAACTGGCAGAGTAGGCAATCCCCAATAAAATGAAAACGAAGGTTTTACGCTCTTTAGTGGCATCGAGGTGTGATAACAAACCCAGCGCCAACGGTAACATCATCGCCGCCGTGGCTGTGTTGGAAATCCACATCGACAACGCAGCAGTGACAATAAAAATAGATAAAACCGAAATCCCCAAGTGACCGCCCGACATGGAAATAATCCACATCGCAATTTTACGATCCAGTTTCTGAATGTGCAGTGCAGTCGCTAAAGCAAAACCACCAAAGAACAGGAAAATAACAGGATCGGCAAAAGTCGCCAATGCCTTGCTGGTGCTAATTGGCTCAAGCACTTTGCTGGCATTTTCAACAGGCATGCCCAAAATTACGGCAAGCACCGGCACCAAAAGTGCGGTAATGGTAATGTGTACAGCTTCGGTGAGCCATAAAATACCAATAAAAAGCAACAGACTTAGACCCTTATTTGCATTTTCATCATAGGGCAAGACATTGTATAAACCGAAAGAGAGCAGGGCTGCAATTACAACAATCACCCAGGTCTTGATCAGTTCTTTTCGCTTAATATTGGCTGGCACTTCTATATGGTTATTTTCCATAGAAGTTCACTCCGTCAAAAGGAATTAAAAGAAAAGAGGGAAGATTGGTCGATGCAAACGACCGAAGCAGTCTGAATAGACTGTTTTTTAAGCTGGTCTTAATTATAGGTGTAAATAATTATTTAAGCCAAAAAAAATCTAAATAATTTTCCATTTGTTATGTTCATTTTATTGATTTATATCAACAATGCAGGCTGTTTTGTGATGATGGCTAATCCTTGAGCAATTGCGTAAATAGCCATGAAACCAAGTAAAGTAAATACAATGTGCTTAAATACAGCCTGAGAAATATTTTTACGAATCAGACTGCCCACATAAACCATTGCCACAGAAAATAGGCAAATCAGTGCCAAAACTTTAAATTGTGTGCTGCTAAATTGTTGAATTACTGGATATAATACTGCCAGTTGAATGAGTTTAGAGACAATAAAATTAAGATTACTAATCACCACAATATCGGTTTTGCTGTGTTGAGTGCTGAGTAAATACATCATTAGAAATGGTGCCATGGCATTGGTCGCACCACCAATCACACCTGCCAGCAAACCAAAAATCAGCATATTTTTGAGTGAGGCAGAAATTTGTAAAGGACGTTGTCGAAATTGATCGGCCACGTACAATAAAATCAGTACGCCCATTGCCAACTTTAAATAACCTTCATTTAGAATGAGCAGCAAACTGACGCCCAAATAGCTGCCAATCAGCGCACTGAAGATTAAACCCCAATATTTTTTGCAGTAGCCATATAAGCTGCTGAATATAGATTGTGTGGCATCGCCCCGCAGCATGTACACGTTAAGAAGCAAACAGGGAATCAGAACCAAAGCAACCGCGGTACTGAGTGGATATAACATCGCCACCGCAGCCGTACTGAGCATAGGAAAACCAAAACCGCTCATGCCATGCAAAATTGCAGCAATCGCACAAAACAGCAGAATAATGAAATCGGTTTTTTGCATGTGGGCTTCACAGTGCTTTTTATTTGAAATTTAACTCAATCTAGCGGAGTTTTGCGCTAAGTGCAAATGGGCTGCATGGTTATGAGCAAAGCATATTTATTGGAAACTATTTTAACGACCAATAAAAAAGCAAGACCGAGGTCTTGCTTTTTGAACAGCGAAAAATACAGCTTAGAAGTGGTATTTGACCAATGCGCTGACATCGTTTTGATTGATGCCTGATTTATTACCGTATTTGTTGTTCCAAACAGAGTGTTCGATACCGACATATAAACGTGTATTTGGCGAAATGTGTTTGCCTGCATTCCATTTATATTGTGTAGTCCAGTTGAGTTCGCTAGCGTGGTCATCTTCTGCAGTAGACCAATCAAGGAAACCATCTACTAAAAAGTCTTCAGCACCGACTTTAAATGGAAGACCGTAAGCAAACGTCATTTGATAATCATCTTGAGAGATATCTTTATCATTATCTGCTTTGTAGAAGTTCAATTGCGCATATTTGAAATATGGAAGCTCAAGATCAAAACCAATACCGTATAGGTAATTGTTAAAGCCTTCGCCACCTTCCCAAGTGGTTGCAATTAAAACATCTTTAATTGGACCAAAGGCAAGTTTTTGACCAGAAACAGCGCCTAAGCTTAAGCGTGGTGATACTTCAAAGTAAGTGTCATTGCCATCTACATCATTGTTTGAACGGTCAGCAAAGGCAAAAAAATCACCATATTTAAAACCAGCAGCGTATTCAAAAGTTACAGTGTTTTGTTCAATCTCTTGATCGCCAGTTAAAAAAGGTGATTTGTAATTTTCACCGTATAAACCTGTCACGCTAAAATCTTGCCAAATCGGTGCAGCTTGCGTAAAAGTTGCAGCAGTGGAGATTGCGCACAGCGCAGCAATATGTGTAAGTTTCATAAAAATAGACCCCAATAAAAGCGTTTCAAGGATACAGATCCTTTAGCAAAAATAAAGCAAAATTCGATTATTGACGGGTCATTTTTGGGTGTTTTTTATCAGTTTTTGGGTTGAATACTTTTTAAACGATTTAAAACCAATGGTCAAAATGCAAAGGCGAATATTGCAGATGTAACTAAACCCTTTAAAAGCATCAAGTTTCTTATTGGCAATAGATTGAACAACATGGTGCTATCCAAATTGATCGCTTATTGAGCATCTAAGCTGAAATTGGTGATAAAAGGGTTATTCTTTTGCTGCTTTTCTATAAATATTGCTTGCATATTTTTCAGATAGGCCCGATATTCAAGGTATAGGGACACGGTTCTGCAGAATTAAAAGTGTTCATCATTCACGTAGGAGGAAGTGATTCCAAACTAAGTTGAAGATGTACTTTATGCTGTAAAAACAGCACATTATAAACACGCCAAAACATATATATAAAATTATGTGTAAGATTTTGGCACAACAAGATTCAGAAATAACGAACGCAAGAGGATGAAATCATGAACATTGAAATCCGTACCGATAAAAACATTCAAAACAGTGATCGATTAATTAGTTACGTTCGTGAAGAACTGAATAATGAATTCCAACGCCACAGTGAGCGTATTACCCATTTTTCAGTGCATTTTAGTGATGAAAATGGTGAAAAAGGCGGTGATGACGACATTCGTTGTATGATTGAAGCACGTCCAGCAGGTTTAAAACCAGTGGTTGTGAATCATCGTGGTCATAATATTGATACAGCCATTCACGGTGCGATTGACCGTTTAAAACGCAGCCTAGAACATGCGTTTGAGAAAAATGAGAATCCTCGTGGTGCTCGCCCAGAATTTGTAGATACAGATGTTGGTGGCGACGACGAATAAGGATCAGACAGATTCCAAGAGCCTCGCAAATTTTGCGGGGCTTTTTTGTGTTTGCATGCAGCCAATGCACTAAATTCACGATTTGCTGACATTTATCTCATACAAATGTCGCTTTATTGGGCATAATAGTTCTAAATTAAACATTGAATAAGAGAGCTCTCTGCATGTTAACTGCGCAACAACAAGTCTTGGTGCAAGCAATAGAAGAATTAGACCTTGCCCAAGTGCAACGCCTATTGGCAGACGGTTTAGACCCTAACTTTATGGATGCCGAAAAAGGCCCTGTAATTTCAGTCTGGTCAGATGGTTTATTTCAATGGTGGGAAAAAGTCTGCGAAGCATATGAAGCAGGTCAGCCACTCACAGAGCAGCAAAAACAGCAAGATTTGCAAGTGCATTTAGATATTTTAGAGGCCTTGATTCAAGCCAAAGTGAATTTGCATTTATGGGATGCCGAAGAAATTTACGGCCCATTGTGGGATGCGGCTTCTGCAGCATGTGTTCCTGCGGTACAGCGTTTATTAGATGAAAAAGTCGATCCGAACAGCAAAGATGAAGATGGTTTAACGATTTTATCTTCAATTAGTGATTTATTGTTTGATTGTGATTTTGATGAAATTCAGTGGTCGGATGCTTTGCTAGAAGAACAGCAGACTTTAGAATTGTTGCGTCGTTATGGCGCAAAAATGAGCAAAGAATTGGCCTAAGAGCAGAGATAAAAATATGTCAGCATTAAAAACAGTTGGGTTAATCGTGGCGGCAGGCATCAGCATGCAGGTGAGCGCGGCAGATTTTGAGTTTGATCGTCCTGGTGCAGGAATGAGTACGGGTATTACACCTGTAGGGAAACTGGCTTGGGAACAGGCTTTGCCAAGTGCAAGTTATCAAGAAAGTAACGATGCTTCGGGCGAAAAAGTTAAAACTACTCGCCTTAATGCTGACATGCTGTTACGTACAGGTTTGGCGCAAGATTTAGAGTTACAGCTGGGCTGGCAAGGGCCTGCATGGAGCAAAAGCAAAACTGCAGGTCAATCGGTTGAAGATGATGGTTTGGGTGATGTCAGCATTGGTTTAAAACAAGCCATTGACTTAAATGATGACAAACTTTCTATGGCCGTGTTGTTGCAAGCGCTAATTGCCACAGGCAATGATGGCTTTAGCGAAGAAGATGATATTTATAGCTTGGGTACGGCAGTCAGCTATCAATACAGTGAGCTGTTAAAAACAGGCATCAACATGCGTTACGATGTACAAAATAGCGATTGGGCGGTTACAGCAATTCCCAATATTCAGTATCGTTTAAGCGATCAATGGTCAGGTTTTTCAGAATTGGTCTATCGTAAAGCAGAAAGTCAGGACAATGAATATGGCTTAACTTCGGGGGTGATTTACGCACTGAATGAACGCACTCAGCTGGATGCCAGTGTCGGTGTAGATTTAGACGGTGCAGATAAAAGTTACCATGCAGGTTTAGGTATGGCGTTCTTGTTCTAAGCCATTTAAACCATTTAAAGCTTTAAAATACGTTGTATGTTGCAGCAGGCTAAACTCATCAAGCTTGCTGCAGATCTGTTTTCATCCTAATAAAGTTCATGCCGAGGCGAGCAGAACATGAAGCAGTCCTTATTTCAGACCTTTTGGCAAGTTGCTGTTGATCTAATGGCTGATATTTTACGTTATGTGGCGCAGGGCTTATCTTGTCTGCTCGCAAGTCTACTTTTATTGTGTTCGCTAAGCCTACACGCAGAAGCACCTTTACTCCCACCCGAACAAGCCTTTCAGTTTAGCGTTGAATCGGTCAATCCCCAACAAGCCGAACTGCGCTGGAACATGCCTGAACAGTATTATTTGTATCAGCATCAATTTAAGGTTGAGCATGGACAGCAAATACTGGCTTTAGAGTTGCCTCCCGCAGAAGATGTTTATGATGAAAACTATGGACATACTCAGGTTTATTATCAACAAGTCAGTTTTAAAATTCCCACGCAGGCTGCACAGCGCTATCAAGTGAGCTGGCAAGGTTGTGCGCAAGATCGACTTTGTTATCCACCACAGCGCATTGAATTTCAGACAGACAGCACTGGTTTGGTGATTTTAGACAATCAAAGCGCAGCACAAAAAAATCTGTGGGGTGGACACAGTAACCCAACCCAGAATGTGTTTTCGACAACACCTGCCAACTCCACGCTAGCATCCTCAACAAGTGTTGCGACAGCGCAACCCATCACTGCACAAGATCAAATGTGGTCAGAAAAACTGGCACAGAGTTCATTTGCTTATGGCTTGCTACTGTTTTTTGGTTTAGGGGTTTTATTGGCCTTTACTCCATGTTCTTTGCCGATGTTGCCCATTTTGACCTCCTTGTTGGTGCGTGAACATAAAGGTGTCAAAGCGTGGACGATTACTCTGGTTTTTGTCTGTAGCATGGCAATGGTTTATGCCATATTGGGTTTAATTGCGTCATCCGCAGGTTTGAATTTTCAGCGTTGGTTACAACAACCTGCTACTTTAATTGCCTTTAGTTTACTGTTTGTGTTGTTTGCCTTAAATTTGTTTGGACTGTTTGAGATCAAGTTACCACGTGCTTGGGTCAATCGACTCGATCAGGCGCAATCTATGCAAAAAGGCGGCAATTTGGCAGGTGCTGCACTCATGGGCATGTTGTCGGCACTTTTGGTCGGCCCATGCATGACTGCGCCATTGGCAGGGGCGTTATTGTTTATTTCACAAACCCAAAGTCAGATGCAGGGGGCGTTGCTGCTATTTACGCTCGGGTTTGGCATGGGTACGCCGTTATTGTTGGCCAGTGTGCTTGGGGCAAAAGCTTTGCCACGCGCAGGTTTGTGGATGCATCAAGTCAAAGTGCTGTTTGCCTTTATTATGTTGGCATTGGCATTGTATTTTATTCGTCCGTTATTGGGTGAAGCATGGATGCAATGGCTTAGTTTGGCACTTGGAGTGGGTTTTGTCGGCTATGTGCTGCATCGTTTGAGTGGCTATCATGGTACGCTGCGGGCGATTTATCTGAGTGCGTTATTGGTGGTGGTGCCGTATCTGATTTATAACCAATATCAACACAGCCAGCGTTTTTGGCAGCAGGAAAACGATGCGGTTTTAGAATGGCACCGTGCAACGACTGCAACGGAATTACAACAGTTACTTGCCCAAGCTCCGAAAAATCAGCGCATGATTATAGATGTCTATGCCGATTGGTGTGTGGCGTGCCGTCCGATTGAGCAACAGGTATTGACATCTTCCACTGTAAAACAGGCACTTGCAGAATTTTATTTAATTAAACTCGATTTAAGCCATTACGATGCCAGTCATCAAGCTTTGCTGAATAAATGGGAAATTTTAGGGCCACCTACCTTTTTATTTTTGGATGCACAACAACAAGAAATTCGCAGTCTGCGTTTAACGGGTGCGTTTAACGAAAGCACCTTGTTAAATCAACTGCAGCAACTTCAAACCACACAGGAGTCATCGCCATGATGCAGCTGTATATTGCCAATAAAAATTATTCGAGCTGGTCGATGCGCCCGTGGTTGGTACTGAAGGCGTTTGATTTGGCTTTTGAAGAAATACAACTGAACTTTCCATGCGAGCGTGGTGAGGGCGATTTTAAACAACGTGTCCTAGAAATTAACCCCAATGGTAAAGTGCCTGCCTTGTTAGATCAGGGCATGTTGATTTGGGATTCTCTCGCCATTTGTGAATACTTGGCAGAGCAATATCCTGAACAGGCACTTTGGCCGCGTGATGTACAGCAACGCGCTTGGGCGCGTAGCATCAGCGCAGAAATGCACAGTGGTTTTACCGATTTACGCAGTTTATGTGGCATGAATATTCGCGCCAATTTAGCAGAAGTGGGTACAAAATTATGGCAAGAACATTCGGGTTTAAGGCAGGATGTGGCACGCATTGAACACATTTGGTCGGCACGTCCTGCAGCAGATGGTTTCTTGTGTGGTGAATTTAGCATTGCCGATGCGTTTTATGCTCCTGTGGTGACGCGTTTTATGACTTATGCCTTGCCTGTAAGTGCCAACAGCCAACACTATATGCAGCGGGTGATGCAGCATCCTGCTATGCGCGCTTGGGTACACGCCGCATCACAAGAAGCAATGTGGGTCAATTATTTAGAGCCTTATCAAAAACCAGCAAAATGACTTGGAAAAAGCAGGATTAGGAAAAATACTGCGGAAGTTTTTGTGCGGTAAAGTGGTCTTTTTTGTTCCAAAAATAAAACATAGTGTCTTAGTTTTCCCAATTATTCTATTTACGCTGCACGATTAAAATAGCGTTATTAAATGAATACAAGATTGGAACATCCCCATGAAAATTTTACACATCGACTCGAGTATTTTAGGTGAAAACTCAGTTTCACGTCAGTTAAGCCAAGCGATTGTGCAACAATTGACTGCAAAAAATAGCAATGCACAGGTCGATTATTTAGATTTGGCACAACAGCCGATTCCGCACTTAACTGCCGAAATTTTAATGGGGCAGGATGCAGAACAAGCGGCTTTGGGTGAAAAAATCATCCAACAATATATTGATGCCGATGTCGTGGTGGTGGGTGCAGCCATGTATAACTTTGGTTTGACTTCAACTTTAAAAGCATGGATTGATCGCATCAGCGTGGCAGGTAAAACCTTTAAATATACCGAGCAAGGGCCTGTAGGCTTGGCGGGTGAGAAAAAAGCCTATATCGCCAGTAGCCGTGGCGGTGTGTATGGTGATAACAGCCCTGCCGATTTTCAGGAAGATTTCTTGAAAACCATCTTCAACTTTACAGGGGTGAATGATGTAGAAATTATTCGCGCTGAAGGGGTGAGTATGTCGGAATTTAAAGACCAAGCTGTTGCCAATGCGATGCAAAAAATTCAGGCGATTTAACCCACTATTTCAATAAAAAAAGCTCAGTGCCTTGAGGGTGCTGAGCTTTTTTTATATAGATGGATCGGCTAAAAGGGTTGGTTAGCAAAGCCTTGTTATGGTTGAACTTAGCTCTGATCTTGCCGATGTGCAAACTCTGCTAAATCTGCCAATGCACGTTTGGCTTCTTCAAACCACGGTGAAAACATTTGAAAATTGTGCCACATACCCGTGTAGAGTTTGTAATGCACTTCTACGCCTGCCTGTTCGGCTTTTTCTTTAAAACGTGTTGCATCATCCAGCAAAATTTCTTTAGAGCCAATTTGTACTAAAACTGGTGGTAATTCATGTAAATCATCAAACAATGGCGAAATTTGCGGGTCTGCCCGATCAAGTTCAGGCGGTACATAGTAATCAATGCCTGTTTCCAGCGTTTCAATTGACAGCAGGGCATCATGCTTGCTGTTATAACGCAAGGATTCACTGGTGAGGGTTAAATCTAAAAATGGTGACAGCAGCATTAAGCCACTCACTTGCGGCAATTGCTCATCACGTATTTTTAAAGCTAGCGCCAACGCTAAATTTGCACCGCAAGAATCTCCTGACAAAATAATATCTTTGGCGTGTATACCTTGCGCCAACAGACTTTGATAGACATCAAACACGGCTTCCAAAGCATGTGGAAAAGGATGCTCAGGTGCAAGCGGATAATCGACATGAATCACTTGCATTTGGGTGCGTGCCGCAACTTGACTCAAAAATGCTCGATGGGTATTTAACGAACCCAGAAAAAAAGCCCCGCCATGAATATGAAAAATGAGCTGTGTTGCAGCATTCTGTGGTTTTAATTCTTCGGCATGCAGACCTGCTAAACGCAGCGCGCGTACCTGCACCGACTTTTGCATGGGAAATAAACGGCACATTTGTTCTAGTGCAAAACGTACAGAATTGGGGGGTAAATTAAATTGGCTTGGTTTGCGAATGGTGGTTTTTAAAAACTGCTCTGTAATAATTTGTTTCCACATGGGGTTAATCTTCATGATTTTTCCATCTTGTTCTTTATTTGATCGGATATTTGTGTATTTACCAACATAATTTACAAGGGTACACTAAACGGTCACATTCAAAAATTGCAAATTTGTTGTGACTTTTTAATAATAAAGTTGTCTGATAGTAGACCAGGGAAACAAAACAATGAAAAAAATTGCACTTGCATTCGGGCTGTTAGGTTTAAGCGCTTTGGCCAATGCTGCAGATCCGCTTAACGGCACAGTTTGGAAAACAATTGACGACAAAACCAAACAACCCAAAGCCACGGTAAGATTTACTGAGCAAAAAAATGGAACTTTAACCGCAAGCATTCAGTCAATTTTAACGCCTGGTGAAGAAAATGCCTGTACAAAATGTGAAGGTCCGTATCACAACAAATCACTCAAAGGTTTGACCATTGTTCGCGGTCTGAAAAATACAGGCGGCACGAGCTACGATGGTGGTTCAATTCTTGACCCGCAAACAGGTAAAACCTACAAGCTAAAAGGTAAGCTTGCCGATGGTGGTAAGAAACTGGAATTGCGTGGTTTCATTGGTGTAGCGGCATTGGGTCGTAACCAAACATGGATTCGTGCGAACTAAGCATGTATTCCACCTGTGCAGTTGAAATCATATTGCACAGGATATAAAAAAACCTGCTCCATGTGAGCAGGTTTTTTATTGGTATTTTTTTAAACTTAACCTAAAGCACGATAAGCCGCTTCATCAAAACCCGCAATAAAGCCTGATTCAGTTTTTAAGACAGGACGTTTAATTAAACTGGTGTGAGTGCAAAGTGCTTCAATTAAGTTGGCTTCACTGGCCAAAGCAGCTTGCTGTTCTGCTTCGCTGAGTTTGCGCCAAGTGGTGCCTTTTTTATTCAGTACTACATCTTGCCCAAGCGCATCTAACCAACTTTTGACAGTGTCGGCATCGATCCCTTGTTTTTTATAATCGTGAAACTCATAACTTAGCCCCAATTCATTGAGTAAATCGAAGGCTTTTTTCATTGAATTGCAGTTCTTAATCCCATAAATTTTTAACATATTTTTTTCACGTTAATATCATCAAACTGGCTATAGCCTAGCCCAAAACAGCGCTAAGTGCTAGAAACTTGCAGTGAACAATGATTGGCTGTTTAAATGGTATGTGTCATCAATACGTCATACCGATGTCACCAAATTGACACTTGATCGCTCTAAAATGGGACGCATAAACAGAAAAAAATGAAAAACTTGATAAGAACAGACTTTAGTGAAAATAAAAAATACAGTGAAGAACAACAGTAACAGCGCAAAACAGAAAATAAGATGATAAAAAGAGAAAACCCGCATTTAATCATCCTGATTATGCGGGTCTCATTTTAACGTCCATTGTTACATCCTTGAAACTAACCAAAACCAGTTAGTTTACTTTCCATCCTTCGGCTTCCAATCCTTTTGTGTCATCCTGACTGTCCCTTTGCCGTGATGCAATAATGCGCTGAATCGACTTGAAGATAAATACACAAAGTCGACAGATTATGTGCGAATTGAACCTCAGTTGAGTGAACAATTGTTCACTCATATAGGCTGTGAAATTTGTGTGAATAAGGGACTATTGACAATTCGTCTATGTTTGCGACGACGCATATTTTTAGCTGATATAAGGCATGGGACAGGAAATTTAGCCATTCTAAATGACTGGCACATAACGCAATAGCAGCAAAAAAATATGCTCGTCCTTCGCTGCGCCTTGCGCTGCAAACAAAGCAGTGCTTGTTTTTGCTCAGGCTGTGGCTAAAACTTTCTCAGATTGCGTTATGAAACTTGGCAATAGATCCACTATTCCCTGCGTTTCATGCCTGATCTGCTCAGTTTTAGCCTACAGCGCAAACCATTTATGAAATGTCAATAGACCCTAAATCTTATAATCAATAATCACGGGAGCATGGTCACTAAACCATTCTTCTTTATACACCCAAGCATTGACAGTGCGTGCTTTCCAGTCGGGTGAACAGGCATGATAATCAATCCGCCAACCAACGTTCTTGGCACGGGCTTGCCCGCGATTTGACCACCAAGAATACAACTCTGCTTCATGGCGTACTTCACGGAAGGTATCGACATAGCCCAAGTCATTATAAATATGATCTAACCATGCACGTTCATGCGGTAAGCAACCTGAAGACTTTTGGTTACCTGACCAGTTTTTAATATCAATGCGCTTATGCACAATGTTGTAATCGCCACAGACAATGATCGATTTATTGTCTTCACGCCACTGTTTTAGAATTTTTTGATACTCTTCTAAAAAGTGATCTTTCCGCATTTGCGCTTCTTCACCCGAAGAGCCAGAAGGCAAATACAGTGAACAGATGTAAATTGGGTGATCCAGTCCTACATCAAATTCAGCACTGATAAAGCGACCCTGAGAATCGGCCAATTCAAAGCCTAAACCATTTTGCACAGAAACAAAGGGCAAACGGCTATAAATGGCTGTTCCTGCGTAACCTGCACGTTCTGCAGGGAAAAGATGCGTGTGCCAGCCTTCTGGCTTAAATTTATCGGTCCATTGGGCGTGTGTGATGCGGCTTTCCTGCATGCAAATCACGTCTGCTTCAGACTTTTCCAACCATTCGAGTAAGCCTTTGCTTACCGATGAACGCAACCCATTGACGTTAATTGAAACCACTCGAAGAATTTTTTGATCACTCGGATAGCTACTCTTTGGTATCATGCTCAGGTCTTACCTCAATGTATTAATTTGGAGCACCTCATGACATCGCCAGCTCAATTTAACCCGCAAGCTTTTATCGAACTCGCCTTATCACGTGGTGTGCTTAAATTTGGTGAGTTTACTTTAAAATCGGGTCGTGTGAGTCCTTATTTTTTTAACGCAGGTTTGTTGAATGATGGCGAAGCTTTATCGCTATTGGCTTCGGGCTATGCAGATCAACTCATGCAATGCAAAAATGTAGATGTTATTTTCGGGCCTGCCTATAAAGGTATTCCATTTGTGGCAGCTACAGCAGTGGCTTTATCGCAAAATCATGGCGTAAGTGTGCCGTGGGGGTTTAACCGTAAAGAAGCCAAAGATCATGGCGAAGGCGGTGTGTTGGTGGGTGCTGCGGTTGAGGGCAAAAAAGTTTGGATTATTGATGATGTGATTACTGCGGGTACGGCTATTCGTGAAGTGGTGACTATTTTGAAAAATGCAGGCGCACAAATTGCGGGCGTATTGGTGGCTTTAGACCGTCAAGAAAAAGGTCAGGGCGATTTGTCTGCTATTCAGGAAGTGCAAAAAGAGTTGGAAATTCCTGTGCATGCTTTAATTACCATGAAAGATTTAATGAATTATTTAGATGTCAAAGGTGAAAAAGAGGCCTTGGCGAAAATGGAAGCATACCGTGTGAAGTATGGTATCTAAATCATTATTTTTTATATAAAATAGGGTGTTTTATCACCCTTTTTTTATTTTTATTATGTCTGAATTAGAAAAGTATGCGTATATACGTTGCCCGAAATGTGGACGTGATAACAGGTTAATCATCGACTCTCGAAAAACAGGTCTTTACCAATGTGGCGGTTGTCAATCCCATTTAATGTTCTATGGTACAGAAAAACAGCATAAGTATAAAAATTGGATTTGGGCTACATTAATAGGGTTGCCAGTAGCTTTTATGGGATATAAAAGTTTGGTAGATAATAATTCATGGACGGATAAAAATATTCAAAAATTTGAAAAAGCATGTGAGGCTAGAATATTCCAAACATCCAATTTAAGCTTGTTAGAAACAGAACAGTATTGTGAATGTGCGATAAATAAGCTTATTCAAATTGATTATGACAAAGTGGTGAAATCTACACAATATTATATGAATCGATCACAGGGGGAATGCCGAAGTGGTAGGCAGCAGTACAGAGGTTACCGATAAATTTAATACTCTTCTAGAGCAATGTTATAAAGGTAATTTAAGAGAATTTTGTTCTGAATTTGATGTGAAAAATCGAGGGGAAAGTTTTTACAAAAGAGTACAAAAAGCTAGACATCGCATGATGAATCAGAGTATCAGTCAGGAAACAATTGATGAGTTTAAAAAATATATTGTATTTATGGAATTTAAGTTATTAGAACAAGAGTGTTCTTGGGATGAAAAAAAAGCTCTTATGGAGTTTAAGAGCTTCTTCTAACTTTTTAATTAAAAGATTTTTTTATAACGATTGACAAATTTTTGAGAATCAAATTTTATTTGCTTTAATGCAGTTTCTGCTGAAACTTGCCATAATGGAGAACTATATTTATACCCACTCGTGTAACCATTTTGAAAAAAACGTCCTAGTGGATCAATCATTAAATATGATTCAGTCATGTCATTATTATTCTCTGAACTGATAATAGACTTGAAGCTTGAGTGTTTTTCAATAAATTGATGAAACTCTTGCTCTGTGATATCTAATTTATTTGAATAAACAGGTAAAAGTTTAAAAATTTTCCATTTATTAGGTTGGATTTGAGAAATAAAGTAGCTTAAATCCTCAGATGCGTTGAGCTTATTGACGACAGTATTAATTTTTATTTCTATCATAGGGTTATACTTTTTAATTTTATTGATAGCTGTTAAAACTTGAGACGGATTAAAGGTATTTTGCTTAGATGTACGTCCAATAGCTAAATTGGTGTATTCATTTATAGAATCTACACTAATACCTAATGACGAAAAATTCTGAGCAATAAACTTCATATCAATTTCATTGAATAGACTGCCATTAGTAATCGCAGAAAGCCTGAAATTATACTTTTTTGATAAATTGATAATATTTTTCAATTGTTTCATATAAAGAAAAGTCTCGCCTCCGACTAAATTGAGACGTAATTGATCAAAATAAACGGTTTGACTTGATTTGTTTAATATATGTCTAATGTTTTCAATTTGCTCAATTAGAGTTTCAATTTTTATTTGAGAGTGCAAAACCTCTTTACTATCGCTATCCCATTTTGCGAAGCAATAATCACACTTGTAGTTGCATGCTTCTGTAATATGCCAGTTTACTACGAGTTCTTTAGTTAATTTTGGCATTTCAGTTTCCCCTTTAAATTGTTTTGGATGTAACAAATTTAATTGAGAAATATTATTGTATCGGAGACACTAAGGAGACAGTGATTTAGATTGGTGTCTCCTCCTCACACTTCTTACACTCCAGCATCACCCCCAACTTTTCCTTGCGCCCTTGCTCTGTGATTACCCACGGGCGGTTTTGCCACGGTGGATTATGCCGCACATGCTGCCCATGACCGCAGGCCAAATCTGCGACCCAATCATTTTCTTCATCTAAATGAAAACCAATAATCGCTTGTTGCATCGCATACTCCTAAGTGCATGATGATCGTGGATAAAGCGTTACGAAAATTGCAGCAAAACCAAAGCCAAACTCCGCTATACTTTTGCTTATTCAATTCTTCAAAAGAGCACCGAAATATGCGCGTACTTGTTGTGATGGATCCCATCGAAAGTGTCAATTTGAAAAAAGACTCAACCATGGCGATGTTATGGGCGGCAAGCCGTCGTGGGCATACCTTGGGCTATGCATTACAGCAAGACTTATATATTGATCAGGGCAAGGCATTTGGTCTGATTGCATCGCTCAAAGTCTTTGAAGATTATAACCATTATTACGAATTGGGCGAAAAACGCAAAGAATCCTTAGCTGATTATGATGTCATTCTCATGCGTAAAGACCCGCCTTTTGACATGAATTTCGTTTATACCACATATATTTTAGAGCAAGCTGAACGCGAAGGCGCATGGATCATCAACAAGCCGCAAAGCCTGCGTGACTGTAATGAAAAGCTGTTTGCGACTCAATTCCCAGAACTACAAGTTCCGACATTGGTCACGTCACAACAAAGCCTGATTCGTGAATTTATTCAGCAACATGGTGATGTGATCGTTAAACCGCTCGATGGCATGGGCGGCATGGGAATTTTCCGTTTGTACCAAGATGGGGTCAATATTGGCTCAACCATTGAAATTCTGACCAACAACGGCACTCAGCCAATCATGGCGCAGCGCTATATTCCAGAAATTGTAGATGGTGATAAACGCATCCTCATGGTTAATGGTGAGCCTGTGCCTTATTGTTTGGCACGAATTCCACAAAATGGCGAAGTGCGTGGCAACTTAGCTGCAGGTGGTTTAGGCGAAGCACGTCCATTGACTGAAAATGACAAAGCCATTGCCGCCAAAGTCGGGCCATTTTTACGTGAAAAAGGCTTGGTTTTTGTCGGATTAGATGTGATTGGCAACTATGTCACTGAAATCAACGTGACCAGTCCAACGTGTATTCGTGAAATTGATGCACAGTTTGGTACATCCATTGCCGATGATTTATTTACCGTACTTGAAGCAGGTCGTCCCAACTAAGTTTGGGCTTTATGCTCACTGTATCAATACAAAAGCCGTTTTCTATTTGAAAGCGGCCTTGTTTTTAGAGACGTGGATACAAAAAACAACTTAAACACTTTGCAAAATAGATCAATCAAAGCAGGTAAAATTGAATAAAACTTAACATTTTCCGTAGATTAATAATAAAACTAGTTTAAACTTGAAAATCTGTAGAAAAAAACAATCAAGCACTTGGTGAAAAAAAGTAAATAACCTTTAAAGCCCATGCGTTTGTGATTACAATTGATAGCTTATACAAGATTTTTATTTGCCTTATTTTGAGTTGAAGAATTAAACCGTGACTGACGCACAGCAACAACAGCCTAAACATGTCATGATGATGGCCGCAGGTACAGGTGGACATGTTTTTCCCGCTTTGGCCGTCGCAAAACAATTACAGCAACAAGGGATTCAAGTGTCATGGTTGGCGACCCCAACGGGCATGGAAAATCGTCTGCTTAAAAATCATAATATCCCAATTTACCAAATTAATATTCAAGGTGTACGTGGCAACGGTTTGATCCGTAAACTGGCTGCACCATTTAAAATTTTAGGCGCAACGCTCAGTGCTGTGCGTTACATGAAGCAATTAAAAGTTGATGCTGTTGCAGGTTTTGGTGGTTATGTGGCAGGGCCGGGTGGCTTGGCAGCACGTGCTTTGGGTATTCCTGTGCTGATTCACGAACAAAATGCAGTTGCGGGTTTTACCAACACTCAATTGTCACGTGTGGCAAAAACCGTGTGTCAGGCTTTCCCAAATACCTTTCCAAACAGTAATAAAATTGTCACCACAGGCAACCCTGTTCGTGAAGAAATCACTGCGACCTTAAGCCCTGCATGGCGCTATCAGGAACGTGAAAAAGCAGGCTTGCCAATTCGTATTTTAATTGTGGGTGGTTCACTAGGTGCACAAGCCTTAAATGAATGTGTACCTGAAACGTTAAAGCAACTAAATGTCGCTTTAGATGTTTATCATCAATGTGGGCAAAACCATGCCGAAGCGACGCAGGCACGTTATGCACACAAGCCTGACCATTTACAGGTTGAGGTACAGCCTTTTATTGAAGATATGGCCAAAGCCTATAGTGATGCCGATTTAATTATTTGTCGTGCGGGCGCACTCACGGTAACCGAGGTCGCGACTGCAGGTGTTGCAGCAGTATTTGTACCATTGCCTAGTGCGGTGGATGATCACCAAACTGCCAATGCCAAGTTTTTAGCCGATCTTGGTGCAGCAAAAATCTGTCCGCAAGCCAGCATGACACCTGAAAGTTTAACAACATTATTAACCCCGTTAATGAATCGTCAATTGTTGTCTGAAATGGCGGTCAAAGCCCGTCAGCAGGCGCAGCCTGATGCAACTCAACACGTGGTTCGTCTTATTCAAGCATTGTTCGAGTAAAATATGTCTCCATCTACACCCGCTGATCAAGCGAAAAAATTAATCAAAGTGCCTGAAATGCGCCGTATCAAACACATTCATTTTGTGGGTATTGGTGGCGCGGGGATGTGTGGTATTGCCGAAGTCTTGAAAAACCAAGGCTATAAAGTGTCGGGTTCAGACATCAAAGCTTCAAAAACCACAGCGCAATTAGAAGAAAACGGCATCAAGGTTTATATTGGGCATGCGGCAGAGAATATTAAAGGCGCCAATGTGTTGGTGGTGTCTACTGCAATTGACCCAGAAAACCCAGAAATTAAAACAGCAATTGACACCCGTATTCCTGTGGTGCGTCGTGCTGAAATGCTGGGCGAGTTGATGCGTTACCGTCATGGTATTGCAGTCGCGGGTACACATGGTAAAACCACCACTACCAGTTTAATCACCTGTATGTTGGCCGAAGAAAACATGGATCCAACTTACGTGATTGGTGGTTTGCTAAACCGTACTGGGGTCAATGCAGCATTGGGTGCTAGCCGTTATATCGTGGCAGAAGCCGATGAATCTGATGCATCGTTCTTATTCCTAGAGCCAATGGCGGCTGTGGTGACCAATATTGATGCCGACCACATGGACACCTATGGTGGTAGTTTCGATACCTTAAAAGATACCTTTATTCAATTTTTGCACAAACTGCCATTCTACGGTTTGGCTGTGGTGTGTGGTGATGATGCCAATATTCGTGAAATCATGCCGCGTATCGGGCGCCCTGTATTGACCTATGGTTTTAATGAAGACAACGATATTCGTGCCGTTGATGTTGATCAAGACGGCATGCGCACACACTTTACTGTACTGCGTAAAGACCGCGAACCGTTACGCGTGACGGTGAATCAACCGGGGCTGCATAACGTATTGAATGCCTTGGCTGCAATTGGAATTGCCACCGATGAAGGCATTTCTGATGGTGCAATTTGCCGTGCTTTAGAAGGCTTTAGCGGTGTCGGTCGTCGTTTCCAAGTACAAGGTGAGTTTGAGGTAGCAGACGGCAATGTGAAATTGGTAGATGACTACGGACATCACCCGAAAGAAGTGGAAGCCACCATTAAAGCTGCGCGTCAAAGTCATCCTGATCGCCGTTTGGTGATGTTGTTCCAGCCACACCGTTTTAGTCGCACCCGTGACTGTTTTGATGACTTTGTGGAAGTGTTGTCACAAGTCGATCAATTGTTATTGCTCGATGTTTATCCTGCGGGTGAAAAACCAATTGTTGGCGCAGATAGCCGTACTTTGGCACGCAGTATTCGTTTGCGTGGTCAGGTTGAGCCAATTTTGGTCGATCCAAATGACGGCAACCTACCGAATATTGTGAAACAAGTGTTACAGGCCAATGACTTGTTATTGACCCAAGGTGCAGGTAATGTGGGGGCGATTTCAATCGAGCTTGCACAAAACCATTTATATTTAAAATAATCACAACCTGTGATGTTTGAATTTGATCGACCAGTTTAAAGTTTAAGGATATAAACGTGTCAAATGCTTCAAAGTTCGGCAAAGTTGCCGTGTTATTGGGTGGAAAATCTGCTGAGCGTGAGGTTTCTCTAGACAGCGGTCAAGCAGTACTCGAAGCACTGCTACGTTCTGGGGTCAATGCAGAAGCATTTGATCCACAAACACGTAGCGTGACCGAATTGGTCAATTATGATCGTGCCTTTATTGTGTTACACGGGCGCGGTGGTGAAGATGGTCAAATTCAAGGTGTTTTGGAATGGTTGAATATTCCATACACGGGTACGGGCGTGCAAGGTTCAGCCATTGGCATGGACAAAGTGAAGACCAAGCAAATTTGGCAAGGTTCTGACTTGCCAACTGCGCTATATCGTATTGTTAGCAAAGATTCCAATATTGAAGACGTGGTTGCCGAATTGGGTTTACCACTCATCATCAAGCCTGTACATGAAGGTTCAAGTATTGGCATGAGCAAAGTCGAAAAAGTAGAAGACTTTGCCGATGCTGTAGCGAAAGCAACTGCACATGACGCTATTGTTATGGCTGAAAAATGGATTACAGGACGTGAATTTACCATCGTGCTGTTAAATGGTCAGGCTTTACCGATTATTCGTTTAGAACCACCGAAAGATGTGGCGTTCTATGATTATGAAGCCAAATATCAACGTAATGATGTGCAATACGGTATTCCGTGTGGTTTAAGCACTGCCGAAGAGCAACAGTTACAAGCTTTGGCATTACGTGCCTTCCAAGCCGTGGGTGCAAGTGGCTGGGGTCGTATTGATGCCATGCAAGATGAGAACGGCAATTTCTGGCTATTGGAAGTGAATACCGTGCCGGGAATGACCAGCCACTCTTTAGTTCCGAAAGCGGCAAATGCAGTCGGCTATAGTTTTGATGAGCTGTGTGTGGCAATTTTGGCACAAACCCTTACAGGTGAAGCACACTAAATATGGCTCAACTTCCTGCATCCTTGCGCCGTAAACGGGCAGCGATTACCTCGATTCATGACAAACCGCCAACAGCCAAAGAAAAGCTGATTCATTTTGGCGGTTGGGTAATGCTGTGCGTTGCGGTGCTCGTGTTGGCAGTGGGTGCGTACGGGCTATACAAAGTCATGACCGATGCACAAATTGCCAAGCTAGATGTAGTGGGTACACGTTCAGATGCGGAACACCGCCAAGTGATGACGCATGTGAACCCTGTAATGACCAAGAACTATTTCACCTCTGACCTAGAGCAAATCCGCGATACCGCTTTGGAGTTGTCTTGGGTAGATCGAGTGGTGGTTTCACGTGCGTGGCCGAACGCTATTCGTGTGCGGGTTATGCCGCGTCATCCAATTGCACGTTGGGGGACAGGTCGTTTGCTCAGTGACAGCGGTGAAGTCTTTACCGAGGTCACGCCACAAAATAATCAACATTTACCGTTATTACACGGGCCAACGCATCAATCTAAAATGATGATGCGTCGTTATAATGAAATTAACCAATTATTCTTACCCGTCAACGATCGTTTAAAAGAACTATATTTAACAGAACGTATGACGTGGTTTATGCAGTTTGATTCAGGTCTACGTGTTATTGTAGATAAAGATCAAACCATGAGTAAGCTGCAGCGCTTGGGGCATCTTGCACAAAGTGATTTGAAACCTGTATGGTCTAAAATATCCGCCATCGATTTGCGTTATCGCAATGGTTTAGCCATTCAATGGAAAAACTCAATTCCGCCAAAAATTGCAAATGGTCACTTTGTTGTAACGATTGATGACACAAGCATTGCAGAGGGAATAAGAGCAAAGCCATAATATTGGGCTTTAAAAAAATAGAGGCATTAAGCCATAAATTAAACATACTGGTAATGGTAGTGAATAAATGAGTGAAGCTGTTCCCTCGGTTGTTGCGATTGACATTGGGACGCACAAAGTTTCAGTTTTGATTGCTAAGGTCCATGCGCCAGACAATATCCAAGTCATTGGTATGGCCACCGCACGTAATCGAGGCATGAGTAAGGGAAAAATTGTCAGTCTCGATAAAGTGATTACTGCAATTAAAAATGCCGTGCAAGAAGCGGAAGATATGGCGGAATGCCGTGTGCATTCGGCATGGATTTCTATTCCTAGTGCAGAGCTAAAAAGCTTTTATGCTTCAGGTCGCACACCTATTGAAAGTAGTGATCACACCATTACCACCAGTGAAGTGGTACGCGCCTTGGACTTGGCCAAAGCCAGTCACCTCACCTCAGACCATTATTTGGTGAGTGCAGTACCACTCGGTTTCGATTTAGATGATTCGGGTGAATGGGTACAAAACCCAATTCGTATGTCAGCACATAGCATGACGGGGCATTATCAATTGATGATGTTGCCTATTAGCACCATGCAGAATTTAGACCGTGCTTTAAAAGGTGCCAATATTGGTGTCGAAAAAATGGTGGTGTCAAATTTAGCCACTGCAGAAGCCAGTCTGCTTAAAGATGAAAAAGAATACGGTGTGTGTCTGGTAGATATTGGCGCAGGTACGACCAGTATTGCAGTTTATTTAGATGGACGTTTGGCCTTGGCACACACTTTGCAGCGTGGTGGTGAGCATGTCACCCGCGATATTGCAGCGGTGTTACAAACCACAACTGAAGAAGCTGAACGGATTAAGCTATTGTATGGCTGTGTAGATATGAAAGTGGTCAAACCTGATCACATGATTCAGATTCAGGGCATTGATGGGCCGCAAACCATTAGCCGTATTGAACTGGCGGAAATTATTATTGCGCGTTATGAAGAAATTTTTGCACAAATTCGTCAGGAACTCGAAAAGAGCGGTGCCATTCATGGTTTATATCATGGTGTGGTTTTGGCGGGTGATGCCTCACAAATTGAAGGCATGATCAGCTTGGTACGTCGTATGTTGGGTGTTTCGGCACACTTGGGGAATCATCCTTCACAAGTTTATGCCGATGAACCGCATCAGGCCGCCTTACGCCGTTCACAATATGCAACAGCTTCAGGCTTATTGCTTTATAGTCAAAACTATACTCAAGACACGATTGTAGAACATGAAGACCCTGAAACCTTATCGGTTTGGGGGCGTGTCGGACGGGCATGGTCTGGCTTGAACGAAAAGTTAAAATCTATTTTTTAGTTGAGTTTTTTGGGAATATTGTTAGGAAGTTGTACGGATCATCACTGGTACTTGACAAGCCAGAAGTTGAACAGCATTCTTAAAAATAATTTTTATGAAGATCAAGGCAGTATACGGGCTTAAGTGACTGCCAATAACGTATTAGGAAATCTAAAGGTCATGGCCTCATTTGAATTTATAGATGATCAAACCGATAGCAACGGTCAAGCCCGTTTCACTGTGTTTGGTGTGGGTGGTGCAGGTGGTAACGCTGTGCAGCACATGCTTGAGTCGGATATTCAGGGTGTAAAATTTGTTTGTGCCAATACGGACAAACAAGCATTGGATCGCATGAATTCGCAATTCAAAATCCAGCTAGGTGAGCAAAGCACACGTGGTTTAGGCGCGGGCGGTGATCCTCAAGTGGGTCAAACTGCAGCGGAAGAAAGCCGCGAGCTGATCTGTCAGCAACTTGAAGGCACAGACATGGTGTTTGTGACTGCAGGGATGGGCGGTGGTACAGGTACAGGTGCTGCGCCAGTTGTGGCTGAAATTGCCAAAGAAATGGGCATTTTGACTGTTGGTGTGGTGACTACGCCATTTAACTTTGAGGGTAAGCGTCGCTTACTTTCTGCGGAAAAAGGGATTGCGGCATTAGAACAGCATGTAGACTCTTTAATCATTATTCCAAACCAGCGTTTAATGAAAGTTTACCGCGACATTTCAATGAAAGATGCGTATAAAAAAGCCGATGACGTTTTGTTGAACGGTGTACGCAGTATTTTTGATTTGGTGGTACGTCCAGGTCACATCAACCTAGACTTTGCTGACTTGAAAACTGCGATGAGTACGCGCGGTTATGCGATGATGGGTGTTGGTTCAGGTCGTGGTGAAAACCGTGCGCGTCAAGCGGCTGAACAAGCGATTCGTAGCCCATTGCTCGATAGCGTAACCATTGCCAATGCCAAAGGCTTGTTGATTAACGTAACGGGTGGTGATGATGTGACCTTCGGTGAAATCGAAGAGATCATGGACGTGATTCATCAACTTTCAGATACCGAACAAACCCAAGTATTCTACGGTACGGTATTTGATCCTGAAGCGCGTGACGAAATTAGCGTGACTGTTATTGCTACTGGTTTAGCGCGTAACACAGGCGATACACCAGAGCCTGCAAAACGCACCGTGACACAAACCACTTCTGCAGCACCAATAGCGGCAGTAGAAGAAGATGATGTGCCTGCAATTCAGCGTCAGCAGGCAGAAACTGCGCCTGCAATTAGTGCGACAACAACATCAGGCTCTGCGCGTCCAACGCCAATGAGTATTCAAGACTATTTGAAAAATCAGCAGCGTAAATAAGCCAAGATCCTCAATTTCATTGTGTGATCGGGAAAAGGCAGTTTTAAACTGCCTTTTTTGTTTTTTATCAATGGCTAAATATGCTAACGTATAGCGGTTTTAAAATTTAGATGAATTGAGAACATGCTGAAACAACGTACCCTACAACGTGTCGTCAAGGCGAGCGGTATTGGTCTGCACAGTGGTCAAAAAGTATTGATCAACTTTGTGCCGCATCATGCCGATGGGGGAATTGTGTTTCGTCGTATCGATTTAAATCCGCCTGTCGATATTCCAGCCGATGCCATGCTGATTCAAGAAGCATTTATGTGCTCGAATTTGGTTCAGGATAATGCCAAAGTTGGCACTATTGAGCATGTTATGAGTGCAATTGCAGGGTTGGGCATTGATAACTTGATTATTGAAGTGTCTGCCTCTGAAGTGCCCATTATGGACGGCAGTGCAGGGCCTTTTATTTATTTGTTGATGCAGGGTGGTTTAAAAGAACAGGATGCTGCGAAAAAGTTCATCAAAATTTTAAAACCTGTAGAAGCTTTAATTGACGATAAACGTGCGGTGTTCAGTCCGCATGAAGGTTTTCAGCTCAATTTCACCATCGACTTTGATCATCCTGCCTTTAAAAAAGAATATCAGTCTGCCACCATCGATTTTTCTACAGAAACCTTTGTCTATGAAGTCAGTGGCGCACGTACTTTTGGCTTTATGAAAGATTTGGACTATTTAAAAGCCAATAATTTGGCTTTGGGTGCGAGTTTAGATAATGCCATTGGGGTAGATGATACAGGCGTGGTCAATGAAGAAGGTTTGCGCTTCTCGGACGAGTTTGTACGGCATAAAATTTTAGATGCTGTGGGGGATTTGTACTTGCTTGGACATCAAATTATTGCCAAGTTTGATGGTTATAAATCAGGACATGCCTTAAATAATCAGTTATTACGCAATGTTCAGAGCGATCCAAGCAGTTATGAAATTGTAACATTTGATGACATAAATTCTTGCCCGATCACTTTTGTGCATGTGACATAAGTCATTGTCTTTTCTTACTACGTTATAATGTAACAACAATAATATGTGAATTTCATCACAAATTTGAGCGCGAGTTTTTGGTGTTTTCTGCAAACAATTATTTTTTATTGCTTGCCAAACGTAACAAAGCTTGGCTAAGCTTAGGGTCGCTCACAAAGTCAGCAGCACCTCGTAACATATCTTGAGTTTCTGGACTAAGTGTTCTTAAAGGCTTTTCGCTTTTTGGGGGCGTTTGAGATTCAACTCTTAAACGAACTTGAATTTTTTGTATGTCTTTCAGTTCATGCAGTTGTGACAGTTGAGTAATGTATTGCTTTTGCAAATAAGCAAGTTGACTGACCATCGCTTGATTCGTTCCAGTAATGGTTAAGACACCTTGTTGATAACAAACCACCTGCCATTGCTCTGGTTGCGGCAGTAAAGGTTGAATAAGTTTGCCAAGTTTCTGCCATGCAGCAACTTGGGTTGAGAGAAACGTTAGGTTTCCTGTTTTTATGTGTTTTCTTGTTTGTTGAAAGAGATTCACAGGTTCGGACATACATCATTCCTTCATGTTTATGCCCTAATCTTATGCGCTCCTTTCAGTAGATATCAAGGAAGAGATCACAAGGAACTTCAAGTAAGAACAGTTAAGAGGTTTTTTTATGCATTCGCGCCGTATTTTATTAGCGTTTTCACTGGCAGCTTCGGCAGCATCTGTCGCATTTGCTGATTTAGTTGAGTTAGATTCTCAAAATTCATCGACTGATCGTATTGAGCAATTAACCCGCACCTTGTCACAAGGTTCTTATACAGAAACACAAGACATTGATGTTCCTGCACAAACGCAGATGACCGTTAAGCTTCGTGAAAAGACTACAGAATTAAACAATGCGTCTTTAGCAAAAAAATACGGTACCAATACCAGCACCCGTTTTGCTTCTTCAAATCCTTATGCTTGGTTAGTGTCACATCCATTACCAAATGCACGTATTAGCTCGAACTATGGCGGTCGTGTCATGAGTGGTCGTGCTGAAAACCATTCTGGCTTAGACCTTGCTGCACCAAGCGGTACTCCAATTTATGCGACTGGCCCAGGTATTGTGACCAAGTCAGGCTGGGGCACAGGTTATGGTCAATATGTAGAAATTAACCACGGTAATGGTTATATCACGCGCTACGCACACGCTTCACGTTTAATTGCACGTGTGGGTGACCGTGTAGATGCAGGCGAACATATTGCCAACGTGGGTTGTACAGGTCGTTGTACAGGTCCTCACTTACATTATGAAGTAGTGAAAGATGGTCAACGTAAGAACCCTTCTACCTATTTAGCAATGTTGCCGTAATGTTTTGGCTAGAAATTCATGCTCTAGCCACACTCACTGTAAACTACACGCGAACTACAAATTAAAACATGAAATTAAAGCGGCAAAGGTCGCTTTTCTTTATACTCACGTTTTAGCTTTTAGCGAAATCTAGTGAGACATTTCAGACATCAACTTATCACCTAAAAAAATAATAACACGCAGTATCTGCTTTATTGTATAAAAAACCGCCTAAATTGGCGGTTTTTTGTTATTTGCTGTAAGAATGTGTCAATGACTATTTATTTTCTAAATAGTATGCAGGATATGCATTTAAGATTAGCCATATCTACTAAAGTCTAAATTATGATACATATAAAGCATACGATTAGGCTTAGGAATAGTGAATTATGGCGTTTTACGGTGATACGGACTCACAAGAAACCCAAGAATGGCAAGACGCCTTTGATGCTGTGTTACAACATATGGGTACTGAACGGGCAGCATTTTTACTCGAAAAACTGTACCAACGTGCAATTGCAAAGCATGTACCCATTCAGCGATTAAATACTCCTTACCTCAATACCATTTCAGTGGAAGAACAACCTGCCATGCCGGGCGATCAGGATATGGAGCGTCGTATTCGCGCCCTGATTCGCTGGAATGCGTTGGCAATGGTATTGCGTGCCAATAAAACAGGTGATGATTTAGGTGGTCACCTTGCAAGTTTCGCATCTTCAGCCACATTATATGATGTTGGTTTTAACCATTTCTTCCGTGCCAATAGTGATCATTTTGGCGGTGATATGATCTACTACCAAGGTCACTGTGCACCCGGTATTTATGCCCGTTCATTTTTAGAAGGGCGTTTAACCGAAGATCAATTAAATAATTTCCGCCGTGAAGTGGGCGGTAACGGTTTACCTAGCTATCCACATCCTTATTTAATGCCTGACTATTGGCAGTTCCCAACGGTATCGATGGGTCTGGGTCCAATCATGTCAATTTATCAGGCACATATTCAAAAATATTTAATGAACCGCGGTTTGATTAAAGAAGAAGACCGTAAAGTCTGGGCATATCTAGGCGATGGTGAAATGGATGAGCCAGAAAGTTTGGGTGCAATTTCACTGGCAGGTCGTGAAAAGCTAGATAACCTGATTTGGGTGGTGAACTGTAACTTACAGCGTTTAGATGGCCCTGTACGCGGTAACGGTAAAATCATTCAAGAACTTGAGTCGTTATTCCGTGGCGCAGGTTGGCGCGTGATTAAAGTGGTCTGGGGGCGTCATTGGGATGCTTTATTAGACAAAGACGACACAGGTGCATTAAGAGCCATTATGGAAGAAGCGGTGGATGGTGATTATCAGCGCTTGCAAGTGAAAGGTGGTGCATACGCTCGTGAGAAATTCTTTGGTAAATATCCTGAAGCCAAAGAATTGGTCAAAGATTTAAGCGATGAAGATATTGATAACCTGAACCGTGGTGGTCACGATCCATACAAAGTATTTGCGGCGTATGCTGAAGCATGTAAGGCCAAAGGTCAGCCAACGGTCATTTTAGCCAAAACTGTCAAAGGTTATGGTTTGTCTGATGAAATTGAAGCGGTGAACAAAACCCACCAAATCAAAAAAATGCAGTTGGATTCTTTAAAATATGTACGTGACCGCTTCAACTTGCCATTTAGCGATGAGCAACTTGAAGAAGTGCCGTTCTATCGTCCAAGTGAAAATTCGCCTGAATTGAAATATATGAAAGCGCGTCGCGAAGCGTTGGGTGGTTATTTGCCTGCGCGTCGTAAAGACAGCGAAGCTTTACAAATTCCTGAATTATCAGTTTTCGATTCAGTCTTGGCAGGTTCAGGTGGCAAAGAACAATCGACCACTATGGTGATGGTGCGTTTGATTTCTGCCCTGCTCAAAGAAAAAGCCATTAAAGACCGTGTGGTACCCATTGTACCCGATGAAGCACGTACTTTTGGTTTAGAAGGCATGTTCCGTCAACTGGGTATTTATGCCGCACATGGGCAAAAATACACCCCTGAAGACCAAGAACAATTGATGCATTATCGTGAAGCCAAAGACGGTCACATGCTGCAAGAAGGCATTAACGAAGCAGGTGCAATGAGTGCTTGGGCAGCTTTGGGTACCAGTTATTCGACCAATAACTTACCAATGATCCCAATGTATATGTATTACTCCATGTTTGGTTTCCAGCGGATTGGGGATATTGCATGGGCGGCAGGTGATGCACAGGCGCAAGGTTTCTTGTTGGGTGCCACTGCAGGACGTACCACACTCAATGGTGAAGGCTTGCAACACCAAGATGGTCACTCGCATATTTTAGCCAATACTATTCCAAACTGTGTGTCCTATGACCCATGCTTTGGTTATGAGCTTGCCGTGATTGTGCATGATGGTTTGCAACGCATGTATGTCAATCAGGAGCGCGTGTTCTATTACCTCACCGTAATGAATGAAAACTACGAGCATCCTGAAATGCCACAAGGTGTGGAAGAAGGCATTAAGCGCGGCATGTATTTACTGCAGGAAGATGAAAAAGCCACGGTTCAATTGCTAGGTTCAGGTGTGATTTTGCGTGAAGTCATCAAAGCGGCGAAAATCTTGCGTGAAGAGTATCAAATCCACTCGAATGTCTACAGTGTGACCAGTTTTAATGAATTGGCGCGTGATGGTATGGCGTGTGAAGAATACAACCGTTTGCATCCATTGGCTGAAGAAAGCAAAGAGCCGTGGATCTCACAACAGTTACGTGGCAAAGATGGCATTGTCGTGTCTGCTACCGATCACATGCGCGCCTATAGCGAGCAAATTCGCGGTTACTTGCCAGACAATCGTCCATTTGTTGCCTTAGGTACCGATGGTTATGGTCGTTCCGATACCCGCGGTAACTTGCGTAGCTACTTTGGGGTCGATGCTGCACACATTGTGGTAGCCACCTTGAAAAAACTGGCTGATGAAGGCGAAGTCGATGCGCGTTTGGTCAAAGATGCAATCTCGACATTTGAGTTAGATACAGATCGTCCTGTCGCGTGGGCACCGCAAGCGGTTCCTGAAGTACAAGCGGTTGCTGACTACAAAGAGGAGCACTGATCATGCAAATTCAAACGCCTGATATTGGTGTCGATAAAGCCACTGTTGCAGATATTCTTGTCAAAGTTGGCGACACGATTGCAGTTGATGACAGCATTGTCCTATTGGAATCAGACAAAGCCTCTGTTGAAGTACCCAGCACCGTTGCAGGGGTGGTGAAAAGTATTTTGGTACAACAAGGCGATGAAGTGACTGAAGGTGCGGTGCTGATTGAATTGGAAACTGAAGCTCAAACGGCAGCTGCTACAGAAGTTGCTGCACCGCAAGCCCAAGTGGACGCGGCACCGAAGCAAGATGCTGAACCAGTGGTCGCTGCAGCACCAAGCTCAGCGACATCAAACACTGCGCAAGAAGTAGATGTACAAGTACCTGACATTGGCGTGGAAAAAGCCGTTGTTGGGGAAATTTTAGTACAAGTGGGCGATGCGATTGATGTGGATCAAAGCATTATTGTGGTGGAGTCGGACAAAGCTACAGTAGAAGTGCCAAGTACGGTGTCGGGTACAGTTACCGCTATCCAAATCAATACGGGTGATACCGTAAAAGAAGGTGTGGTGATTCTGAAAGTGAAAACCGCCGCTGCTGCAGTCACACAGGTGGAAACACCTCAAGTGGCATCAGCAGAAGCGGCTGCTGCAACAGCGAGCGCAGCAACTGCATCTGCACCACAAACAACAGCATCAGCACAGGTTGAAGTCGCAGTGCCTGATTTAGGGGTCGATAAAGCCACAGTGGCAGAAATTTTGGTACAAGTAGGTGATACAGTTGCCGCTGACCAAAGTTTGATTGTGGTGGAATCAGACAAGGCTACGGTAGAAGTGCCAAGTACTACTGCAGGCGTGATTCAAGCGATTCATGTAGAATTAGGACAAAGTGTTGCGCAGGGCAATGCCTTAGTGACGATAGTAACTGCAGGCGCAGCTGCACCAGCAGCAGTTGCGGCAGCGCAAGTTGCCTCTGCACCAAGTGCATCGCCAGCAGTCAGTGCTGCATCTACAGCACAAACCACGACAGTTGCAGCAAGTGCGCATACGAATGTAGATAAATTGAGCAAGGCGCAACATGAAGCCAATGCAAAAGTGTATGCAGGCCCTGCTGTGCGTAAACTGGCACGTGAGTTGGGTGTCGTTTTAGCCGATGTAAACGCCACTGGCCCACATGCACGTGTACTCAAAGAAGACTTGAAGGCTTATGTTAAAGCGCGTCTTACTGCGCCGCAGACGGCTCCTGTCGCTGCTACAACACAGCAAGTTACAGGTTTGCCAAAGCTGCCTGACTTTACTGCATTTGGTGGCGTGGAAGAAAAAGGTTTGACGCGCTTACAACAAGTGTCAATTCCGCAATTGTCCCTGAACAATTACATCCCACAAGTCACGCAATTTGATTTGGCCGATATTACTGAGCTAGAAGCGTGGCGCAGTGAATTGAAAGCTAACTTCAAAAAAGAAGGTGTTAGCTTGACCATTTTGGCGTTCATTGCCAAAGCAGTAGCGCATTTGCTGAAAGATGAGCCATATTTCGCTGCGCATCTGGCAGACGATCAAAAGTCTGTGCTGCTGCGTAAAGAAATCCACATGGGCATTGCGGTGGCAACCCCCGATGGTTTAACCGTGCCTGTACTACGTAATCCAGATCAGAAATCGATTAAACAAATTGCGATTGAACTGGGTGAGTTGAGTCAAAAAGCGCGTGATAAAAAGTTGTCGCCTAAAGATTTACAAGGTGCAAACTTTACCATCACCAGTTTAGGTTCGATTGGTGGTACGGCATTTACGCCGTTAGTGAACTGGCCACAGGTTGCGATTTTGGGTATTTCACCAGCGACCATGCAGCCTGTCTGGAATGGTGAAGGTTTTGATCCGCGCTTGATGTTGCCGTTGTCATTGTCGTATGACCATCGGGTGATTAATGGCGCAGATGCAGCACGTTTTACCCATAAACTGACGCAATTGTTGGCAGATATTCGTAGCTTGCTGCTCTAAACTCAGAAAAGCTTTATAAAACCCTGCTGCGGCAGGGTTTTTTGTCACTGCCGTTATTCGGCTAAATTTGCTTAACCGCAGTATTCCGTTTAGAATAGCTGTACTTCATTGGGGAGTAGCCGCTTTTTACTAATTTCTGTTTCAACTGAATGCAGTAAAAAGGTGATGGTCAACATATTTGTTCCACAGAACATGGTCATCATAGCAAAGAACCAAGTCTGCTTTTTCAAGCTTTCTTTTGTTGGCAAGACCTTTGATTTATCACTCTGCAGATTTTGGCTAGCAGGAGGGATAGGTCATTGGTATGTGTGCTAGCCAGAGAAAAACATCATGTATGAATTCCTCATCTCGACTGCCATTGTCGCCTTAGCCGAAATGGGTGATAAAACCCAACTATTGGCTTTATTACTCGCGGCACGTTTTCGTAAACCTGCTCCAATCTTGGTTGCTATTTTACTGGCAACACTCATTAACCACGGACTTTCTGCAGTTTTAGGGCAGTGGATTACCACGGTACTTAGCCCAGAAATTTTATTGTGGATTTTGTCTTTAGGTTTTATTGGCATGGCGATTTGGATGCTTATTCCAGACCAGCTAGATGATGAAACTGAAAGCATCAACAAGTGGCAAAAATACGGTGTATTTGGCGCGACCTTTGTATTGTTCTTTTTGGCAGAAATTGGCGATAAAACTCAAATTGCCACAGTGGCTTTAGCCGCACGTTATGACAGCGTGTTTTGGGTCATGCTTGGAACCACTTTGGGGATGATGCTGGCCAATGCACCTGCGGTATTTATTGGTAATAAATTAGCGACCCGATTGCCAATTGCTTTAATTCATAAAATTGGTGCACTGATTTTCCTAATTATTGGTGTGTCGACTTTGGCGCAACATTATTTATTCTAAATTATTCATTAAAATGCATAAATCCTGAGCAAACTGCTCGGGATTTATTTATGTGAATGGTACTGCAATTCACTGATATTTCAGATAATCTGAGCCATTTTATTTATTGTAACTTTCCATAAATAGCTATATGTTATTCAGTGATAGAAAATCTATTTTTAAAATGAAAAAATTGGGGATTGGTTATGGCATTTGACCGTACAACATCGCAGGTCTTATTTGATAATGGGACACATAAATGTATTAGTTTTACCAGTTTGGTCAAAGGTGAAGGTGTTCAGGCCAACCAATTTCTGATCATTGATAATAACCGTGCCGCAGTGCTAGACCCAGGTGGCGACCTGACCTATGTACCACTGACCATGGAATTAAACAAATATACCCGTTTGACCAATCTTGACTATGTCATGGCATCGCACCAAGACCCAGACATCATCACTTCAATGCCGCGTTGGTTGGTCTATACCGAAGCAAAAATCGTAGCATCAAAATTGTGGGCGCGTTTCTTGCCGCACTTAAGCTCATCTTTTATGAGCGACCGTATGAAAGGCAACTGGTTAGATCGTTTGGTGGAACTGCCAGATGAAGGTCAGGCAATTCCTTTGGGCGAGTCTAAAATTATTGCTGTGCCTGCGCATTTCTTACACTCTGTTGGTAATTTCCAGTTTTATGATCCTATCGCCAAAATTTTATTTTCTGGTGATATGGGTGCGTCAATGGTGGAAGATGCTTCAATTCCATTGACTGATTTTGCTGCGCATATTCCTGCGATGAAAGGTTTCCATCAGCGCTATATGTGTTCCAATAAAGTGATTCGCCTATGGGTGAATATGGTACGCACCATGGACGTTGAAATGATTGTGCCGCAACACGGTACGCCATTTGTGGGCAAAGAACAGGTGAACCAATTCCTAGACTGGATTGAAACATTGGAATGTGGCGTCGATTTGATGGATGAACACGTTTTTAGCTGCCCTGAATAAGCGACAAAAAAAAGCTGAAAAAACTGTAAAAAAAACTTGAGTGCAAAAACAACTTTTTTTAAGATTTTCGCCCAAAAACGATTTTTTTGATGACGAGAACTTAACGAATGTTGTCTCAAGTACCTACAGCCGATGCCTGCTTAAGCTGCGGCGCGTGTTGCGCTTATTTCCGTGTTTCATTTTATTGGGCTGAAGGCATGAATATGCCTGAGCACTACACGGAACCAGTAACAGCAGTCTATTCATGCATGTGTGGTACCAATCAGAGTCAGCCGCGTTGTGTCGCTTTAGAAGGTGAAGTCGGACAGCAAGTGAGCTGCGGGATTTATGAATTACGCAGCAGCTCTTGTAAAGAAGTGCAAATTGCCGATGATCAATGCAATAAAGCACGTCGTGCGCATAACATGATTCCATTTGTGCAAGTCGATCCAGCCATTTCTGTGAATGATGATGACTTCGATCAAGTGGTTTAATGGTGCTTTAAGTTGTTGATCGCAATCCAGATTGGAAAAGCAAAGCTGCGGCTTTGCTTTTTTTGTGGCTCAATTTTGGGTAGATAGCCAAATCATGATTCAGATTGAAGCGGCTTTATCTGCCTGAAAAATGAAACCTCGCAAGTTTTAAACTTGCGTGGCTAAAAAGCAAACTAGGAGTGAAAACCTCAATTTTTAGATGAAAATTACCGATTTTTTCATGCTGCATCCCCCAGAAGGGCAGAATAAAAAATATTTCTTAGAGAACAAATGAAATTTGTGCCCAGATTTGTTTATAATGGCTCACGGAAATTACCAGTGAGACTGTTATGCTGACCATCGTTCAAGAAGCGTTAACCTTCGATGATGTCTTATTACTCCCTGCCTATTCTACTGTTCTCCCAAAAGATGTCTCCTTAAAGACACGTTTTACGCGCGGCATTGACCTGAATATTCCTTTGGTTTCAGCAGCAATGGATACGGTGACTGAATCTCGTATGGCAATTGCGATGGCGCAAAACGGTGGTATTGGTATTTTGCATAAAAACATGGACATCGTTGCGCAAGCAGCCGAAGTGCGCCGTGTGAAAAAATTTGAAGCGGGTATGGTGAAAGACCCGATTACCGTAACGCCAGAAACTACAGTACGTGAATTGATTGCGCTGACTCAAGCCAATAATATTAGCGGTGTACCTGTAGTAAAAGATGGCAAAGTTGTCGGTATTGTGACAGGACGTGATACACGTTTTGAAACCAACCTTGAACAACCTGTCAGCAATATCATGACAGGTCAAGATCGTTTAGTGACAGTACGCGAAGACGAATCTAAAGAAAACATTCAAGCTTTATTGCAACAGCATCGTATTGAAAAAGTCTTGGTGGTGAATGACCAGCAGGAATTAAAAGGCTTAATTACGGTCACTGATTTCCGTAAAGCAGAATTGTATCCAAACAGCTGTAAAGATGACTTAGGTCGTTTACGCGTGGGTGCTGCAGTGGGTACAGGCGCAGAAACACCAAGCCGTGTAGAAGCATTGGTTGAAGCAGGTGTCGATGCGATTGTGGTTGACACTGCACACGGTCACTCTGCAGGCGTAATTGAGCGTGTACGTTGGGTAAAAGCTAACTATCCACAAGTTCAAGTAATTGGCGGTAACATTGCAACTGGCGATGCTGCTTTGGCATTGTTAGATGCAGGCGCAGACGCAGTGAAAGTGGGGATTGGCCCAGGTTCAATCTGTACCACACGTATTGTGGCAGGTATTGGTATGCCGCAAATCTCTGCAATTGACGCTGTTGCCAATGCATTGAAAGAACAGATTCCATTAATTGCCGATGGTGGTATTCGCTTCTCTGGTGATATGGCCAAAGCGATTGGTGCAGGTGCAAGTACCATTATGGTGGGTTCATTGCTTGCTGGTACTGAAGAAGCACCGGGCGAAGTTGAATTCTTCCAAGGTCGTTACTACAAAGCATACCGTGGTATGGGTTCATTGGGTGCAATGGCGGGTGCAACAGGTTCTGCAGACCGTTATTTCCAAGACTCGAAAGCAGGTGCAGAAAAACTTGTACCAGAAGGTATTGAAGGTCGTGTACCGTACAAAGGCCCAATGGGCAACATCGTGCATCAGATGATGGGTGGTTTACGTTCATCTATGGGTTATACAGGTTCTTCAACCATTGAAGATCTACGCCAAAATGCTAAATTCGTGAAGATTACTGCAGCAGGTATGCAGGAATCTCACGTGCATGATGTGACGATTACTAAAGAAGCGCCGAACTATCGCGTTGGTTAATATGAACTATCGCGTTGGTTGATATTTAGTAGCATTTTCAAATAAAAGCCGTCATCAATGTGACGGCTTTTTCATTTTTGGTGTAAAGTAACTCGCAGTAAAAAAGTGATGATAAAGATCACCCCTAAGAAGTGAGAACAATATGAGTTATTTTGGTACAGACGGCATTCGAGGGAAGTTTGGAGAGTTACCAATTACACCTGATTTTGCATTAAAACTAGGTTTTGCAGCAGGTAAAGTTTTAAAAAAACACACCAAAAAAAATAAACCTATTGTGGTATTAGGTAAAGATACACGTCTTTCAGGCTATATTTTAGAAGCAGCATTACAAGCGGGTTTAAATGCCGCAGGTGTCTATGTGCATTTGCTCGGCCCATTGCCGACGCCCGCTATTGCGCACTTAACCCGCGCTTTGCATGCCAGTTTAGGCATTGTGATTTCAGCATCGCATAATCCGTATTTTGATAACGGGATTAAATTTTTCTCGGGCGAAGGGAAAAAGCTGCCAGATGCCTTGCAAGAAGAAATTAACCAAGAATTGCAGCAAGAATTAAAAATTGATGATACGGCCAACTTGGGTAAAAGCGTTCGTGTTAAAGATGCCAATGGGCGTTACATCGAGTTTTGTAAATCGACCTTTCCATATCATTTAGATTTAAATGACCTCACCATTGTGGTCGATTGCGCCAATGGTGCTGCCTACAATGTTGGCCCTGCGGTATTCCGTGAATTAGGTGCGAAAGTGATTGCCATTCACAATGAGCCAAATGGTTTAAACATCAACGAAAATTGCGGCTCAACCCATCCTGAAAGTTTGCAAAAAGCAGTGCTTGAGCATCAGGCGGACTTGGGTGTTGCATTTGATGGTGATGCAGACCGTGTGATTTTGGTGGATAGTCAAGGCAAGCAAATTGATGGTGACCACATTTTATATATTCTTGCCACACAAGGCTCGAAAAAACCTGCAGGTATTGTTGGGACGTTAATGAGCAATATGGCGCTGGAATTGGCGTTAGAAAAAGCCCAAGTACCATTACTCCGTGCCAATGTCGGTGACCGTTACGTGCTACAAGGTCTGGAAGAAAATGGCTGGGTTATTGGTGGTGAGCCATCGGGGCATATTTTGACTTTGGACAAGAGCACCACAGGTGATGCAATTATTGCTGCCTTGCAAGTGTTAACGGTGATGGTCGAACAAAATAAAGCCCTACATGAATTGGTGGCAGATTTTAAACTGTTGCCAAATGTGCTGGAAAACGTGCGCTTAGCAAATATGTTTGATCCGTATACCGTTCCTGCCTTGGTGGAAGAGTTTGACCGTGCTACGGAACAGCTGAAAGGTCGTGGACGCTTATTGATTCGTAAATCGGGCACTGAACCTGTGATTCGTGTCATGGTGGAAGGTGATGATTTGGCTGAAGTGAAGGCAATGGCGAAAGATTTAGCAGATGCTGTACGTCGTCATGCCGTCTAAAAGGGGGGTAAATCGTGAGTGATTTAATTAAAGATTTAAGTGAGCTGCGTTTAAGTTACCAAAAAGGTGAATTGCTAGAAGCACAGGTCAGTGCCAATCCGCATATTCAGTTTTTGAATTGGTTTAACCATGCCTTAGAAGCCAAGCTGCATGAACCGTATGCGATGTCATTGGCGACTGCCAATGCGCAAGGTCGTCCGCATGTGCGTACTGTGTTGCTGCGTGGAGCCACCGAAGCAGGCTATGACTTTTATACCAATTATGACAGTCAAAAAGGGTTGGATTTAGCGGCCAATCCTTATGCTGAATTGTTATTTTACTGGCCTGAACTGGAACGTCAGATTCGTGTCAGTGGCTATGTCGAAAAAATTGATGAGCAAGAATCGACTGCGTATTATCACAAACGCCCGCGTGATAATCAGATCGCTGCGCATATTAGCACTCCGCAAAGTGGTGTGATTGCCAGTCGTGAAGAACTACAGGCGCGTTTCCAAGACTTGCATGCCCAAGTGGGTGATCAATCTGAATTGCAAAAACCCGTATTTTGGGGTGGCTACCGCTTGCAGCCTGATTATTACGAATTTTGGCAAGGCCGTCCGAACCGTTTGCATGACCGCTTAGCTTATGAAAAAATTGAAGGTGACTGGAAACTACAACGCTTGATGCCTTAAATGACTGGAAATTATGTCAAAAATTCTAATAAAGCAAAGACCTTTACTTACACGCCCTGAAAACTTTCAGGGCGTCTCTACATTTGTTGCCCAAATTTTAGCGCGCCGTGGCGTTGCGTCTGAGCAGGAGCTGGAACTTAAACTGAAGCACTTGCTTGCTCCAAGCATGAAAGGTCTACCAGAAGCAATTCAGCTGATGGATCAGGCGATTGATCAGCAGAAAAAAATTGTAATTGTGGGCGATTACGATGCCGATGGCGCGACCAGTACCACACTTATGATTTTGGCATTGCGCGAAATGGGCGCACACGTGCAGTATTTAGTACCTGACCGTTTTAAATATGGTTATGGCTTAACCCCCGCCATTGCCGATTTGGCTTTTGAGCGTTATGCACCTGATTTATTAATTACGGTAGATAACGGAATTTCCAGTCATGAAGGTGTGGAGCGTGCGCAAGCTTTGGGGATGCAGGTCATCATTACCGATCACCACCTCACCACAAAAGCCACTCCAAATGCAGAGGCTGTGGTGAATCCGAATCAATTGGGTTGTGATTTCCCAAGTAAAGCCTTGGCAGGTGTGGGCGTGGCATTTTATGTGTTGGCCAACTTATCCAGTCAGCGTAAAAAACAGGGTAAATCTGCTGCAAATTTAACGCAATATTTAGATTTGGTGGCTTTGGGCACCTATGCCGATGTCGCTAGTCTGGATTATAACAACCGTATTTTGGTGGATGCAGGCTTGAAACGGATACAGCAGAATTTATGTCGTCCTGGGATTAGCGCATTGCTGGATTTGGCAGGACGTGAACCCGCACAGCTCAAAGCGCAGGATTTGGGTTTTGTCTTGGGGCCACGTATCAATGCTGCAGGGCGCATGGAAACCATGGACATTGGAATCGAGTGTTTACTGGCAGCGGATATGCAAAGTGCTTATGCTTTGGCGCGTCAGTTAAATGCTTTGAATCAGGAACGCCGTCAGGTTGAAGGGCAAATTAAACAGGATGCGCTGGCAGAGTTGGAAAAGCTGCAGTTAGATCAAAGCGATTTACCGCATGCCTTGATCATGTTTGAAGAACATTGGCACCAAGGTGTAATTGGAATTGTTGCAGGACGCTTAAAGGAACAGTTTCATCGCCCTGCGATTGTATTTGCTGCCGATGAAGATGGTGAGCATATTAAAGGCTCTGCCCGTTCAATTGAGGGGATTCACATACGTGACACCATTGAATTGGTTGCAGAGCAATATCCACATTTGGTGAGTCATTTTGGTGGACATGCGGCTGCGGCAGGTTTGACCATAAAAAAGGTGCACTTTGCAGAATTTAAACAGGTCTTTGAACAGATCATTGCGCAAATGGATGCGGATTTATTTCATGCTGTGCTATGGACAGATGGTGAATTGCCGCAAGAAGCTTTTGATTTACACACGGTAGATTTATTACAGCATTTGGCGCCGTGGGGACAAAAGTTTCCGCAGCCTGTGTTTGAGGGACGGTTTAAAGTGGTTGATTTTAGATGGTTGAAGGACGCTCATTTAAAATTGCGTTTGGCATTGGACAATGGACAAGTGGTTGATGCGATTGCGTTTGGTGCTAAAGATAAATTTGAATTTAACCCGATGCGGGATGATGTGCGTTTGGTTTATGAGTTAGAGCGCAATGTGTTTAATGGCAATGTGAGTTTGCAGTTGCAGATTGTGCATTTGGAGCAGTAATCCAAATAAAAAAATCCGCTCAAATTTGAGCGGATTTTTTTGCTTTTAATGTAAGGGATTAGAAGCGGAATGTACCATTGATGCCGTAAGAGTCCGCACCATCAGTTGTCGTGTAATTCACACCTACAGCAAATGCTGGGGTAAAGAATTTTTGTGCACGTACATTAAAGATAGTATCAAAATCTTCTTCTGTTGAATCTGCAAAAGAAACACCAACGCTTAAAGTTGGGTCGATATAAAGGTCTGCACCTAGACGATATACTGTTTCATCTGCAAAATAGGTTGCACCTTCAAAATTAGTATAATAGTTACCAATTTGAGTGACATATTTTGCGCGAAGTGTTGCAATAGTATCATCTTCAGCAGTCCAAATATTTGTAAAGCTGTTGATAAAACCGATTTGGCTTGCTTGGATTGGGTCAATATTTTCTTTTGCAACACCAGCTGCTAATAACAAACTATTGATTGGTAAATAACCCACTTCCAGTGCATAACCTGTGTTGTCTGCCGAGATCGAATCTTCATCATCTTCGATTGTAATTTCAGAACGGTTTAATTTGGCGGATTCAAGCGGCAAGTGCAACAGTATAAAAACCAGACATAACTTCACTCGGTGTATACCAACCTAGGGTTTTTCTAGGACGATGGTTGAGTGCAAATTCTATCTGCTCTATTTGTTCGTTTGACACGTCATCAAACGATGATGATTTTGGCAGATATTGCCGGATTAAACCATTCGTATTTTCATTTCTAGCTCGCTGAATAGACTTGTAAGGATCAGCAAAATACGTCTCTATGCCAGCATCAGTAATTCTTTTGTGTTCGGAAAATTCTTTGCCATTATCAAATGTCACACTATAAGCATGGCTCATTTGTAAACGATCTAATGCACAAGTAATCGTTTTAGAGGATTCTCTCGTTGACCCTAAATGAACAATATGTACATACAGGCTCTTTCGATCAACGAGAGTCAATAAAGCACCTTTATGATGTTTACCAATCACCGTGTCACCTTCGAAATCTCCTAAACGTTGTCGTTGATCAATGACCTGGTCTCGGTAGTGAATACTTGTTTTATCAATGATTTGCCCCCTACGATCCGTGTTTTTGTAACCGCGTTTTCGATATTTCTTCTGATGCCTTAAGTGTAGATGAAGTTTACCACCTTTTGATTTATCTTGATAAATGTACTGGTAAATCCACTCATGTGAAGGTACATCCAGCCAACCGCGTTGTGTTAAAGCACCTGAAATTTGTTCTGGTGACCAGTCCAAACCAATCAAATAATCAATATAAGCGAAGGCAAATGCTGTCATTGATGATGAAGGACGGTACCGTCTTTGACTTGCAAATTTAGCTGCCTGTTGAGCTCTATATCCACGTTGCCCAGTATTTCTTTTTAATTCACGGTAGATGGTTGATCGTGAACGTCCTAACTCCCGAGCAAGGGTAGCGATTGAACTTTTACTTTTCAAAGTAGCATAAATTTCGTATCTTTCATCTTGAGAAAGTTGGGTGTATTTCTTCATTGTGTGCTTTCCAATTGCGGGTTGAAAAAGTCTAATGATTCTATGAATACACCTAACTTTTTCAACTAACTACAAATGTGTTGCACTTGAGATTTGAATCTGCGGGGCGTAAAAAAGCACCCTTCCGAAGAAGGGTGCTATTTGAGTAAGGAATTAGACTTAAGCTTAGAAGCGATATTTCGCAGCGACACCAAAGCGGTTGTAGTCAGCATTACCAACTTCACCAAAGCCTACACGACCTTCCAAACTGACTTGTGGTGTAAAGAATTTACGTGCACTCACACCAAACTCATCATTATCGTTGATATCGTTGCTGTAATAATCGACACCTACACTTAGCGTTTTATCAATGAAGTAATCCGCAGCAAGATTGTATTCATCGAGATCACCAAAAGCAGCACCTGCTTCAAGGTTGATGTCTTTACCATTCGAAAGTGTAGTTACGTATTTAGCACGTAAAGTCGGGTCTACACCATCATCACGGTCATTATCCCAACCTTTAAGACCTGCTGCGATTAACAAGCCTGGTGCTGGTAAATAACCAACTTCTGCACCATAGGTGGTTAAATCATTGTTTAGGTCATCATTGTCTTTCAAGTCATGACCGCTCACATTACCACTTAAGTAAAAGTCTGAATTCGGTACAAAGTACTCTGCACCTACGCCGTAAGTATGCGCTTCATTGTCGCCAACTTCGTCATATTGGTATTTGGCATTTACGTTGCTAGCACGATCAAGGAACGCTGCTTCTGCCAAAGGTGCATTACGGGTTTGTACAGGGTTAAAGTAATAAGTACCATCTACACCGAATGAACCGCTTGAACTGCCGTTGTCTGGATCAATCAGTCCTGCTGATGCACCAATTTCAGCTTGATATGCGTTCGCAGTACCAGTGATAGCCAAAGCTGAAAGTAGGGCTGATGCGATTGCTAATTTTTTCATGGAAAGTACCCCTCTGAAATCTGGTTAACAGTTAAACTTTTTGTTACAACTTTCAGTCTAGGCGAAAAAAAATCAGCGTCAATCACAGGAAAGTTGCCGCTTTGTTACAAGCGTAAATTTGTGTAATATTTTGAGTTTAAGTGATTGAAATAAAAATGAAATAATTAAATGTTTTGTTTTATTAAAACTATGTGTATTTTGTGAATTTTACTAAAGTTGATCATTAAATCATCAAACTTGTTTCATCTTTGTTTTATTTTGGCGGGTTGAAGCAATTACCATACACCACTTTTTAAGCATGTTTTCAGCTGAATGTGTCAGGCAAAAAATCAGGGCGATAGATCGGCCATTAAGATAAATATCCGTGTTAATCGTGCATGCTATTTTAGGTTGGATATCATCAGGCTTTCACTTTAAAAGTTTAAAGCGATCTTTATTTTTAACCACATTTAGCATTCAACTTATAAAAGCTGAAAAGTTATGCTGGAATTTACAGCAGGATAGAAATGCCAGAACATGTCTGTGCTACAATTATCAGTTAATAAGCTTCATTGTTAATTGAGAGAATTTACGTGGAAATTAATCCTTATCTAAACCAATTAAAAGACTTGAACGAACGTGGTCAAACACTACGGGGGTATCTTTGACTACGATCTGAAAAAAGAGCGTTTAGAAGAGGTTCTCCGCGAGTTAGAAGATCCTGCAATCTGGAATGATCAAAGTCGTGCGCAAGCCATGGCCAAAGAAAAGGGCGAGCTTGAAAACGTGATTCATGTTCTAGAAGGTTTGGCGACCCAGTTAGAAGATGCCCAAGCCATGCTGGATTTAGCCGTTGAAGCCGATGATGAAGATTTATTGGTGGATGTGCAGTCTGAATTGACTTCTGCAGAAGAAGAACTGGCGAAATTAGAATTCCGCCGTATGTTCAGCAATCCAATGGATCCAAACCCATGCTATGTCGAAATTCAGGCAGGTTCGGGTGGTACAGAAGCACAAGACTGGGCATCGATGCTGTTGCGTATGTATATGCGTTGGATTGAACGTCACGGCTTTAAAGCAGAATTGATGGAAGAGTCGGATGGTGATGTAGCAGGGATTAAATCTGCGACTATTCGCGTTGAAGGTGAATATGCGTATGGTTGGTTGCGTACCGAATCGGGCGTGCATCGTTTAGTGCGTAAATCGCCATTTGACTCAGGTAACCGTCGTCATACGTCATTCTCTGCGGTGTTTGTTTCGCCAGAAGTTGATGACAACATTGAAATTGATATTAACCCTGCCGATGTTCGTACCGATACTTACCGTGCTTCAGGTGCGGGTGGTCAGCACATTAACAAAACTGACTCTGCGGTACGTTTAACCCACGCACCTACAGGTATTGTGGTGGCATGTCAGAACCAGCGTTCGCAACACGCCAACCGTGACCATGCGTGGAAACAGTTACGTGCTAAGTTGTATGAACTGGAAATGAGTAAACGTAATGAGGCGGCTCAAGCTTTAGAAGACTCGAAGTCTGATATTGGTTGGGGCAGCCAAATTCGCTCTTATGTATTGGATGATTCACGTATTAAAGACTTGCGTACAGGCGTGGAAACTTCAAATACAGGTGCGGTTTTAGATGGTGATTTAGACAAGTTTATTGAAGCCAGTTTAAAGCAGGGTCTATAAGTTACGGTCTGTAAGATCCTAATGAGCCTGCCCAATTCAGTGAAGTTGCTTAAAAAATTATATAAATCGTAAAAAAACGATATTAATATCGAAAAAATACGATATATTAAAAGCAGCTGCTGAATTGGGCTTATATTTACGAATATGTGTCTGAATGATGGATGTCGATTTAATCTTTAAAGCCTTAGCCAATCCTACCCGTCGGCAAATTTTAGAATGGTTAAAAGCACCAGAACAATTTTTGTCGGTAGATGAGTGTGGCGACTTTAAGCGTGGCGTATGTGCAGGACACATTGAGCGTTTGGGCAACGTGTCGCAATCGACCATGTCAAATCATTTATCGGTACTGCAACAGGCAGGTCTTATTCGTGCAGAAAAATATGGACAATGGTCGTATTTTTCTCGTAATGAAGCACTCATTCAGCAATATGTCGAATATTTAAAACACTCACTTTAACTGTGAGATTAGAGGCAAAAATGGCTGAATTAGACTCTCCTTTAGTTTTGGGTGATCTGCATCTAAAAAACCGTGTGGTGATGGCACCTTTAACCCGTAGCCGCGCCAGCGATGACCGTGTTCCAACGCCAATGATGGCAGAATATTATGCACAGCGTGCCAGTGCAGGTTTGATTCTTTCAGAAGCAACGGTAATTTCTGAAGAAGCCAATGGTTATTTAAATACCCCAGGATTGTTTACCGATGCTCAAGTGCAGGGTTGGAAACTCGTTACCGATGCCGTGCATGCCAAAGGTGGTTTGATTGTGGCGCAACTGTGGCATGTAGGTCGTGTTTCACATCCAAATTTACTCAATGGCGCAACACCAGTATCGGCAAGTGCGGTACAACAAGCGGGTTATGTCAGTTTGTTGCGTCCTAAACGTGAATATGTGTTGCCACGTGCCTTAGAAATTGCAGAAATCCACACCATTACCGAGCAATATAAACAAGCCGCCATCCGTGCCAAAGAAGCAGGATTTGATGGGGTAGAGTTGCATGCAGCCAATGGTTATTTGATTGATCAATTCCTGCAAAGCAAAACCAACCAACGTGACGATGAATACGGTGGTTCGGTTGAAAATCGTGCGCGTTTCTTGTTAGAAGTGATGGACGCCTTAATTGAAGTCTGGGGCGCAGGTCGAGTCGGTGTGCATTTAGCACCACGTGGCGATGAGCACGACATGGGAGATGATGATCCACGTGAAACCTTTGGCTATGTCATGCAGCAATTGGGGCAGCGTAAAATCGCCTTTTTCTTTACCCGCGAATATTTAGCCGAAGACAGCATTTCCCAAGAAATGAAAGTACGTTCAGGCGGTGTGCCATATATCGCGAACATGCGTTTAAGTCGTGCTGATGCCGTGGAATTATTGGCTTCGGGCAAGGCCGATGCGGTGTCATTTGGTAAGGCGTATATTGCCAATCCAGACTTGTATGAGCGTTTATTGGCAGATGTACCTTTAAACGAACTCAAGCTGGAAAACATGATTGGTACAGCCGTTGCAGAAGGCTATATCGATTATCCAACTTTGGCGGAAACACAACACGCTGTAGAATAAAAGCCAGTATAGCGCCACATGCAATTAACATGCGCGTGTGGCTCTGTTATATTTTGCCGATAATCTTTCTTTGGGGCGCATCTTTTGGCTACTCCATTTTGGTATAACGCAGCCTTGGCGCTGTTAAAACCGATTTATCAGTCACGTATTCGTAAACGTGCCGAATATCCTGAGCAATTACAACAAGAACTGCTTGAGCGTTTTGGCCCATTTCAGCCTGCTAAAAATTTACATGCCATTTGGTTTCATGTGGTGTCGGTGGGGGAAACTAATGCCGCACAACCTTTAATTGAACATTATTTAAAAGTGGGACATCCCGTTTTAGTCACCAATACCACCAAAACGGGGCAGGCACGCGCCAAATCATTATTTTTAAAAGCACCGTATTTAGATTTATTTCAAGCCGTGTATTTACCTGCCGATCAGGTGCATTTAATTCGTGAGTTTTATCAGAAATATCAGCCTAAATTATTGGCACTGGTCGAAACAGAATTGTGGCCTAATTTGATTGATCAGGCGCAGCATTTTCAAGTCCCGTGTTTGTTGATTAATGCGCGGCTTTCGGAAAAATCGGCCAAAGGCTATGCCAAAGTTAAAGGATTGACTCGTGGCATGTTGCAAAATTTGCAGCAACTTTTGGCGCAAGACTCTGCCACACAGCAGCGTTTTATCGCATTGGGGATGCCTGCCGAGCGTACCAACGTGGTGGGTAATATTAAATTTGATATTACTGCGCCAGAAGATTTTGTAGAGCAAGCCGCGCAGTTGCAACAGACATGGCAATTGGTACATCGCAAAATTATTACCCTTGCCAGTACCCATGCGCCTGAAGAACAGCAATTATTGACTGCACTGAAACCTTATTTCGCACAGCATCCTGAACTGTTATGTATTGTTGTGCCGCGCCATCCAGAGCGTTTTGATGAAGTGGCTATGCAGGTACAAAAACTGCAACTTAATATGCAGCGCCGTAGCTTGGCTGAAGCGATTCAACCTGAAACACAAGTGTATTTAGCCGATAGCATGGGTGAAATGTGGTTGTGGTACGCCTTAAGTCAGGCCTGTTATGTCGGTGGTTCGCTGAATGAACCTGGCGGTGGGCATAATATTTTAGAGCCTTTGGCCTTAAATGTCGCCACGGTATTGGGCAAAAATTATTTTAACTTCCAAAGTATTGTGGATGAGTTTGTTGCAGCAGAAGCCGTGTATGTGGTCGAAAATGCTGAACAAGCTGTAAATACGTTAACGCAATTGTTGTTTGAACCTGCGTTACGTGCACAGCTGAATCAAAATGCTCAAGTGATTATGTATAAAAATCGTGGCTCTTTAACTGAGCATATTCACGTGATTAATCAGTATCTTTAAATATGAATATCGTTTTGCTTGACCCGCGACAGACCACAAATGAAGTGTGGTCTATTAGCACCCAGCGGCAAGTGCAGCATTTGCATACGCATGTTGGTGTGCAAGTCGGTGACACCTTGAAAGTCGGGATTCGTGGTGGCAAGCGTTATTTGACCGAAGTGGTGGAAGTCAGCGAGCAGCGAATTCAAGTCAAAGCCCTGCATGAAGAAGCTGTCCCAAAAAAACTGCCTGTGACCCTGATTGTGGCTTTGCCGCGCCCCAAAGTATTGCGTCGTTTAATTATGGATAGCGTGACGTTAGGTGTGGAAAAAATTATTTTACTGCACAGCTATCGGGTTGATAAAAGCTATTGGCAAACGCCATTTTTGCAGCAGCTCGATCAATATGTAACTTTGGGCTTGGAACAAGCAGGCGATACCATTGCACCTGAGATCCAACTTTATAAACGCTTTAAACCCTTTGTGGAAGATGTTTTGCCCGGTTTGATTTCTGCCGATTGTTCTGCTTATGTGGCGCATCCTTATACCGATCAAGCTATGCCACATGCCATCCAACATCCATGCAGTATTGTGATTGGCCCAGAAGGTGGATTTATTCCCTACGAAATTGATTTGCTCGAAAAAAACGGCTGCCAAGCGCGGCACTTGGGCAACCGTATTATTCGTACTGAAACTGTGATTGCTTATGTTTTAGGGCGTTTGTTTAGTGCGGGCTGAATCATCTTCATTGACTGCTGCATCACCACGATAAACTTTCACTTCCTGCACAGGATAAGGAATCGAAATGTGATGTTCGGCAAAAGCGGCAATTACCCGTTCTTGCACTTCACTGATGGATGCTGAAGTGGTGGTTTCCGTCGTATTTACCCACCAACGCACATTTAAATTAATCGAAAAATCGGCCAAGGCAGTGACATTGACGCTAAATGCAGGTTGGCTCAAGATTTTTATGTCACGGTCTAAAATGGCCAAAATAATATCTTTGGCTTTTTGTACGTCATCTTCATAACCAATACCGACCACAAACTCGCAACGACGACGGGTATAAGCCGTATTGACCGTCACGGCACTGGTATACACCGTAGCATTTGGAATCACGATGCGACGTCCATCGGGAGAGCGCAGGAAGGTGGCACGAATCTGAATATCTTCTACCGTACCTTCCATATTATTTACGATAATGTCATCACCAATTTTAAATGGCTCACCAATCAAAATCAGCACGCCCGATAATAAATTCTGGAAAATATCTTTAAAAGCAAAACCAATTGCAACAGAGCCTAGACCCAAAGCACTCATCAGTTGGCTTGGGGTAAAACCCGGAATTGCAATCACCATCGCAATCAGAAAACCAAAGAAAATAATTGCGGAACTACCGACCCGATTCAGCACCAAAACCAAATTTTGTCGGGTATAGGAACGATTGTTCAGGGTCTTGCGAATAAACCATTTAAACAGTCGGGCAAGCAGCCAAAACAGAATCAGCACCACGGCTGCAATCATCAAATACGGCACACGTTCCCAAAATCCTTCCATAATTTTGTCGATGGTGGAGTAGGCGTCATTGTACTTGGCCGTATGATTGATCACGGTTTGCGTGGTTTTTTCAGTGGCTTCCTGCAACAGCTGACTGGTGTTTTCAGAAACTTCACTGAGTGAGGGTTTGGATTCTGCCACGATAATTCCGAATTCAAAATGAAGTGACTATTTTGCCTGAAAAACTCAATTTGGTTAATGAAGCAATGCTTACTTGCGAGTATTTTAGACAACTTGGAGAGAAGTGATGAGCGTACTATTTTTTGGCGCTTAAAATGCTAGTTGTATGTGGTTTTATCTGTAAGACAGGGTCGTTGGCATGGATGATTGGCTGCGTAAAAAAATGTTAATACTCGCGATTATTGGACGATATTTTCTTTAAAAATAATGCAATGCGCAGTACAGTGGAATGTAAACCTGAAAAGTATGAATGCAAGGACATGGCATTCGATCAACGATTTGGCATGCTCTTGTTTGTATAAAATTTATGCGACTAAAGCCGAATGGTGAGCCATAAAAAAGAAAGTTCATACTGTAAATGTGCAGAAATAATAATCAATAACGTGGCATACATCTCGTGAGAGATGCAAGAACATCAAGGAAGTAGCAGATGAAAGACGTATATCCTGTTCCAGATGAATTTAAAAAGACTGCCCGCACCACTGAGGCAGAATATTTTCAACGCTATCAACAATCTATAGATGACCCTGATACTTATTGGGCAGAGCAAGCCCAACGCTTAGATTGGATTAAACCTTTTACTCAAGTCAAAAATACCAACTTTGACCCCGAGCATTTTAAAATTGAATGGTTTGCCGATGGGCAACTGAATGTCAGTGCCAATTGCTTAGACCGTCATTTAAAAGAACATCCGCATAAACCTGCAATTATTTGGGAAGGAGATCATCCATCTCGGCATAAAGTGGTTTCTTTTGCTTCTTTGCATGATGAAACCTGTCGTTTTGCCAACGTGCTGAAAAAGAACGGGGTGCAAAAAGGTGATCGGGTGGTGCTGTACATGCCAATGGTTTCCGAAGCTGCGATTGCCATGCTAGCCTGCGCGCGGATTGGTGCAGTGCATTGTGTGGTTTTTGGTGGTTTTTCTCCCGATGCTTTGGCTAGCCGAATTGAAGACTGTCAGGCCAAGTTAATTGTCACTGCAGACTCGGCCATGCGTGGTGGCAAGCCAATTTATTTAAAAGCCAATGTTGATGCTGCTCTAAAAGTAGCAGGTACCGACTGTGTGCAAAATGTGATTGTGGTGCACCGTACAGGAAATCCGATTGAGATGTTACCTGAACGCGACGTGTGGTATCACATGGAAATTATGTCGGTCAATGACATCTGCCCACCCGAGCCGATGAATGCCGAAGACCCATTATTCATTTTATATACTTCGGGTTCGACAGGAAAACCCAAAGGCGTTTTGCATACCACAGGCGGTTATTTGACCTATGTGAACAGCACGTTTCGAGAAGTCTTTGATCTGAAACAAGATGATGTGTTTTGGTGTACCGCAGATGTAGGCTGGATTACAGGGCATTCTTATGTCTTATACGGGCCATTGTCGAATGGTACATCAACCGTGATGTTTGAAGGGGTGCCGAACTATCCAAGTTGGGCGCGCACAGGGCATATTGTCGATAAACACAACATCACCATTCTATATACTGCGCCGACTGCCATTCGCGCCATGATGCGAGAGGGAGATCGTTTTGTACGTGAGAGTGACCGTAGCAGTTTGCGTTTACTCGGTTCAGTCGGTGAGCCGATTAATCCTGAAGCATGGAACTGGTATTACAACGTGGTAGGTGAAGGACGTTGCCCAATTGTAGATACATGGTGGCAAACCGAAACAGGGGGCATATTAATTTCAGCATTGCCAGGTGCAACGCCACTGAAACCCGGTTCGGCGACGCGCCCTTTATTTGGGGTACAACCCGCAATTGTCGATGCCGAAGGTAATGAACTGGAAGGCGCGACCGAAGGCAATTTAATTATGAAAGATTCATGGCCAGGGCAAATGCGCGGTATTTGGGGCGACCCTGCACGTTTTATTGAAGCGTATTTTTCGACCTATCCGGGTGCGTATTTTACAGGAGATGGTGCACGCCGTGATGAAGATGGCTATTACTGGATTACAGGGCGTGTGGATGATGTCTTGAATATTTCGGGGCACCGTTTAGGTACCGCAGAAATTGAAAGTGCCTTGGTGGCACATGAAGCTGTGGCTGAAGCGGCAGTGGTGGGTATGCCCCATGAGATTAAAGGACAGGGGATTTGCACCTTTGTAACCTTGCAAGTTGGTACACCTGAGTCAGAGGAGTTGCGTGAAGAATTAGTCAATTGGGTTCGCAAAATTTTGGGACCTGTGGCAACGCCTGATGCGCTGCATTGGGCACCTGCTTTACCCAAAACCCGTTCAGGTAAAATTATGCGCCGTATTTTGCGGAAAATTGCAGCGAATGAATTGGATAGTTTAGGAGATACATCTACTTTGGCTGAGCCGCAAGTGGTGGAGCATTTGATTGCAACGGTGTATGGGGAGAGGTAGGTTAAGGTTGCTGTCACTGTACACAAAGAAGTTAGATAAGGTTTGTTTTTTATTTTTTTCGATGAAGTAAGGTGATTGTTTATATCATCTTACTTTATGCGACAACTCGTGTCGTCTTGCTTGGTAATTTGCTTGGGTGATTAAAAAATAACTGTAGAATAAATAACCATCATACAGATGATGTGGAATGGCATGAATATTCTAGGGTTACAGGCCAAGTATCGGCGTTTATATCATGAAAACTCAATTTGGAAATTATTAAGAGCAGATAACGCACCACATATTTTAGCGTTCATTGTTGACTTATTTGCAGAACAAAATGAAGTCCCTTATGGCCGTGCAAGAAATGTCTTGGATGAGTTGATTAAATCTAGTCGTGAGCAGGGTATTTGGCAGACAGAAAATAATGCAGCGCATTATTTAAATCATTGGATTCATTCAGGCTGGCTCAGAGAAATAGATGGCAAGCTGAGTAAAACGGATATTAGCGAAACCGTATTACGTTTTTGTCAGGGCTTGGATGAGCGAGCAACCCATACCACAGCATCACATTTAAGAATTGTGCAGGATGCGGTTCGTGATTTTGTGGTCGCATTGAGTGAAAATATTGAAGAACGAGTGGAGTTGCTCGAACAAAAAAAATTAGTGATTCAAAATGAAATAGATGCTTTGTTGGCGGGTGTTGTTACACAATTAGAAGAATCAGAACAAAAAGAAAGAATACGAGAAATTTATCAACTTGCTTCCATTCTTACAGGCGATTTTAGACGGGTCGAAGATGAGATTCGTCTACGAGATAAAGAGTTGCGTCTAGATATGATTAGTGGTGCTTATTCACGTGGAGAAGTATTGCTGAGCTTAATGGAAAAAGAGCAGTTGCTTGCCCAAAGTGATGCAGGCAGTGCTTTTGATGGGTTTTGTCAATTACTTCAGGATCAAGATCGTTCTACTGAGTTTAGAGAGCAGTTACGCAGTATTTTGAATCATCCTATTGCACAACAATTAAGCGAATCTCAACGTAAATATTTAGGTCAGTTAATGCGTGAGTTAGGACGCGAAAGTAGCCGAGTTTTCCAAGTCCGACGTCGTACAGAAGAAGGTTTGAGAGCTTATATTGAAAGTGGTGCAGCATTGGAAAACCGTTTGATTGATCAGTTTCTGTCGGAATTAGAAAAAAATGCAGTGGCGTTGTTGCAATCAGAGTGTGATTTAAAAACAGAAGTACAAGTAGATTTAGCCGTGGGTTCCATTCAGCTGAATTCGCCTGAAAGTCTTGCTTTAAAAAGTCCCACAGAACATATGGATACGCGTAAGGTCGAAGAGCAACAAAACAAGACTGAACCTAGTGATCAGATGCTGAAGTACTTAGACAGTGTACGGGTTCGTGCTGTTGCTGAAAAAGTATATCAAACGCTCGCACAGAAAGGGGTGATGAGTATTGCCCATTTAACACAGGAACATCCTGTACAAGCGGGACTTGAAGAGCTTGTTGCTTACTTGCGTATAGCAAAAGCCATTAAAGCACCACAAATGCAGCATACCGAGCAAGTTGAACTTAAGGATCGTTCAGGTGTGCATTTGCAGGCCAGTATTCCAGTGTATTACTTGAGTACAGATTTATTTCCCAAAAATATAGATGAGTTGGCGCTTTAAGGAGATCGAGATGCAATCAGAAAATAAGATACAACAGCATGACAATTTCTTTGAAATGGTACGCAGACCATCTTCAAATTCAGAAAAAAATATAGATATACACGCTAATCAGCCTGTAGAAAATTTGTCTCCTACAGCTCGAGCAGAGGTACAACATGCAGATAATCAAACAGATATGGAGCATGCTCAGGATCGTGATATAGATGCACTTATGCCGCATGCAGCCCGACGGGTATTGGTCTATCTCATGCGTCAAGGGGTTATTCTTGCAGCAGAAAACTTAAAACTTTTTGATTTATTGTGCCGATATGAAGCGGAAATTCGTAGACATTTGGCAGAGGTTTATATCCAGTTGGTTTTGGATGCCAAGCAAGGTGTAGCTTATATCATCAATCTCGAAAGTATTGAGGATGAACAGGAAGATGAGAACCAGCCTTTAGATGATTTTCCTGTACTGATACGAAAACGAACTTTAACTGTATATGACACCTTAATTTTACTTATTTTGCGGAAGTATTATCAGGAACGGGAAACTGCGGGTGAGCAAAAAATTATTATTGATGTTGAGCGAATTCGGAGCAGTTTAATTCCATTTATTCCTTTAACGAATCATGACAGTAAAGATCGTAAAAAATTAAATACAGCATTAGATAAATTTATAGAGAAAAAAGTATTAACAGGACTGCGTGGTGAAGAAGGGCGTTATGAAATCACGCCAATTATCCGCTATGTCGTGAATGCCGAGTTTTTACAAAGTTTATTATCTGAATATCAACAATTATCAGCAAAGGCCAAGTTGCAGCAATCCGAACAAGAACATGGAGAATCATCATGCAAGAAATGACCCTCTCAACTCTATTTGCACAAGGCCAAATTCGCTTGTCGGAAATTTCAGTATTTAACTGGGGCTCCTTCCATAACTTGCATACAGCTCGCATTGATCCTGAAGGAACACTCATTACGGGAGATAATGGTGCCGGTAAGTCCACTTTTATTGATGGTTTAATGGCATTGCTGCAACCTGCCAATAAAGCCAGTTTTAACGTAGCGGCTGCACAGGGTGCTCGTTCAGACCGCACATTACTTTCTTATATGCGGGGTAGTTTTGGCACAGAACATGATGGTGCTGGAACGCGAGTAAAAAATAAGCGCGAAAAAGCAGTGACGACAGCATTAAGAGCGCTATATACCGCTGATGACGGTTCAATGATTACTTTAATTGGATTGTTTTGGGTCGGGCAAGGTCAAAATTCGCTGAGTGAAGTGAACCGTTTATATATGATTGCAAGTCGTAATGTGCAACTGACGGAGGTGTTAGAAAAATTTGCAGATGGCAATACTCGCCAGCTGAAACAACATTTTAATCCTAAAACAGATGCACGCGTGCATTATTTTGACAGCAAATTTGAAGACTATCAGGAGATGTACCGTAAATATTTATTTATGGATAATAAAAATGCCCCTGCGTTGTTATCACGTGCTTTAGGTTTGAAGAAAATTGATGATTTGACTAAATTAATTCGTGAGTTGGTTTTAGAACCAAGTCAGGTTCGTGCTTTAGCGCAGACAGCAGTGAATGAGTTTGCCGACCTAGAGGCAAACTATAAGCATTTGGTAGATGCACGTGAACAAGTCCTATATTTACAAAAACTACCTGGATTAGCTGCTCAAATAACAGCGTTAACTCTGCAACTGAATAATCTACAGCTCGAAAAACAAGCTTTTCCTGCATATTTAGGTGAATTGTATGTTCAGTTTTGGACTGAAAAAATACATCAGCTGGAGCAAGAGATACAGCGATTACATACGCAGTTTAAGCAATTAGAACAACAAGAACATGATGCGGAAAAACAACAAGAGCGTTGCCATGAAGACTATTTACGAGTCGGCGGTAATCGGATTGAAAACTTACAAAAAGAGCTAGAACTGATACAGCGTCAGTTAAATCAATTAACCATAGAGGCTTCACGTTATCAGGAAGATGCTCAGCAATTACAATTGCAAGATGATTTAACCGAGCAAAATTTAATTGATAACCAAAAAATAGCCCATGAGCAGCTTCTAAATATTGGGCAAGAGAAAACCCAAAGACAAGATGAGTTTGCTCAAGTCAGTAGCAAATACGCACAAACGCAACAGCAACTGAAAGAAACTCAAAGCGATATTCAGGAAATAGAAACCAGACCTAATAGTAATATTCATGATGTACATTTATTGCGTTTAAGAGATGAGCTTAGACAGCACTTAGATTTTGATGAACATGAATTAATGTTTATTGGTGAGCTCATTGATGTAAAAGAGGCTGAAAAAATCTGGCAAGGCGCAATTGAACGAGCATTAGGTGGTTTAAAAACAACGTTATTGGTGCCGAAAGATCGTTATTCGATGGTCACTCAATGGGTGAATGCGCGTCATAATAAAACCCATGTGCGTTTACAGGTGATCCATCTTGATGCTACAGAAAGTGTGTATTTTAAAGAAAATGGTTTTCTGCGGAAATTGGTTTGGCGAGAGCATCCATATCGTGATTGGTTAAAACAACATCTGCTTCGCTTTGATCTGCAATGTGTGGCAGATACAACAATCATGAATACAACGCCTTTTTCTATGACACAACAGGGCTTAATTCATCGTGAGCAAGGTCGTTTTGAGAAAAAAGATCAACAGCGGATTGATGATCGAAAAATTTGGTGTTTGGGATTTTCCAATACTTCACGTTTAAATTTATTAAAGCATGAAGCGAAACAACTTGAGGTACAGTTGGAACAGTATGCCTTGAGTGTTGCACAATCGCGTAAGGTGTTAGATCAGGTAACACAGCATAAGAGTTTGTGGGAGCGAATGTTACGTTACCAATGGGATATGATAAATATTCCTTATTGGACAGAGCGCCAGCAACAGACCAGCAATGACTTGCAGCATTTACAACAGGCAGATACCAATATTGAACAAGCTCGACAACGTTGGGAGCTTGCAAAAGAGGAATTAAAACAACTACAGGAACAGAAAGGGCAGTTACAACACACTTGGGGGCAACTCAAACAGAAACTCAGTGATGCAGAAAAACAACAACAACAAGCGCAAAAGGCAGCAAACCAAGGTGTCCCAGAACAAGCCAGAGAACTGTTGCTACAGCGTATAGGAGAAACACCTCGGTTGGAGGATGCTTATCTTACTGCTGTGGAAAAAGAGCTAGAGCGTTTAATTGAACATACCAGCAACCAAAATACCTCAGCAAAAAATAGCGCAACGTACATTATTGGTCAGTTTCGTGGCAAGGATAAATGGTCACATATTGCATTACAACGTGAATGGGCAGTTGGTTTGGCCGCATTGGATGATTGCGTTGCCTATTTTCATGAACTAGAAAAGGAAGGTTTGCCTGCCTTAGTTGAACAGTTTGAACAGCGTCTGCAAAAACATACCATGCAGTCTTTAAGTGTGATTCAGAATCGCCTTGAGGCAGATAGAGAAGAAATCACTGACCGTATTGCCATAATTAATCAGGTTTTACGGCGTACAGAATTTAAGTCTGGCAGCTATCTAAGACTAGGATACAAAAAGGAAAAGTATCCACACGTCATAGATTTTGAGCAAAAACTAAAATGGGTCGTATCTAGTATTAATAGTATTGAATATGAACAACGTTTTAAAAAGTTAGCTGAATTAATTTCTATTTTAGAAAAAGCGAGTAACTCGGTTACAGCGCATACTTTTGAAAGCCAGCGTTTACTTGATCCTCGTCATCAAATGTCTTTCTATGCAGAAGAAGTCGATTTGGCTACAGAAGAAATACGAGATGTTTTGGAGTCATCGAGTGGTAAATCTGGCGGAGAAAAAGAATCTTTTGCTGGAACCATTGTGGCAGCGAGTTTGGCTTATGTATTAACACCAGACGGCTATGATTATCCAATCTACAGTACAGTGTTTTTAGATGAAGCTTTTTCAAACACAGCTGAAGCGGTTAGTCGTCGAGTACTCAAAGTATTTAAGGCGTTGAAAATTCATGTCAATTTAATCACACCTTATAAAAACTTGAATTTAGCGCGTGAGTCAGCACGTTCTTTATTAATTGCCGAGCGTGATATTGAGAAACATGAAAGTCATTTATGTGAAATTACTTGGCAGGAAATTGATGAAAAAATGGCGCAAAAACAACAGCAACTGCATAGAGAGGCACAACAGTTTGGGGTGCAGTTAGATGCCTAAAATTGAGAAGTGGGGATTACTTCCAAATACCGTTTTGGGTATTTTGCATAAAAAAGAATGGGAAAATCGTCGAAATTTAAAGCAGCGGTTGTTAAATCAACGTCCTTTTCCAATCGAAATTTCACTGAAAGTGCCCACAGACCAACAAGCTAGAGATAATTTGGGTCATTTTCATGCTTTTTTTAAAGCGTGGACAGATTTTGCTTATCCTGAACTGGTTGAATGGCAAGAACGGCAGTATCGACAACTTTCAGAACAACGTGTTCCAGTAAAGTTACGAATTTTTTCTTTACAGCAGCTTACTGAGCTTTTAGGAACAGAGCAACAACTTGAAAACTGGTTGGATAAAATATCCAGCTTTTTGAAGCAGTCTTTTGTGCATGATCGTCATCAGCACCGTTTATTTCAAACTTTAATTCATCATTTAGAGCAGATAGAACGCTATAGCCAACAAGAATGGCAATGGTTGATTCAGCTGATTGAACAGCTGAAACCGAATATGGGGGCAGGGCTTTATTTAAGGGCCTTGCCATTAAGCGCTGTAAACACGAAGTTTCTTGAGCAGAACTTATTGCTGACGGAGGCAATTTGCAATGTACTTTATGATGATGAGATCGTACTGGCTGGAGGGTTGTTGGCATGGCTAGATTGCTTAGATAGCCCCAAAGGTTGGTTGACGATCAAACCCGTCTGCCCAAATGTGCAGGAAAAATTGGGAGGACTCCCCGTTTTTCAATTGTCCACAGAGGTGCTAGATCAATTTGAGTTACCTGCGGAACGAATAATTGTAGTTGAAAATATTCAGTCAGGTTTAGCGTGCCCTTACTTGGAAAATAGTATTGTGGTTTGTGGTGGGGGTAAAAATATTACATGGATGAAGGCCAAGTGGTTACAGTATAAACAGGTTTTTTATTGGGGAGATATCGACTCTGAAGGTTTAAATATTTTAAGTATGGTTCGGCAAAAAATTCCACACGTGATTGCTTTAATGATGGATGAAGCCACAGTTTTACAGTTCCAAAATCATATGGTGGATGAACCAGACTCTATTTTTAGTGAGCCACAATATCTCACTGCTGACGAGTTAAAATTATTTCATGATTTGCGTGCACAGACATTTAAAAATAGGCGTTTAGAGCAAGAGCGCATTTCGGTTGATTGGGTGCATCGTTATTTAGAGTTACTTTGAAAATTAATTTGATTGATAATAAGGGGTGTAATGTTTAAACCATCTGGGCGATGGCAAACTACCCCACCTTGAGTGGTCGGATAGTCCACTACTTCTAAACCATCTGGGCGATGGCAAACGAAATCAAAGCAAAGCGTAAGCGTACCGATGACTTCTAAACCATCTGGGCGATGGCAAACGGTGTAGTCATTAACCATGCAAATATCATTTACTTCTAAACCATCTGGGCGATGGCAAACAAAATAACATGGGGCGGCACATTTAAGAGGTTCTTCTAAACCATCTGGGCGATGGCAAACCAAGCCCCTTGATTGAAGCGTTGCTTGCACAACTTCTAAACCATCTGGGCGATGGCAAACTATGGATGGGAAGCTGCGATGGAAGCGGTAGACTTCTAAACCATCTGGGCGATGGCAAACAAAGATGCCTTTAAAACTAGCTTTTAAATGTTCTTCTAAACCATCTGGGCGATGGCAAACTTTTGATTGCGCTTAATCATGCAATCTGTTTTCTTCTAAACCATCTGGGCGATGGCAAACACAATATACAGCTTAGGGGCATTTGATCTTAACTTCTAAACCATCTGGGCGATGGCAAACTAACACAAGCTAACTATGTGGAAGTGCTTGTTCTTCTAAACCATCTGGGCGATGGCAAACATGATCCCTACACCTTGCGATATGGCTTTAGACTTCTAAACCATCTGGGCGATGGCAAACATAACTATTGTCTATCGCCCTGTGGTTGGAATCTTCTAAACCATCTGGGCGATGGCAAACATCACTACATGATCTATGAGCCTTTAGCGTTTCTTCTAAACCATCTGGGCGATGGCAAACAATATCGTTAGACAGAAGCAAAGTCCTAAAGTCTTCTAAACCATCTGGGCGATGGCAAACAATTATCTCTTAATTTATTTTTATAATTATTACTTCTAAACCATCTGGGCGATGGCAAACATTAATTTTTTAAAACATTTTCAGATTTATCACTTCTAAACCATCTGGGCGATGGCAAACTCGGTAATCACCGTATCCTTTTCTCTCCACAACTTCTAAACCATCTGGGCGATGGCAAACATAATGATATTGAGGTTTCAAGAGTTATTGTTCTTCTAAACCATCTGGGCGATGGCAAACGTTTTCTTTTAAAAATACTATGAATTGAGTTACTTCTAAACCATCTGGGCGATGGCAAACGCCGACCTTTGATTTTGCGAAATGGGAAATATCTTCTAAACCATCTGGGCGATGGCAAACCAAATGATTGTAATTCTGCTTATTATCGAGTACTTCTAAACCATCTGGGCGATGGCAAACAACAGAAGCCGATTCTAGCAAGTTTTCAAAATCTTCTAAACCATCTGGGCGATGGCAAACGTCTTAAATACAAAGATTGATAGCACATATAACTTCTAAACCATCTGGGCGATGGCAAACAATTTATTCTATTAGCTGCTCCGACACGTTCACTTCTAAACCATCTGGGCGATGGCAAACGTGGTGTTTCTCTTGCATCTATGCAAGGTCAACTTCTAAACCATCTGGGCGATGGCAAACTATTAATTGTTTCAGTAATCCATTCATCTAATCTTCTAAACCATCTGGGCGATGGCAAACGTAATCATGCTAATTGGTATCGGTGTATCAATCTTCTAAACCATCTGGGCGATGGCAAACGTGTTGGCTCTTTAATTAAACAGTCTGATATTCTTCTAAACCATCTGGGCGATGGCAAACAAAATATTTGCTTAATCGGGGCAACTGGTTCACTTCTAAACCATCTGGGCGATGGCAAACTTTACCTCATATCCCAAGTATTCTTCAAAATTCTTCTAAACCATCTGGGCGATGGCAAACTAAATGTGGTAGGTTCTGTTTAATACAATCAACTTCTAAACCATCTGGGCGATGGCAAACACATTAAAGCTTCAATACATTCAACCGACAAACTTCTAAACCATCTGGGCGATGGCAAACCAATACCACCCGCTAAACCTGATGCCATTTCACTTCTAAACCATCTGGGCGATGGCAAACTTGGTGAATATCACTGTGCTTTAGTTGTTTTTCTTCTAAACCATCTGGGCGATGGCAAACAGAATATTGCTAATATCATGTATCCCGCAGATCTTCTAAACCATCTGGGCGATGGCAAACGCAAAGTTACATCATAATCCCAATCAACATTACTTCTAAACCATCTGGGCGATGGCAAACTAATGAAAGTTATTAAGGTGTGTACTGGTGTACTTCTAAACCATCTGGGCGATGGCAAACCTTTTCTTCCCCCAATCCGCCCATTATGACTACTTCTAAACCATCTGGGCGATGGCAAACCAGGAAGTTTATATTTTCCCGACACAATTTCACTTCTAAACCATCTGGGCGATGGCAAACATACTGGAGTATAGTAATGCTGTGCTTAATATCTTCTAAACCATCTGGGCGATGGCAAACAATGTTCTCCTATTATTGATAGACGTACAAAACTTCTAAACCATCTGGGCGATGGCAAACTGCCAATAAATTGCTTGAAGAAGAACAATAGACTTCTAAACCATCTGGGCGATGGCAAACGCCCCAAAGCTAATAAAGGTTATATTGCAGATCTTCTAAACCATCTGGGCGATGGCAAACAATTATCCCTGATTAGCCAATTTTGACTAATCCTTCTAAACCATCTGGGCGATGGCAAACATGCTGCAACTACTACAAGCCAAAAAGAAACGCTTCTAAACCATCTGGGCGATGGCAAACGATCAAATGGAGCAAAGAGGGGAATCAAGCAACTTCTAAACCATCTGGGCGATGGCAAACGATTAGCTTTATCTAGCTCTAACATTTCTTGACTTCTAAACCATCTGGGCGATGGCAAACTGATCGGCCTTAATTTTGTAAGATTTGTTTTACTTCTAAACCATCTGGGCGATGGCAAACATCAATAACAATGTGACAAAAGACGCAATAATCTTCTAAACCATCTGGGCGATGGCAAACGTTTTGTTGGGTTTCTATCAATATAATCAAGTCTTCTAAACCATCTGGGCGATGGCAAACGAGGTGCTAGTGGCGCTGTTTCCGGTGCAAAACTTCTAAACCATCTGGGCGATGGCAAACAGCAGATAAACAATTGCGCCAACCCCCGCAATCTTCTAAACCATCTGGGCGATGGCAAACAGCATTGATATTTTAAACTTGGGTCTTGTTCACTTCTAAACCATCTGGGCGATGGCAAACCATTTGTTGCAGCTCCAACACGAAGCGGTAAACTTCTAAACCATCTGGGCGATGGCAAACGAACCACGCTCTAACAATAAAACTTTACCATTCTTCTAAACCATCTGGGCGATGGCAAACATGGTTTTTTGAATCTCGATTATCTGCTAATTCTTCTAAACCATCTGGGCGATGGCAAACATTCCCAGCAACACGACAATATTTTTCTGCTTCTTCTAAACCATCTGGGCGATGGCAAACATGAAATATTCTTAATGGGTAATGGTCAAATACTTCTAAACCATCTGGGCGATGGCAAACGTGAAGTATGGATGACTCCTAGTTACGTGCTACTTCTAAACCATCTGGGCGATGGCAAACTTTTTTTGAAATCCTTTTACCAGTACGCATAACTTCTAAACCATCTGGGCGATGGCAAACGTAGCTAAAGCGGAAGCAGCGGTTCATCGTGCCTTCTAAACCATCTGGGCGATGGCAAACGCTCAACCCGAAAATCCAATAGCGGAAATAGTCTTCTAAACCATCTGGGCGATGGCAAACTTAAGTTGTGGAAATAGTGCCAATATTTACAACTTCTAAACCATCTGGGCGATGGCAAACAAAGGGCATTTTAATTCTCCCTTTGCGCTTGTCTTCTAAACCATCTGGGCGATGGCAAACCATAAAGGTGATGACCTTATTGATTCTATTGACTTCTAAACCATCTGGGCGATGGCAAACTTATCGGTAAAACTGGCACAGGTAAAACATGCCTTCTAAACCATCTGGGCGATGGCAAACATCATGGCAACCTTTTAGAGATTGTTAATTTACTTCTAAACCATCTGGGCGATGGCAAACACTTCACAATCCCCCCGAATAATGCAACTAAACTTCTAAACCATCTGGGCGATGGCAAACGGTAACAGGGGGTTATATGCAGCACTTTACCTCTTCTAAACCATCTGGGCGATGGCAAACGAAGACGAAAAAGTATTATTTGATAAATATGACTTCTAAACCATCTGGGCGATGGCAAACTTAAGTTGTGGAAATAGTGCCAATATTTACAACTTCTAAACCATCTGGGCGATGGCAAACTAGAACTTTTATCATAAAAAGCTCTAGATAATAATGATATAGGTTTTTAAAGAGTGAAAATAGATCAAAAAAACAAAAATCAATAAACTTTTGAAATCATTTGATTTTATTGCATAGCTCAGAAATGAAGTTAAACATATAGTCTAAGACATCCTGATCTTGGCAGGATTCAATCAGTTGCATTCTAAACTCTTTTTGATTATGTCCATTTTTGGCAGAAATAAACGCTTGTGGCATAACAAAAGCATCTTTTACTAAATCTGCAATATCGAAAACTAAACCACCACGACGTGTCTTACCGTGCAAAATAGGTAAGGCAAAACTTATTCCCATACCATTTAGTGTGACAGAAGCATAACCATAAGCAATGTAATTACCATGATCTAGATAACTATTGGCAATATCACGTAAGGACTCATGCGACCCTTTTCCTTCCTCACGGCTAAATTCAAAATTTAAACCCGATGCAAGTTGTTTATAGAGACTTTTTGCCCAACGGCCTTCGGCTGCTAATAATTCTGTTTGATTATTTGCCAAATCAATATCTTGTAGAAAACGTGTCATAGCAATGGGGTCAAGCGATATACCGTGTTGTATTAAGTTGATATTCTTTTTCCATGCTTTTTCAGTAATAGACACACGTTCGCTTAGTAAAACTTTAGCCATCAGTAAGCGAGCATCATCTTCAAGCCAAGCTCTCATCCAAGTTTGCATATATTCGGTTGGGCGATATTCACTTTGTGGTGCGAGGAAAGTGAGATCAAGTGATGAAAAGAGAGGAGAACCACCTGAACCACAAAATCCAACCATGACATTAGATTCTGCCAAACGACGGGCGGCAGCATCGGTTAAGGAGCTGCCTTTACCGAGTAATAAGAACGCCGTATTTTTTTCAGGAATATTATAAAAATGTTCCATCGGTTGAAGGTTATCCGTCAGATACACAATCCGATCATCTTTGAGCATGACCCGTACTCGTTCAAGGTAGAATACACAGGCTCGTTTAGATAACATCAGGGCACGACTGCGTTGCTGACGGAAATCACTCATTTTTATACCTCAAACACAGGTAATGCGAAAGCGTGTTGTTTTCGTGCTAGGCCATACCCATCAGGTAAACCACTTTTTAACACGTTAACATCCTTGTAAGTTTCAGGAAGTCCAAAATTTTCTTCCTCAAAATTAATATCAAAAATCTCAATAGGAACCGTAAAACTTTGTCCAGTACTTTGACTAATGACCTTAAAGTAAGGAAGTTTCTTGGCTTTATTAAGACGTTTGGTATGTAAACTTTCTCGTTCAGGATAATCTTTTAAAAAATTGGGTTCAGCTTTTAAGGTCGGTAATCGAAAACGAAAATAACAGCGCCAACCCGTCACCTTTGCTATAGGCACAGCAACAGGATGATTGAGTACAGCATAGTCTCTAATTTTCCAATGACCTTTAATGCTCTCAACCAATTGATCTAAATCATCTTGTTCCGATGCAAAAATACGTAAAACATCATAATTTGGTGTTATGGGGTGATTGTATTTCGCTTCTTTGGCCAGCATTTTTCGTTGCTGGCGTGGTGAAATTTCTAAAGCCAAGGCGAATTTTTCTGGCATTTTTCGAAAAGCGCCATGCACAATACTGTAAATTTGATTGCGCAGATGGGCGAGGGTAAGCTCGCCATCATCCGCACTGTCCAAAATCCGAATATCAAGATAATAGTTGGGTTGCATATTACTCTCCCTCAGAGTAAACGCCGCCACGAACTAAGCAGGCTATTAAGAACATACCTTTATCGCTATTTGGGTCTAAACTGCGAATTTCTTTTAAAATATCAAAAGCAGAATCTTTTTTCTTTTTGTCTACACGGAAAAAGTCCTGTGCGTCTAGGCTTGCGCCATTTGGCTCTACAGGAATTGGTTTACTATCATTCTCTAAAAACTTGTCATACCAAGTATCAATGGTGCGTAAGGCATTGCCAATTTTTTGGTCACGAATCGCTGCTTGTCCTAAAAACTGATTGTCTTTGGCCTGACGTTCAGGGCGGATAGGATTGAGTTGATACAGTGAGCGCGAAAAACCTTTTGGTTTTTCTTCAAGATAGTTTTGTGATGGAAAGACTTCAACACCGCCCATGCCAAAATCTACAATCGCTTCAATATGTAATCCTGAATTGACATCACCTTGCATGCCTTTGACTAAGATATTGGCAATTTTATTTTCACTTTCAGAAACATCATCAAATGATTTTAGGCTGTAATCCAAAGCATTAAATTCAGCAATTAATTTATAGCTTTTAGTCGTCTGACTTTGATCATGTTCAATAATTTCGCTGACTTTAATCGAAATATGTTCTGCAACGCTGCGATTACGCCATAACCAACGCCCATTCACAATATTGCGAACATAGCGACGAGCAACTTCTTCAATCCCTTCGCTATTTTTAGCCTTTTCAATAAAATCCTTGAAACTTGCGCGAAAGTCTTTTTCCTCTTGTTTATCTGCACCTGCTTTGGATGCTGAAGCAAATAAAATATGATCTAAGTCGATGAAACGTAAACTCCATTTGACTAGAAACTTAGCATCAGGCAAAAGTTTCGCCGATTCTGTCATTTGAATATTAGAAACTTCACGAGCGACAGTGTTACCTGAAGCAGCACCTTTGTCTTTATTGCCTGCCACGTTTTGAGTACCACGAATACCATGATACATCACATGTAGCGCCTCTTCTTTGCCATCAGCATGCAAATGGTAGAAAGCAGCATCACTGATTAATGTTCCGCGTTGTAAAGAAAGGCTGCCTGGTAATTTTTTGAAATTTTCAGATGTAGACATGATGTTTATTCCTTATAAATGTCAATTAGTTGTCGATCTGTTGATTTTGTTGCAATAAAAAAACGTTGTCTTGAATCCAGTGATACGACCATTGGATTTGTTCTAAATAGCCATCGGGATAAATTGATGTTTCAAGGCGGATTTCATTCAAGATTGAATTAAGTGAGTGATACTGAATCAAGCCTGTTAAAGGTTCTGCATAGGCATGCTGTGTTTCATCCTGATCATCGGCATGGCGAATCCCAGCACGATCAGCAGTTGGTTGTTCGAGTAAGGCATAACCTAAAGTTGTTGCAGAAAGCCATGCTAAGCTTTCATTCGGTAAATGTTCTAAAATAGGTATATCACTATTTTTAGCTTGCGGACGATGTGCTAAAAGTTGGCTAAAGGCTTGTAAACGATTTACTTGATATGCTTTTTGATAGGCGGTTAATAAATCATTCCTATCATGAATTAAAAAGCCAGAGCTAATCTGAGCCAAGGCATCTTCAGCATCATTAAAATCTTGAATTTTCCCAAACTCGAGAATATGACCGCCTGCAAATTTACTTCTTTTGATAGTTTGAACTAATGTGTTTAGATCTGGACGTCTAGCGTCAAATTCAATTACTAAACTGAACAGCAAATGACAGCTTGCAGTGGGTTGAAGTGATAAATTTTTAGTTCCTCTAGCATAATCTGTCTTACCAATAAAAGTAGCACCGCGTCGTTGTGCTGGAGTGAAGCGACCATAAGCTTCTCCACCAAGTGGTTGTATATCATGGTGCACATAATAAAAGCCGAGATCTTTTTCATCAATTTGACGCGCAAGGTGATGGCTAAACATGGCAGCAGCCATCAGTGGAGCGCCACCCATGATTAAGCCATTGCTCTGAAAATTTGCTGCTTGCACTTTAATGTATGGAATAACGACGAAGCAACTCATTTTAAAAGCTCCTGAATACGACGTGAGAGAAAGCTTTTGGCTTCAGCTTCCGATAGGCTAATGTCAACTGTATTTTTAATCTCTTTTTTCCAGTAACTGTGTTTCGTGATTCGTCTTGCTAAATCATCTGCAAAAAGCTGTTGCCAATCTTCAAATTGTTGCAGTTCAGGATTAATTAAGCCTTGAGCGATTAGAGATACACGCGGATGGCTCCACCTCGATTTTCTCTCCAACACTTTTAAACTAGGCAAATCATTTGCAACAGCCTTTAAAATTTGGAGGATGTCTTGCCCTTGTTGCAGAACATCATCGATAACTTTCTGAATAGTGGTTAATTCTGCTGCACGTGTTTGCATATTTGAAAAAGGGGCGTGTATACCATGTTCATGGAAGCCTACCTTCAAACTTAGTTTTTGTTGTTTAATCAAAGATTTTGCATATTCAGTCAATTCCTGATACATCGCTCGATTGATATAGGCATTTGAAATTTGGTAATCAAAGCCTTTATAAAAATACTGAAAAGCAAGGCGTGTTTCAGGATCTTGAGTAGGTGAGTCAAGAACAAGAGGACGTTGCATGGATCGGACTAGACTTCCGACGTTTTGCGGATTTGATCCGCCAATACCAAATACAGCTGTCTTAATATTCTTCAGTTTTGTATTTTTACCTTCTGCTTTACGTTGTTCTTTAAGTGCATCAACTTCAGTATTAATCAGTAAATTCAGACCTGCTGCTGAAAGTGGGCTGATGGATAGATACTCATTATTTTTAGGAATGAGTAATTGACGCATGCGAATATCAATAATATCCAACCCTGCAGTAAATGGTTGTTCAAATATCTTGTTTAAATGTGGTTTAAGCAAGGCCACGTTTTGCTTAAATTCTTCATCTGCTTCGGACAGCTCTTCATCTAATTGAGCTGCTTTGACGACTTTAAATAAAGTTGCAGTTTTACCTGCATTTGCTTGGTAGTCGGTTGGAACAAGAAAATCATCAGCAAGTAATGTTCGTGCTGAAATATAAGGTAAGTTTAATGCATGGCTTTGCGCAAGGCGGATACCGCCTTTTTCAATATTTGAGTTAACGGTTTTTAGGCTGTAATGAACAGATTCAGCCAAGGCTTGCTGATAAGGATTTTCCTCTGTATCTTTTGTCATAATGCATCCTAAGTTATTAAAATATATTTGTTTAGAGTATTAATAGCGGATGAAATATTTATTATCAAATGCTATTTTTAGTTAAACGACATGATGTGTCGCAGAGATGCGATTAAATCCAATGAATAATTATATCCATCCAATATGCATACAATTTTTATATCCGCTTGTGAAAAACGCGCTTTAAAAAAGACCAGAGCTGTTTTAGATAGCTATGCAATTCGCACTGGGCAAAGTTCATGGCAGGCACCTATGACCATGGAAGGTCTTAAAGAAATTCGTAGCGCACTGAAAAAAACAGCAACACGTCAAACTGCTGTAGCAGCTTATGTGAATTATGGTATGCGCAGAATGAAATTGGTTTGGGTCGTAGGTTCTAAGCATCGTTTTAATCTAGAGGGCGCTTATCCAGTTGCCTCGACATCTAAACAACAAAAGCAGCTACAAGTGCCTGAATGGGTTCGAGCAGCAAGTTTACTTGCAGGTGCTGCAGGTGATGTACATGACATTGGTAAGGCTTCTCAGCACTTTCAAAGCAAATTAAGTCCTGCGATGGCAGGGCAGATGCTCAAAGATGATGTACGACATGAATGGTTGTCGATGAAACTATTGCAGCAAATGCGTAAAAATAACTGGAATTGGCCAGAAGCATGGAAAAATATTGATCGTAACTTAACAGATTTAACCCTGGGCGAACGTACTAAGATAAGAAAACAATTTTTGCTGAATGAATTAGAAGCCGTGGATTATTTGGTGGTGACGCATCATGGCTTATTGGGAGATAACAACTGGTATCCAAATGCGGATTTGCATGTCAGGGAAAAACATCCTCGTGTAGAACAATTCACCTGTGCGGGTGATTTAAATGACAGCATATTTAAAAGTCACCAAAACCGTATGGCCCGCTTAGCGAAAATGACCCAAGCAACGGAAGATCAACAGTTATATTGGAAAGCTTTAGCACTACATAGCCGCGCAGCACTCATTCATGCAGACCATACCGTTTCTGCGGAACAGTTTTCTGAAACAAAACCTGAAAATGTCAGCCTATTTGCCAATACAAAGATAAAAAATAGTCCACAAGGCAAAAAGGAGCGAATGCAAGATCAACCTCTGGATTGGCATTTGCAGCAGGTTGGAGATCGTGCTGCGTATATCGCCACAAAAATGATGACAGATTTGAATCTTGCTGGTTTAAGTGAACAAACGGTTGAGTTTATCTGTCAGCCTTCTACTTTACCCAGATTTCAGTGGCAAAATTTGGTTGCTCATGCCTTACAAAAGCAAATCAATAAAATGCCAGATACCCCTTGCTTATTGCTGAATATTGCAGGAACGGGGAGTGGTAAAACCAGAATGAACCTGCGTGCAGCATGTATATTAAGACCGAATGATCCACGCCTTGCCATTGCACTGAATCTTCGCTCATTAACGTTACAGACTGGTGATGCACTTAAAAGCTCCATGAATCTGTCGGATGATGAAATTGCCGTGATTATTGGTGATCATGTCAGCCAAAAGTTATTTAATGAAAGTCGTGCAAATGCGTCTGTGGCTGATGAAGATGAAAATTTACCAGAACCTGTATTTGATGCTTATGCACAGGATCAAGACTTACCACAGTGGTTGCATCCTCTATTTACTAAAATAGTCAAAGGAAAAAGGGGAGTAGATAAAGTTGCTCAAAATGTTTTAGCCTCGCCTTTATTGGTATCCACGATTGATTATTTAATCGCGGCAGGCGAGCCACATCGACAAGGGCATCATGTTAAAGCATTGCTCAGAATAATGAGCAGTGATCTGATTTTAGATGAAATTGATGGTTATGAACCTAAATCATTAATCGCTGTATTGCGTTTAGTCCAATTGGCTGCAATGTATGGTCGTCATGTTATTTGTTCATCTGCAACGCTTTCAGCAACAGTCGCAGATAGCATTTACCGTGCTTTTGAATCAGGAATCGAGCTTCGTGCAGCCTTATATAAGGAACCACAAAAATTTATTGCAGCGATTGCAGACAATGAATTGAAGCCCAAGATACTGGTACAAAAAAGCCATGAACCATCAGTATTTAATCAGGTTTATCAACAGCATTTAGATGAGTTGCAGCACGTTCTTACGGTTAAAGCAGAACAGCCATATCGTTTGGCACGTTTAGCCAGTATTGAAAATCCTTCTGTTGATCAATGGAAAAGGACGATTTTGGAGCAGACAGAAGCTCTACATCAACAACATCGTTGGTCACTTAAAAAACAGGACAAAAAACTTTCATTTGGTTTAATCCGTGTGGCAAATATCAAGCATGCTATTGATTTAGCAAAGCATTTATCAGGCCGACTGCCACATGCACAGATTGCTTGTTACCATGCTCATGATTGGCTAATCTCAAGATTCCACAAAGAAAAACGACTCGACTTTTTGCTCACACGGCATAAAAATGGCACAAAACGTCCAACGGGAAATGAACATATTTATACGGATGAAGAGATATTAAGTATCGTTCGGACCTCTAACTCTATAGATATTCCATTGATTGTGATTGCAACGCCTGTAGAAGAAGTTGGGCGCGATCATGATTTTGACTGGGCGATTATTGATGCTTCAAGTGTGCAGTCGATAGTTCAGACAGCAGGGCGTGTTAATCGACATCGCTTAAATATTGTGCAACATCCCAACATTGTAATTCCACAATTTAACTATAAATACTGTGCAAATAAAGATAGAACTCAGCCAAAAAAGCAGGCGGTATTTAATCGGCCTGGTTATGAAGGTTATGTGGACACCAAAAAACAATATAAATCGCAAGATTTATCGCAACTTTTGCCTTGGTCTAATAATGAACTGGTGGTTGATGCCAGACTTAGATTCAATGCCAATACCTGCGACTTTACAAAATATGATGATGAACAAATTCAAAAGTTTAATCAGGACTTTTTTTCTTCAGAAGGTGAACAACTCTTTTCTAATATTCAGGTGAATGCAGCTTTGCTAACGGAACAGTTATATAAAGATACATGTCTAAGAGATATGCAAAATCAGGAAGTATATAGCTTTGATGTTGAGGATGATGAATTATCTATTTATCAGCATTTTCCAGATTCCGTAGAACTGAATATTCAGACTGGAAAATATGAGCAAGCTGTTAAAAGTGTCACTTTTAATATTGAACCAGCTCCTGATAATGCTTGGTTGAGTTTATCACCTGCGCAACTCAAGGAGCTAACATTAGAGTATGGGCTTGCAGTGCAAGAGGGATGTAAGTTGTCTTTGTCTGTTTATAATGACCAAAGCCCGCAGTGGATATACCATCTTGGGTTCGGAGTTTATCACTGATCTGTTATTGATTAAATTTTATATGTATTTCCAGATTGCTTTTGATTAAATCGGATGGTTTATATTCAATTCAATAAATGAATATTATGCTCAATCCTATTTTGGATCATTTGGAGAGTTTCAGATCTAATTTGTTCAGGTAATAGATCATGAGCAATCTTCGTAAATCGGCTGGCAACTTCGCAAATTGAGTTAATCATTTCATCAACCTCTTGAATAGAAAGCTCTGCTTCCTGAATGCCCAGTTTGACAATGGCAGACCGAGTAATATCCAGTGCTTCACCCATAATATCCATTTGATGATATCCACCTGGGCCTTCACAGAAAGTAACGTCGTAGGCTGGGGCGAGTTTCCATTGTCCATTTTGAGACATTAAAAACGAAAAGTTTTTGCAATGATCATCTCGATTATTGAACACCACATTGAAAACAGCGCGCTTGAATGCAATCGCTTTTTCGCGAATATCATTGGTACAAAAGTGTGTAGCACGAAGAAAGTTGCTGTAGTCTAAACTCCCAGGTGATTTAAAATCAGCCCCTGTAAAGGCAGCTAAACTTTGCATAGGGATGCGCATGCCATCGCAGCGGTCAAATCTTTTTGAGGCAAATGCAGTTAGGCCATTCGGAAGAGTGAAGTATTGGGTGTCTGGGGTGTCAATATGACAATGACGCAAACATTCTGCATAAACAGTTTCAATTGCACAAACTTCAGGATGCTCTTGCTGAGCGGGAAATTTGATCAGCCAAGCTTCATGTTGATGTGAGTGAACTGTTGAGAATTCATTAGTGACAGGATCACGATAAACAAGTGCTTTTGGCCTTGCACCTTGTGGAGACCCGCCCATAATTAATAAATGCTGTAAAAATTCGGCACCTTCTCCTTTGAGAACTTCCTGAACTTCTTGAGCGAGTCTTAGCAATGGAATATTTTCAGCTAATGTTAACTCGGATGCTGAAGGTTCAAAGGATAATGCCCCCATTGCATGTGTACTAATATACGTGAGGCGTTCTAAAGGCCCAACTCGTGCTGGATTAAGTCCATTTTTTTTAAATAAGCGATCCATCAGGAGCATGCCCCAGCCATCGGGTAAGGCATCGTATATAGGGCCTGGTAATCCCATTTGATGTGCAGGAAAGTTCTTTCTTAATGGGTCACCTTTTAGCGGAAGTAGGTAAGATGAAAGCTCTAAACCTTTACTAATTGCTTCTGCGCTGTATTCAAAAGCAATCAATGGTCGACCTGTGATTGCAGTTGAGGAAACTAGTGTGCCCCAAAGCCAATATTCGCCCCATCCATTGTAGTAAACATCAAGTTTTTTGAGCATGGATTCATTTCCTTTTGATACGTTGGCGAGCCGTATTACTCTCATAGCGGAGCATGTCATCTACACTATTTAAATGTGGTTTGAAAAGTTCCTCTAATTCTTTTAATCGGCCGAGCACCATGGCAACACGTACTAAATTTTCAAATGAAACATTTCGACCAGCTTCTAGATTAGATACAGTATTCACACCAATACCCGCACGCGCAGCAACATCTGCCTGAGTCATTTCCAGATAAAGACGTTCTTTACGAAGCCTCTCACATAATAAAGCAACAACTTCTTCAGGTTTTTTGAATATTAAATCCATAATATTGTGTTTTACATTGTGATATCACCATTAAAACACAAAAAAATGGATTTATGAAATTATGCCAGTTGGTCGATAATGAGATGCTTGATTGGCTGATGAGATTCTATTGGATTAAAGAAATCTAATGATTTTAATGCATTTATTTTTTGCAACTACCTACGAATATGTCGTATTTGGGGCCCGAAACTGTGAAATAAAAGATAATAAAGAAAGTATGATTGGGGATAACATAATATAAAATCAATAAAAAAGCCTCAATCTTTCGATTGAGGCTTTTTGAATTTGGAGCGGGAAACGAGACTCGAACTCGCGACCCCAACCTTGGCAAGGTCACCGAGATTTATTCCATTAAATGACCTTAATTATAAGTATATGATTTGATTACTGGTATATAGTTTTTGGTGGAGTAAAATTTTGATCAATTTAGATCATTTAATGTGGTTTTGGTCACTTCATTTTAGACATTTTAGTTTATAAAAGTCACCTATGTTTTGATGCTGATTTTCGTGAGAAATAATAACAATATATAGTTTAATATAATGATTATTAATAATTTATAAATCGACTACAACATGTAGTAGCGAAGATGCTCAAAATGCACTTACTACGTAACATCAGTTAAATAAAAGTCTCCCACAAACCCAATACGGTTCACTTGGGCCTATGCAGTCTGAAATAGGTTTATAAACTTAATCTGATCTTAAGAACTTAATCTTAGCTTTGTAGAGAAAATCTCTTGAAGGATGAAACGAGTGGATCAGCGAGTAGATGTACTAAATTTTAAAAAACTATTATATCTAATGAGCGTCTTGATCTTGATTAGCCTTGGGCTATGGTGGGGAAGTAAGCTGCTCTCGAATAAAAATATAGAGGCTAAAGTAGAGAGACAGGTTTCAGAGGCTGAGAGGAGTCCTGAAGTCTCAGAGCAACAAATCTTAATTTCTTCAAAACAAATTGAGCAAGTTGGGATCAAATTACACACATTAGGTGCTTCTTCTACTAACATACAAAAACAAATTATTTTACAAGGGCAAGTACAGTGGTCACCAGAAAGCAAAGTTGTACTGACTAGTCCTGTTTCAGGAATGGTGCAGCAAGTTTTGGTACAACCCTTGGCAGAAGTTACCCGGAATCATCATGTACTTGCTGTACATAGTCCAGATTTAATTCAGATTCAAAATGAAATATTGCAGCTTCGTGCTCAACAACAATTAGCCCAGCAAAATTTAACACGTGAACGTAGCTTATATGCTGAAGGCATTATTGCCGAGAAGCGTGTGCAAGAGGCACAGAATCAAGTACAGCGTCTTAATATTAACTTAGGTGCAAAACAGCGAATGCTGCAATTTATGGGAGGAGGGCAGGTAAATAGTCTAAATTCCATTGTCTATGTTAAAAGCCCAACAAGTGGTTATATAGAAAACTTACAGGTTTCTACAGGTCAGTATGTTGAGGCTGGTACAGTATTAGGTCAACTTGTAAACGCTGATTCACCGTTACAATTGTTATTACAAGCTAATTTAGCTGACAGTAAATATGTGCATATTGGGGATGTTGTTCAGGTTGAAGGTTGTGATATTACAGGGCATATACAAAATATCGCTCCAGCACTTGTAGGGAATACACAAACTCAAAATATCATCGTACAAATGGATACCAAACATAATTGTTTGCGGGTGCAACAATTTGTCAAAGTTCATGTTCAAAGTAAGCAGCCAACAGTAATTGCAGCATGGCCAGTACCAAGTACTGCCATAACCTCACAAGATGGTAAACACATTATTTTTGTTAAAAATCAGAAGGGGTTTGAAGCTGTAACGGTTGAAGTTCTATCAGCTGATCAGCAGCAAAGTTATATTACAGCTGAAAAATTAAAACCCAAAATGCAACTTGCTATCAGTGGTGTAGAGCGTCTCAAGGCGGTGTGGTCTGGCTTTGGTGCAGAGCAAGCACCTATTAGCACTACAGAACGTTGAGGTGAGACATATGTTAAAACGTCTTATCGCCTTTTCACTTAGTCAGCGCATTTTAATATTATTGCTCACATTGGCGATCAGTGTGGCAGGCTACATTGCTTTTACGAAACTACCAATTGATGCTTTTCCTGATGTGTCAAGTACGCAAGTACAAATTGTGATGAAATCGCCCGGCATGACGCCCGAAGAGGTGGAAAGCCGTATTGTTGTACCCATTGAACAAGAAATGTTGGGAATATCTCATCAGACAGTAATGCGTTCGCAATCTAAATACGCGATTGCGATTATCACATTAGACTTTGCTGAAGGCACTGACCCTTATTGGGCTAGACAACAGGTGAATGAACGTTTAAGTAATGTGATGTCTGCATTACCAAGTAGTACGTCAGGTGGAATTGCACCCATGACGACCCCATTAGGTGAATCTTTTATGTTTACCTTACATGGGCCACTCAGTGATATGGAAAAACGAACTCTACTTGATCGGGTGGTTCGTCCACAACTTCGTAAAATTGAAGGGGTCGCCGATGTTAACGCTTTGGGGGGACTTGTTCGTACATTTGAAGTGACCCCTAATTTAGAGGCCCTGGCGGCACGAGGCTTATCTTTAACACAGCTACAACAGGCAATCGAGCTAAATAATGCCAGTGATGGTGCTGGGCGGCTTAATGAAAATGGAGAGTCATTACTGATCCGAAGCGATAGCCGCGTCAGAAACCTTGAAGAGTTAGGCGATATTATTGTTTCTAGCCATCAAGGAACATTGGTGCGGGTTAAAGATGTTGCACAGGTACATACTGGAGCACTCACACGCTATGGTGCAGTGACTGAAAATGGCCAAGGTGAGGCTGTCCAAGGTATTGTATTAACTTTAAAAGGTGCGAATGCACGTCAAGTCGTTCAACATGTTCGTGAGCATTTGTCCGACATTGAAAAAACTCTGCCACAGGGTACAACGATTGAACCATTTTATGATCGTGGTGAGTTGGTAAACCGAGCCATTCATACCGTAAGTAAAACGTTATTAGAAGCTATTGTCTTAGTCTTGATTTTACTTTTATTGTTCTTAGGAAACCTAAGGTCTGCTTTAGTGGTTGCGGCAGTTTTACCATTATCTGCACTAAGTACTTTTTTGATGATGCACCATTTTGGTTTAAGTGCCAATTTAATGTCTTTAGGTGGTTTGACGATTGCGATTGGTTTATTAGTGGATGCTGCAGTTGTAGTGGTTGAAAATATTGAAATGCAACTTGCTGAAGCAAAAGAGTCACCGCAACGTTCTTTTTTACCGCCATTAAATATGATTTACCGCGCAGTGTCTGAGGTTGCAGTACCAGTCACAGCAGGCATGATCATTATTATGTTAGTGTTTATTCCATTGGTCACGCTTGAAGGATTGGAAGGGAAGCTCTTTTCACCTGTGGCTTTAACAATTGTATTTGCTTTATCAAGTTCACTAATTTTTTCTTTGACAGTGATTCCTGTACTGTGTTCATTCTTTCTAAAACCGAAAGCACATCACACACCCTTTTTAGTAGCTAAATTAGAAACTGGTTACCGAAAACTTTTGAATCTGAGTTTAGCCCATCCTAAACAGATTTATGTCTTAGCAGGTGGTACCTTACTTCTGGCTGCATTGATTTTCCCATTCATTGGAAAGTCATTTATGCCAACCATGGATGAGGGAGATACTATTTTACAGTTAGAAAAAATCCCTTCGATTAGCTTACAAAACTCAATTGCATTAGATCTGGATATTCAAAAACGTATTTTGGAACAAGTGCCTGAAGTTGAAAGAATTGTGGCACGTACAGGTTCTGATGAATTGGGATTAGACCCTATGGGGTTAAATGAAACAGATAGTTTCATTGTGCTAAAACCACAAACGCAATGGCAAGTCAAAAATAAAGAGCAAATTTTAGAAAAAATTCGTCTTGTACTTCAAGATGTTCCTGGCGTGAACTTAACATTTAGTCAACCCATAGAGATGCGCACTTCAGAAATGTTGTCTGGAGTACGAGGAGATTTGGCTGTCAAAATTTTTGGAAGTGATTTAGACCAGCTTAATGATTTATCAAAGCAAATTGCAATAGTTCTACAAGGCATTGAAGGCAATGAAGATGTCATGACACTCGAAAATTCGGGAGTACAGTATCAAGAGCTGCGAATCCATCGTGATATGGCTATACGAAATCAATTGGACAGTCAAAATGTTCAAGCCCAACTCAAGATGCTCGTGGAAGGCAAAGAAATAGGTTCCATTATTGAACAGGGGCGCCCTGTTCCATTAATGATGAAAGGGGATCCACGTTTGGGAGAGTCGAGTTTTGAATTTTCCAATATTGCCTTGCCAATTGAGAATGCAGCTGCAGTGCCATTGTTATCTTTAGCAGAAGTGGTTAAGACTGAGGGTGTCGTAAAAATTGATCGTGAAAATGCATCACGAATGTCAGTGGTACGTGCCAACGTACGTGATCGTGATTTAGTTAGTTTTGTAGATGAAGCAAAACAATTGGTTGCAGAGAAAGTCAAGTTACCAACCGGCTACTCACTCAAATGGGGGGGGCAATTTGAAAACCAACAACGTGCGGCTGCTCGCTTAATGCTTGTTGTACCTGCTGCATTAACAATGATCTTCTTTTTACTATTTACGACTTTGGGTTCGGTGCGTCAAGCCGTATTGGTTTTCGTCAATATTCCCTTTGCGTTAGTCGGTGGAGTATTTGCATTAGCATTAACAGGTGAGTATTTATCTGTTCCTGCATCAGTTGGTTTTATTGCCTTGATGGGGATTGCTGTACTGAATGGTTTAGTGATGATTAGTTATTTTAATCAACTGATTTCTCGTGGTGTTGCAATTGAGGAAGTTGTTCGTGAAGGTGCTATGCGCCGTTTACGTCCAGTCATGATGACCGCGAGTATTGCAGCTTTAGGTTTGATCCCATTGTTATTTACTACTGGCCCTGGTGCCGAGATTCAACGTCCATTGGCGATAGTTGTGATTGGAGGGCTTATTTCTTGTACTTTGCTGACTCTGATTTTACTTCCTAACTTGTTTAAAAAATTTGGTTTAGCGCGAGATCATCATGTCTGAAATATGCCAACTCTCTATTAACGTGTCCTCTGATATTGCTGAAGAACTTATGGAGCATTTGTGGTTAATTCCTGAGTTGATTTCAGGGTGTACTTGTGTCAACGCACAAGGGTTTGGTAATCGCCAACATTATCGTAATGTTCAGGAAAAAATTCGCGGAGCAACTGAACGGAATCTTATATTGCTGATTGTACAACACGAATCTGTATCATTGGTTTTGGCGCATATTCAGCAAAAATTTAAATCAAGTGATTGTTTTTATTGGGTCATACCTACATTAATTTCTGGTTATATGAGCCAAGGAGCACTTGACTAATGACATTAAATATCAAATTTAAATCAACACTTCTAGGCCAAATTTGGTATCTGTTTGGGTTGGGCTATTGTTTTACAGTGGCTTCGACAGCAATTGCAAAACCTCAACTTGAAGCTGCTTTGCCACCACTTGAAGCAGTACAACAGAGTCTAGTAGAACATCCGAATGTGCGTGCTGCAATATCAGAGCAAGATTATGCAGACTTTGCCCGACAAGGATTAAAAGTAGGGCAAAATCCGTGGACTGTTACAGCCGGTATGCAAGTACGTAAGACGGATACACAACTAGAGCGAAAACAAGCCAATAGTTATGAACCTAGTTTGGGGATAGAAAAACAAATACGTTTGCCTAATAAATACCGGCTAGATCAAGATCTAGCACAACGTATTTCAAGTATTGCAGAACTGAAGTATGAGAATGCTCAACATCAAGCATCTAAAATGTTGTTAAATAGTTGGTTTGCTTATATGCGAAGCACATTGCATTTGAAGCGACTGCAAGAACAGCTGGATCAAATTCAGCAATTTATCCAAGTGACTGAACAACGTATTCGAGCAGGAGATGCACCACGACTTGAGCTAATGCTCTTGAAGAATGAGTACCAACAACTTGAGGAACAATATATGCAAGCTAAAGCTGCATATATTCAAGCTCAGCAATTGTTGGCCCGCGATTATAGAGGAAAGATCCCTGAACAGTGGAGCAGCGATGTTATACAGCCTAGCCCTATACAGTATAGTCAAGCAGAGTGGGTACAGAAAATTTTGTCAGTTAATCATGAGTTAGCACTCGTAAGGATGCAAGCTACACAGCAATACGCAGTATTAAAAAGAGAGCAGCTTAATAGACTGCCAGATCCTACGATTGGTTTTGGTTACAGTAGGGAGCAATCGGGAGAGGAGAATTTATTAGGGGTTAGTGTTTCAATTCCTTTGACTGCGCGACAAGTCGGTATTGCTTCAGGAATGGCAGCGGCAGAAGCAAAAAAAGCGGATTTGGAGGTATTGCGTGTAGAAAAACGTCTGCGTCAAGAAATACAGGGGTGGGTGATTCAAATGGAGTCAGCGACTGTACGGAATACGAAGGCGCAAGAAAACTTACAACTGTTGCAACAACAACATCACTTGATGCAAAAAGCGTATAAATTAGGTGAGTTGAATCTCAATGAGCTTTTGTTGCATTCGCAGCAATTGATTGAAGCACGTAGCCGAGTCGATCAAGCTAAAGTAGATTATGCAGAAAGTATGAGTTCCTTATTACTTGATTCTCATCAATTGTGGCCTTTACATGAGATGGATAGAATTTAACAGTAATATTTACGAGCATAGTAGGGATTATAAATTTGCGCTGTAGTTTGGTAAGCAAGAGAAAAAGGTGTTATGAGAGTTCTATTGGTAGAAGATGATAGCTTGTTGGCAAAAGCAACTGCACGTGGTCTAGATCAAATGGGCTTTGTAGTTGACATTGCGAGCACAGCAGAGCAAGCGTACCATTTTTTAGTGAGTTATCATTATCACTTTATTCTACTAGACTTAGGTTTGCCTGATCGAAATGGGATTGAAATTTTAAAATCACTACGTCGCAAAAAGAATCAAGTTGGAATTATTATTCTGACTGCTCAAGATCAAGTTGATGATCGTATTACAGGTCTAGAGGCAGGAGCTGATGATTTTGTTGTTAAACCTTATGATTTACATGAGGTCGTAGCAAGGATTCATGCTGTATTACGCCGAATTTCAGGAGAGGTAGGGGACCTAATTCAGGTTGGAAATATTAGTATTAACAAAGCGAGTAAACAAGTACTGTTAAATCAAGTCGAAATTGAGTTGACACATAAAGAGTTTCATTTATTGGAGTTATTTACTCTCAATCGTGGTCGTGTAATTTCGCGTGAAAATATAGAAAATTCATTTTATGCTTATGACGTTGATGTGAGTAGTAATGTTGTACAAGTCTATATTCATAACTTGCGTCGGAAATTAGGTAAAAATATTATCCGTACAGTACAAGGTTTTGGATATATCATGGATGAACAGCATTAAATGGCTGATCCAATTCGCAGCTATTCATTAACCCAGCGCTTATCTATAATTTTACTGGCAATTACCACTAGCGTTTGGTTGGGTAGTTTAGGAAGTATTTATTGGGGAATGCAAAACACTGCCAATAATATTTTTGATAAGTCATTAGCAGAAACTGCTCATGCTTTATTGTCTACGACTCTAAGTACCCTAGATGGAAAAGTACCGCAGCATACAGTGATTGAAAAAGCTAAGGGTGAGCATTATGACCAAATTGTATTTCAAATTTGGCATCGTGATGGACAATTAATTTATCGTTCTATTGGTGTGGAAACACAGCCATTTGTTCAGCAAGATAATTTTGGTTGGATTAAACTGAATAATAATACTTATCGTAGTTATTCTGTTTGGGATAGTACGCATACAATACAGGTACAAATTGCGCAGGTTTGGACAATTCGAAAAGATATTCAGCAAGATATGTTGCTGTTTTTGATTTTGGTTTCAATCATATTTTTGCCATTATTATTATGGTTGATTATTTGCACGATCCGTCGTCATTTATTGGCTGTATATAGCATTAGTCAAAACTTAGAAAAACAATCCATTGAACATTTAAATCCAATTAAGCCAGTTGTACCGAAAGAAATAGAACCTTTAGTGAGCTCTTTAAATACCTTACTTAGTGAGATTGCTGAAAGTATGCAACGTGAAAAACGTTTTACCTCAAATGCCGCTCATGAACTCCGTACACCATTAGCTGCTATACGCTTACATGCCCAAGTACTTCAAAATGCACGTTCCAATGAGGAGTCTAAGGAAGCTGCACAGGACATTATTACAGGAGTAGACAAAGCATCAAGAATGATTACTCAGTTGCTTACATTAGCGAGGCTTGAACCGAATGCCACACAAAACAAAAGCAATATTGATTTGGTAGATATTGTTAAAGGTACAGTTGAAATGATGGGTATTCAGTTCAGAAAAGCAGGTGTAGACTTACAATTGCATCTCACCTCAGTGTGCGTTTGGGGGCAGTCAGATCAGTTGGAAATTATGTTGAGAAATATACTCGAAAATGCCATTCTTTATCGTAGTTCAATACATAAACCTATTATTAAAGTCAGTTGTGGAAGTATTGGAAATGGTAGTTTTATACAGGTTGAAGATAACGGCATAGGTCTAGATGAAGCACAAATCCCATTTATATTTCAGCGTTTTTATAGAATAAATCAAGCCAGTTCTGTAGTAGGAAGTGGTCTGGGATTATCTATTGTGAAGCAGATTATTGACTCTCATTTAGGCAAGATTACTTTACAACGTGCAAATGCAGTTGGAGGATTGATTGTCAGAATTGAATTTTTCAAAAAATTGAATATTTATTAAAAAGAGGTGGTTCCACTTGTTTGAACAACTAAAAGCGTATTTATAAGTGATATTCCGCTCTAGTTAAGCCACCTTGTTTTGTTGGGGTAGCTGATCATAGTAAAACTCATTTGGTGTCATTTTGTCTAGACTTGAATGAGGTCGTTTCAGATTATAAAAGTAAGCGTCCGCTGAACCCCATGCCTATTTTTTAATTTGAGTTGGATTTCCAGCGATGTGGCAGTAATTCTTCTATTTGGGTCGCTTTATGCGTCGGCAGCCTTTTCAGCACATCACTTAAATAGGCATACGGATCCAAGCCATTCAGCTTTGCTGACTGGATTAAAGTCATGATATTCGCCGCTCGCTGGCCGCTGCGCAGCGAGCCAGCAAACAGCCAGTTCTTGCGCCCTAAGGCCCAAGGTCGCATTTGATTCTCTACCCAATTGTTGCATATCGGTAGATTGCCATCATCCAGATAACGGCTTAAGGCTGGCCAACGCTTCAGAGTGTAATTGATAGCCTTGGCGGTGGGAGAACTCGATGGCACAGTCAGTTGATGTTGGTTGAGCCATTCATATAGTTGTTGCATCACTGGTTGACTATGCTGTTGTCGGTATTCGCGGCGGTCTTCCGCTGTACCATCGGTCTTTTTCCTGAGCTCTGCTTCTATCGCATACAGTTTCTGAATCAGCACTAATGCCTGTTCAG
>NZ_SJNS01000005.1:0-162888 GCF_004331005.1 Acinetobacter sp. ANC 5045 | reverse complement strand
GAAACACTTAAAGAGCAAGGCATTGATTTAATTACTTATCCAAGAAAAAATATGAGAGTGACCTTATTGCCATTTTCTGATGAATTTCATCTACGACAACGTAAAAAAATTGAAACATTGATAGGATTATTGAAAGAAAAATATCACTTAGTTACGAGTAAACATCGTTCGATTGCTGGTTTTTTAGCAAGCGTATTTTCTTCACTATGTGCGTATCAACTTTGCCAAAAGAATAAGCCTAAAATTCATGTGATTAAATCTTTGGCTTATCCGTAACTGGGGTTAAATTAACAAGATTAAGATCATCTCTAAAGCACAAAAACACAGGCGTATATGCTATAATTTTTTGCTAGTTTTTATTTTTAGCCTGCATTTCAGGCTAATCATTTGCAAGTTTTACGACATATAAAATGCAAGCAAAATTTGTTTGCAGAATAAGGAGTATGCATGAGCGTATCGGAAATTAGACCGATTGCCATTGAGGATGAACTCAAGCACTCGTATTTAGACTATGCGATGAGCGTGATTGTGTCACGTGCGCTGCCAGATGTACGAGATGGTCTAAAACCTGTGCATCGTCGTGTGCTATTCGCAATGCACGAATTGGGCAATGACTACAACAAAGCTTACAAAAAGTCTGCCCGTGTAGTCGGTGACGTCATCGGTAAATATCACCCTCACGGTGATTCTGCAGTTTACGAAACAATTGTTCGTATGGCGCAAGATTTCAGTTTGCGTTATCAATTGGTCGATGGTCAGGGTAACTTCGGTTCGATTGATGGCGATAGTGCCGCAGCCATGCGTTATACCGAAGTCCGTATGCGCAAACTTACTCATGAACTGTTGGCCGATTTAGAAAAGGACACTGTCGATTGGGAAGATAACTACGACGGCTCTGAGCGTATTCCTCAAGTGATGCCTACTCGTATTCCAAACCTATTGGTCAATGGTGCTGCAGGTATTGCTGTAGGTATGGCGACCAATATGGCACCGCACAACATGACTGAAGTGGTGCATGCATGTTTGGCTTATGCAGACAACCCAAATATTTCAATTGAAGGGTTGATGGAACATATCACAGGTCCAGACTTCCCTACAGGTGGCATCATCTACGGTAAATCAGGCATTGTCGATGCTTATCGTACAGGTAAAGGCCGTTTGCATATTCGTGGTAAGTATCATTTTGAAGAAGATCAAAAGTCTGGTCGTACCACCATCGTCTTTACTGAAATCCCTTATCAGGTCAATAAAGCCAAAACCATTGAGCGTATTGCTGAACTGGTAAAAGAGAAGAAACTCGAAGGTATTTCAGAACTACGTGATGAGTCTGATAAAGAAGGGATGCGTATTGCAATTGATCTGAAGCGTGGTGAAAACGCTGAAGTGATTGTGAATAACCTGTTCTTAAATACGCAGTTAGAAAACTCATTCAGCATCAACATGGTCTGCCTAGACAATGGTCAGCCAAAATTGATGAACCTGAAAGATATTATTGCGGCATTTATTCGTCACCGCCAAGAAGTAGTGACCCGCCGTACCATGTTCGAGTTGCGTAAAGCGCGTGAACGTGGACACATCTTAGAAGGCTTAACCGTTGCGTTGGCCAATATTGATGCCATCATCGAAACGATTAAATCTTCTGCCAACCCAGCCGAAGCGCGTGAGCGTTTACAGGCAGGCGAGTGGGCAGCAGGTGGTGTAGTTGCGTTATTGGAAAAAGCAGGTTCAGTTTCTGTACGTCCAGATGAAATTGAAGGCGAAGACCCTAACCGCCCGTTTGGTTTAGATGGTCAGGTCTATCGTTTATCACCTGCGCAAGTGACCGCAATTTTAGAATTACGTTTGCATCGTTTAACAGGTCTAGAACAAGACAAGTTACATGCAGAATATTCTGAAATTTTGGCACAAATTGCTGAATTAACTGCAATTTTGAATGACTTTAATTTGTTGATGGGCGTGATTCGTGAAGAGTTGGCGCAAGTTTTACAGCAATATGGCGATGCACGTCGTACTGAAATTGTAGAATCTCGCATTGATTTCTCGCGTGAAGATTTAATCCCAGAAGAACAAGTGGTACTGACCGTTTCACAAACAGGTTATGCAAAAACTCAACCATTGTCAGATTACGCAGCGCAGCGTCGTGGTGGTCGTGGTAAATCTGCAACGTCGATGAAAGAAGATGATTATGTGCAGCATTTAATCGTGACATCTAACCATGCAACGGTGCTGTGCTTTACCGATGTAGGTAAAGTTTACCGTCTGAAAGTGTTTGAAGTGCCACAGGCATCGCGTGGTGCGAAAGGTCGTCCAATGGTGAACTTATTGCCATTAGATGCCAATGAAACCATCACCGCGATTTTACCTGTCATTGATGCACCGAAGAAATTTACCGAGCGTTTGGCAGACTTCCGTAGCTATGTAAAAGCCAATGCTACACATATACAAACCAACGCAATCATTGCTGCACATTATGCAGAATTAGAAGCTGCCTTTGCTGAATTAGCAGATGGTGATGATTTATCTGATGCATTGCGTGTGCAATTGAAACAATTGGGTGTAGAGCTTTCTGCAACCGATTTAGACGATGAGATCATTGCAGAATTTGCATCACAAGCAGAAGCCTTGCGTAAAAACTTTTATGTCTTTATGGCAACGGCATCAGGTACAGTGAAACGTGTTGAATTGGAACAATTCAGTAACGTACGTTCGAATGGTTTACGTGCCATTGAATTGAATGAAGAAGACACTTTAATTGGTGTTGCAATTACCGATGGCGAACAGCAAATTATGTTGTTCTCCAATGAAGGTAAAGCGATTCGTTTTGCTGAAACCGATGTACGTTCAATGGGTCGTGCGGCCAAAGGCGTACGTGGTATGCGTGTTAGCTTCGGTTCAGCACAAGTTGAAGATGTCGAAGATGTAGAAGTCGATGGCGATGATGAAGACAGTTCAGATTCAGCACTCATCAGCCGTATCGTATCGCTAGTCGTAGTACCAGAAACAGGCGAAGTTTTGTGTGCTTCGGCGAATGGTTATGGTAAGCGTACACCTGTAGACGACTTCCCAACCAAAAAACGTGGTGGTAAAGGTGTGATTGCCATTAAGACCTCTGAACGTAATGGTGAATTGGTCGGTGCAGTTGCTATTGATGAAAGCAAAGAACTGATGCTGATTTCTGATGGCGGTACATTAGTGCGTACTCGCGCTTCTGAAGTGGCGCAAACAGGTCGTAATGCACAAGGTGTACGTTTAATCCGCTTGGGTGAAAACGAAACACTGGTGGGTGTAGAAGCGATTGAAGCTGTTGAAGAAGACGAGTTTGTTGAAGCGATTGAAGGTGCAGAATCTTTAGTGGCTGAAACGGATGCAGTTGCTGAAACTGAGCAAGTGGAAAAAGACGGTGAAAATTCAGTAGAAGAATAAGTTTTTTACTGATAAAAAGGGCGCTTCGGCGTCCTTTTTTATAAACGTTGACTGCATAAGGGTAAGCGATGAAAACCAAATTAATGTTGTTGGCAGCAGCGGTTGCATTGAGTGGCTGTAATTCAATGGACAATATTCCAGATCCGAGTCCTGAACAGGAAAAGGCGGCACAGCTAGCCTATGAGGATTTGCGTGATGGGAAGTATGACGAGTTTTTGGATCAGTTAGAGCCGCAGTTGCAAACCCAGTTTAAGGACAATGAAAAGCTGATGAAACGCTTTTCACGTTCAATTCCTCAAGGTGAATACAAGTCTAAGACTTTAATGACCAAAGAGATTGAAGAAGCAACCAATCAGCTTGGGCAATATAAGGTCAGCTATGAAATTGCCTATCCGGAAAATCTGGTTCAGTATGATGTTAGTTTTGACAAGCCGAATGGTAGCAACAAGATTCGTAATTTCAATATTCAAGTCTTTGGCGAATCGGGTAAATAAGTGGAATAGGAGCATTGCTATAATGCTCTATCTGCTTTGATGACCAGAAATTAAACGTCGATAAGCCAAAAAAAAGCACAAGCTACCGATCATTCCAAGATAGAGCAATTTAGGCAAGATCAGTGTTGTAGGCACACCCATCTGATTGAGTTGAATAAACATCTGCACAATTTGGGTAGAGGGCAGGATTTCGCCAACGACTTGCATCCAGGTGGGCATGGCAGCATGCGGCCAGGCCGCACCAGATAAAAAGAACAGTGGAATAGAAGTGAATACAATGACATGCCCCGCACGTTCCGGCAGATCCAGAAAACTAGCAAATAAGCAGGTCATGCCAATTATCGTGTAGATAAAAACCGCAACAGCCAGCAGCATCCCGAGCAGGTTGCCACCGCGCGGATAATCAAATAGCCAGAAGCTAAAGCCGAATAAATAGAAACATCCCAGACAACCAATGGTGAAGACCGCTAAACACATCCCAATCAATGCATTTGTGTTTAATTCTATTTTTCTTTCCCGATATACCAAAATCAGCATACTCAAACCCAAAAGAATGGTTTGGTGGATAATTAAAGGTGCAACCGCAGGAAAGACATAGCTGCCATAGCCGGACAGCGGATTAAATAAAGGAATTTGATGCACAGAAAGGGCAGGTGAAAAATCCGAGACCTTGCCAAAGCGTTCAGTATAATCTGCCAAAGTTTGCTCAACTGATGTGGCTAAGCCCAGACCAATTTGTTTGGTTACTAAAAAGTTGGCTGTACTTAAATACAGGCCAATGCCACCTGTTTCACCATGCCTTAAGCTTTGCGATAAATTGTCCGGCAGAAGTAAAATACCATCGGCTTTTTGTGATTCCACCCATTGTTTGGCCTCGGAAAAATTGCCGGTAATCGCCTCAATCTCCACATTGGGGCTTTGTGCCACTTGACCAATAATACGGGTGCTTAAGTTACTTTGTTCTTCATCGACAATAATAATCGGTAAGGCTTCAGCCTGCTGTGCCTGATAAGCGGTTGGATAAAAAAAGCTGTAAAACAAGACGGATAGAATAAGCGTGGTAAAGATCGTGCCGTGACTGACAATATCCTTAAAGCTTTGCAGATAGTAAAACCAGAGGGATTTCATTGGACTGCTCCTTTAACTATTTTTTTAAGAAACAGATAAGCCAGCAGAGCGTAAACTAGGGCATAGATCAGCAGCATGAATCCAGCTTGCAGTGAAATATGCAATGGACTACCAATCACCCATTGTTCAGTTTGTAATTTGGCATAGGGCGTAAACGGAATAATATTGGACCAGAGCTGGGTGAATAGGGGCGCATTATTTAAAGGTAAAGTCACACCGGCAAAACTTAAAGATGAACCACCATAGACCGCAATGATGCCAAAAGATTTACTTAAATCTTTGGTTGCCAGAACCACTGCACTGCTTAAAAATGCATAAGCGCTATATAGCAGAAATTGTGCCGATAGAATCAGAGCGAGCGAGCCGGCAACAAACCAGCCGCGAATTTCAATCAGCCAGAACATCCAGATCCAGGTCCATAGACTAAAAATAGCCACATAGATCAGGTTCTTAGACAGCAATGCCATCCAGATGGATGAGTTGCTAATCCAGCTTGTTAAGGTCTGCCGCTTCAGTTCCTGACCGACGGAAAATGCCACACAACAACACAGCAGTAAATGCAGAATTGCCGGAATGACATAGGGTTCCAGATAGAATTCATAATTCAGCTGCGGATTATACAGCGGAGATATTTTAATATGCGGTGACGGTGCTTCGAGAGAGGGGAGTCGGTTGCCCAGATATTGCTGTCCGCTAAATTCAGCGAGTGCTTGTAGGGTACTGACCAGCATGGCCGAGGAAATGGTATTTCCAATACTGAAATAACTCTGGTTAAAAGCAATACTGATGTCAGCATCCTGGGCACGAACCAGACGTTGCTCGGCACCGCTTGGAATATGGATATAACCCCAAATTTTATTTTGATTTAACAGGCGCTCAATTTCAGCTGTTTGTTCCGACACCGTAGCAATTTTAAGAGTATGATTCAGCGCCACATGTTGATAAATGCTTTGACTCAGCGCACTCTGGTCTTGATCAATAATCGCAATCGGTAAATGATCCGATTTCCCTTGAGCAAACATGCTGCTGAATAAAATAATCACCAGTGCAGGTGCCAGCGTGACCAGACACAGATCCCATTTTTCGCTGAGCAGATAGCGCAGTTCGCGCCATATACCCGTCCACATTATCGGGTCTCTTTCAGTTTAAATAACACGCTCATCCCGACTTTCAGTTCAGAAATCGCTGGTGTGGGTACAAGATGCAGCTTAAAACTGCGCACATCATAACCGCCGGTTTGACGTGTGGTCTTAATGGTGGCAAATTCACCTTCAGCACTGATCTGTCTAATTTGAAAAGTGGCGGTTTTATCTAGGGCGGGAATATAACCTTTAATACTGCTCATTTTCTGAAATGGGGCATATTGGTCTTCACGAATATTCAGGCTCACCCACATTTGATCTTCAATCAGGCTGACCACAGGGACTGCGGTGGCTACCAGCTCCGAGACTTTGCCATAGGTTTTAGACACCGTTCCGTTTACAGGTGCTACTAATTGGGTTTCTGCTTCTAAAGCATTGGCTTCATCCAGCGCAGCCTGGGCAATATCTACTTGTGCATCGGCAGAACTCTTTTGCTGCGAGGTGCTGCCACGTTTGGCACGTGCGTATTGCTGATACGCTGCTTCTGTCATTTGCGCCGCTGATTGACTGGCTGCATACAATTCATCACGGCGCTGGCGTGAAATCACACCTTCCTTCAATAAATTTGCACCACGCTCATAAGAAACTTTGGCTAAATTTTGCTGTGCTTTCAGCGATTGCCAGTTGGCATACAGACTGGCGATATTTTCTTCCTGCGAGCCACGTTCAGCAGTCGATTGTAAGGCCAGCGCAGATTGTAAAGCCGCTGCGGCTTGCTGTTTTTTGGCCTGAATTTCCGGGCTGTTTAAGCGCACCAGTACATCGCCTTTTTTGACCCGCTGACCTTCTTCTACATAGATTTCTTCAATACGGCTTGGCACTTTGGTCGCCACCTGAACTGTTTCAGCTTCTACACGACCCTGCAATTCAAGCGGAGCCGGTTGGTAGCTTTTCCACAATCCAAAAGCGATGACTGCCAGCAGAACTGGAATCAGGGCGAGCAATAAATATTTTTTCTTTTTAGCGATTTCAGGAGCTTGTTGTTGCTCGGTCGAAGTCGTCGCGTTGTTTTCTATTTCAGTTTTTGTTTCTACCTGTTGCGCAGGCGATTTTTCTGTATCGCTGGATGAAGCCACTTCATTCACAGGATCATTGGGTTTTTGATCTTCGTTCATGTTCGGCTCCATTAGCGAATATAGTGGGTGTTGGCATGTTGAATGTAGGTTGGAAATTCTGCAATCGAGCCATGGCTTTGTAATAGTGTGGCCAGTGACATCACATATTTGTAAGCATTCAAGGCAGTTTCAGCTCGTAGTCCGCTCAGCATATTTTGTGCATCGATGACCTGTGTGGCGGTGCCCGTATCTTCTTTAAAAGACAATTCTTGGATGCGTAAATTTTCCTGTGCGGCTTTCAAGTTTTGTGCCAGAAGTACATCACTTTGCTGTGCACTAAGTGCTTCGCTATAAGATTTATAAATCAGATTTTCAATTTCCTGCTGGGTGCGTGCAGTAAGCAGTTCTGTTGCAGAGCGTTTGAGTTCGGCAGCCTGAATATTCTTGTTTTTATCGATCCCGGAAAACAGGTTATAGCGTGCGGCAACCCCGACAATCCAGTTTTCATTTTGATCCAGACTATATTCGCCAAAAGCAAATACATTTGGTTTTTTCGCTGCTTGCTGGGCTTTCACATTGGCTTGGGCCAATTGGGTATCCAGCTGCATTTTTTGAATCAGCGCAGAGTTCTGACTAAAAGTTTTTAGCAGATGATTTAAGGCCTGTGGCTCGGTTTTATTGACAAATAAAGGCGTCGAAAGCTCAGTGATGCTACTTTCCTGAAGCAGATTATTCAGCTGGAAGAGCGCAGCATTCAAATTGGCCTGCGTATTTTGCTGGCTGCGCTCGGCATTATTACGTGCCACTTCAAATTGCATACGCTGGCCTTTACTGATAAAACCTTGCTGTTCCATTTTTAAGGCATTGCGATAATGCTGCTGCATGGCATTCAGATTAAACAGCGCAGCTGCATGCAATTGCTTTTGGAGCTGCACATTAAAATAACTTTGAATCAGTTCAAAACGCTGCGTATCTTGCTGCTGTTTGTTGCTGAGCTGACTACGACCGACCTGAATATTGGCAATTTCTTTGGCACTACGGGTGAGGCCTCCAGTATATATTGGCATAATCACGGAAACAGTGGGGCGAATCACCTGATCCTCAAGGATGACATTAGACGTATCCGGAATCAGACCAACTCCGCTATGAATAGTATTGTTAAGTCCATCACGCAGTGGATCGGTAATACCTGCAGGTAGATCCACGCCATTACTGGCCTCCCACTCATTAAGCCGGCCATTCACGCCTTGAGAGAGTGAATTCTCCAGATTATTTTTAAATTGCTTTAATGGAATATCGACTTCACTGTGAAAGGCATAGGCACGAACATTCAGGTCGACACGTGGCAGACCTACGCCTTTTACTGCTTCAGCTTCAAGTTTTGAAGCCTGTTCCAGACTTTGATAGGCTTGGCTGCTATAAGAATTTTGCAACAACTGACGTTCAGCATCCTGAAAGCTGATGCTCTGTGCATGAGCAAAGCTGCCATACATCATAGATGCAAGCAGATTTAAACCCCAGACAAGCTGTCTTTTATTTTTCTTTAAGTTCATAAAGTCGCTAAACTGATATAAAGCCGGTAATGTTATCCCGCTAGTATAAATCAAAGGTGCGCAGATAGAACTAGTGTAAAGTTATAGTATTGTTTCTTGTACATTTGTCTATAAAAAGCACGCTTATGCGTCCTCTAATCTTCTTTTTTTACCTTTTCTTTTTAAATAGCGTTTTTTAGCTACTTTTTCTCTATATTCTTTTAAAAGTCTTGGATTTTTTGCGATTAATTCATCCATATTGCTTTTTCCCCCCTCGAAATTCAGGATGTTGCTCTCGCATTTTTTTACATTCACTCTTTTCTCGCCAGATTTTAAAGAATAAATAAAGCTTGCTGAAGCATCTCTACGTAAAACTTCTTCTTTAAATAAAGGGGTGGCAATAGATCTCTTGCGAAAGTTAATTTAAGAGCATCCAATTCACCATTCCAGCAATTAAATTCATTCTTAGACCAAATCGTTTCCGTCTATTTCTATGGCGTTCTGTTAATATCCGAAAATGTTTAAGTTTGCCGTTGATATGTTCAATTGTGATCCTACGCCGACTGATTTCTTGGTTGATCTGTTTTGCTATTTGGGGTAATGATAAATTGTTAGGTTTCTTGATTGGAATGAGTAACTTACTCTTAATCTGATGAAATCCTTTATAGGCTAAATCTGCCATGATATAAGAATAAATAATCATCTCCTTCAAATGCTTACGCGCAATGTTCAGATCGTGTTTTCTGCCATCTTCAATCTGTATACTTATAATTTGCTTTAATTGGGGGTTAAAAATGACCTGTGTTTTTAGCGTATGTTTCTTCTTTTCACCACTATAGAATTTTCTTTGTTTTTTTGGGACGCTCAATCTGTGACTCAGTAACATCAACGATTACATAATCCCCCTCATTAAACTTTTGATTCCTTTTCGGCAATGCGAAAATCCGTGATTGAATCAGAGCATTTTCAACTTTCTGAATCGTACGATTCACATTACTTTCAGCTAGGTTATAGTCGGCGGATAACTCAATTTGAGTTCTATAACAGCGTAAGTAATTTAAAGTTAACAACAATTGATCCTCTAAACACAACGAATGAGGTCTTCCAGATTTTTTCTTGGCAAGTTCAGCATGTTGTAACACTGATACCATTTTTAAGAATAATGGACGAGGAACTCCAACAAGTCGTTTAAATTCTTCATCATTAAATCTTGTTAAATTTTCATATTTCATGAGATGAGTATAAACAATTTTTTACTTTCGCAAGAGGTCTAATATTAGTGAAAAAATAATTAGTTTTATAGCTAATCATAGATTCCAAGATATTTTGAGGTAACAAAATTACAGGTCCAACAACTTTATTAGGCCCCCAAGGAGCGTGAGGAAGTGAAAATTTTGATTTTTTCCATTCGTTATCGATTGCACAAAAGAAATGAATAGCCTCTTTTGTTTCAGTCGTTTCTATACCTAATTTTTCACATTGTTCTAATGTATATTCTGCAAAATGTTTAAAGCAAATATTAGGGTTTGTTGACAATTCGTCTATGTTTGCGGCAACGCATATTTTTTAGCTGCTATAAGGTATGGGACAGGAAATTTAGTCATTTTAAATGACTGGCACATAACGCAATAGCAGCAAAAAATATGCTCGCCCTGAAAGGCTGTGGCTAAAACTTTCTCAGATTGCGTTATGAAACTTAGCAATAATCTCGCTATTCCTTGCGTTTCATGCCTGATCTGCTCAGTTTTAGCCTACAGCGCAAGCCATTTATGAAATGTCAACAGACCCTAGTCGTTATATCTGAAATAGTGTCCAGACCTATACCATCTGCAACTAATATTAATTCTTCAAGATCTTCTAATAAGCCTGTCTGAGCTGCCTGAGAAGACTTTAAGCATGTGAGTATATATTCAACTTTAATATCGTGTGATCCTTTGCCATTTACTCCTTCTTTAGTTGCACCAATGCCAGTATATTTGGGCTCAGGAAAATGGGAGCATAATTTTCTTGCTTTAATTTCATCTTTTTCTTTAAGAGCTTCCATTAAACATTTCATAAAATTTTGCTGAGTAGTCAGAGCAGACTTGGAATGTATGTTCTCACAACGAGTTAAATAATAACTATCAATGTATAAGCGAGTATCTGTTTCCAGATTAGGGTCAAAGAAGTCAACTTCAAGTAAATTTTTATCTACCTTAAAGTGATTGAGGAATGTTGTCATTGTTTATTTCTCCTTTAATATTTATTTAAAATATCATTTAATTAGGAGTAGTGGGTGGTTTTTTTGATCAATTTGCGACAGATATTGTCGCACACATTTCAACCTCTTTTTTTGATTTAGTAAATTTATCCCTCGAATCTACATTGATTTTTTGACTCTATCTTGGCTCATAGATTGAAATAATTTTGTGCAAGACCCTGCCAGATATGGTTAAATGCCATCATTTTATTGTGTTTCACTCTGAAAGGAAAAATCATGCGCGCGTACAACTTCTGTGCTGGTCCTGCAGCATTACCGACTGCCGTACTTGAAAAAGCTCAAGCTGAAATGCTTGACTGGCATGGCAAAGGTCTTTCGATCATGGAAATGAGCCACCGTAGTGCCGACTATGTTGCCATGGCTGAAAAAGCGGAAGCAGACCTGCGCAAACTCATGAATATTCCTGAGAACTACAAAGTATTGTTCTTGCAGGGTGGTGCATCGCTACAATTCTCTGCGATTCCATTGAATTTGTTGGGTAAAAACAACAAGGCAGATTATATCCACACGGGTATTTGGTCTGAAAAAGCCTTAAAAGAAGCGCAGCGCTATGGCGATATTCATGTCGTTGAAGCGGGTATTCAGATTGAAGGTAAGCATGCCATTAGCGAACAAAGCCAATGGAACTTATCTGCCGATGCTGCCTATGTGCATTATGCAGATAACGAAACAATTGGTGGTTTGCAGTTTGCCAATATTCCAGAAACAGACAAACCGTTGGTATGTGATTTCTCATCAAGCATTTTATCTGCACCTTTAGATGTATCTAAATTTGGTCTGATTTATGCAGGTGCGCAAAAAAATATTGGCCCAGCAGGCTTAACCATTGTGATTGTACGTGAAGATTTGCTTGATCAAGCCAAGCCTGAAATTCCAAGCATTTTGAAATATTCAGCACAGGCAAAAAATGATTCCATGGTGAATACACCTGCAACTTATGCATGGTATTTGTCTGGTTTAGTGTTTGAGTGGTTATTGCAAAACGGTGGTGTAGATGCGATTCATCAAGCTAACCTAGAAAAAGCGAAATTATTATACGGTTATATCGATTCAAGCGATTTCTACGCGAATCCAATTTATAGCGCAAACCGTTCAATTATGAACGTTCCGTTTACTTTGGCTGATGCCGCACTGGAAAAACAATTCTTGCAAGAAGCTGAAGAAAACCGTTTGTTGAACTTGGCAGGTCACCGTTCTGTAGGTGGTATGCGCGCAAGTATTTATAATGCAGTGCCATTAGATGGCGTACAAGCTTTGGTTAACTTTATGGATGACTTTGCAAAACGTCACGGTTAATTGATAGTAGTAAAAAGCAAAAACCCAGCTGAATTAGCTGGGTTTTTTTTATAGAAATAGGTGAAAAGTCATAGAGGCTTGTTGATGAGTGAAACTCAGAACACAAAATAGTGTAAGCCGTAGGCGGAGAGCAGCATGCCTAATGCAAAAAATAGGCAAGACATCGGGTCGAGCTGATAGCGTTGCTCAAGTTGATGTTCTACATGCTGTAAGTTTTCTTCTTGCACGATTTTCATAGATATTATTTTCCGATGATCTATTTATCGTTAAATATTTAAATACGGCTATATTTTTAGCATAAAAAATTGATTAAATAAAGTACTAATTTTATTTTAAATATAATATCTGCCAATAATGAATTAATTCTGTGTTGATTTTTAAAATCCGCACCACTCAAGGCTTTCAGATTATCTACGGTGCTTGGTGCAGATGTTTGGGTTTTAAAATAACTTATCCACATATTCGATTTAAAATATGGCTGATTTTGAATTTATAATAAATTTAAAGCTATGGATAACTGCGTTTTTTTGAATTTAAAATGCTTAAATAAGCATCAATATATTCATACTATCAATAGCACGCTTTTAACAATCAAAAATTGATTATAAGCCATCAGTGAAATAAGTATTGAAAGTTCCTTCTCCCTGAGGAGAAGGCGAGGATGGGGGGATGATGAATATGAATTTATTATTTAGACAGCTACTTTGAGGTTTATTTTTAATAAACTACTGTTTTATATTGTGAATATTGGCTTGAATCCAAATATTGCCACGAATGTATTGTCCAATTTCAAAGTTTTGGTGCGCAGGATTTTTAGTTGCAAGACGAATTAAAATCGCAGGCTGATTTTCATCATGAATTAGAGTGACATCATAAACAGTATAGGCTTGATTCATGAATTCAAAACTGGTTTTACCAACAACATTGCCCTGAAACCAAGCTTCATCTTCCTGACCGATATTTTCGCCATATAAATATGCGACCATTTTAGAAAAATCCACCGTTACAGGTGCTTTGTCATCTTCGGACTTAGGTTGCCATGCGTCAATTTGTTCTTGCAGATTGGCAGGTGCAACACCATCATTGGCTGCTAAAATATCATTCAGCGCACGATGGTGTTTAATTGACGCAGGATCATCGACCACCAATTGTTCGCCTTCAGCAACAGCTTCAAGTTCATACGCCCATGCGTTTAAATGCACCCAGTAGGTTTGATCTTTTTGGTATTGTTGATGGTTGACGCTGTATAAACTGTCAAAAGCATAGACAATACTGTTGTTGCCTAAATTGAGTCGAAGCACCGCTTGAGTGTTAGATTTGCAGCTAATGATACGTTCAATTTTAGCTTCAACTTTGTAAGGACTTTCAAAGCAAGGGAAAGCCGTTTTTACAGCTTGTGGTTTGTTATTTTCAACCGCAATCACTTGTGTCAATTGAATTGCCTCTTTGCTTGGGCCTTGAATCAGCCATGTGCTTTGATCCATTTCTGCTTCTTGGCGGCATAAACCCATTGGCATAATTGGTGCATCTAGAGCCAGTCCTAACCATTTTGGAACTTCGGTGCAGGGTTCATCCGTGAGTAAATTCCAATGTTCAACATGGCTGCCGAAGTTCTGATCTTCAATGCGGATGATTTCTGGTCTATTTTGATTGTTCATAAGCACTTTGAGATGTTGGGTTCTTTTCTTTACTCTTAGATCGAGGGTTATTTCGATTTTTCAAGTCTTTGGCTGAAATTTCATGTAATGCCACTGCATTTGTACAGATTGTGGACAGCGATGCAGCAGAAACAAAATCACATCCATCTACACTTTAGCATGCAATTCTGAGCATTTTAAACATACTGCAATGTAATGAGTTTGATACACTAGTCGCATATTATTATCAGGGTTGCACAGTGCTGCCATTTAAACTTTGGGTTGATGCAGATGCATTACCTAAAATTCTAAGAGAAGTCATTTTACGTGCTTCAGATCGTTACCAACTTGAAGTCACTTTTGTTGCCAATCAATCGGTCGGGATTACGCCTTCGGTACGGATTAACTCTATTCAAGTGATGCATGGTGCCGATGCCGCCGATCAGGAAATTGTAGATCGCATGAAGGAACACGACATTGTGATCACGCAGGATATTCCACTAGCGGCACAAGTGATTGAAAAGGGCGGAATAGCGATTCATCCACGTGGTGAAATTTATACTGTTGCCAATGTGAAAGCGCGTCTGCATTTGCGTGATTTTATGGATACTTTGCGTGGTGCAGGCGTACAAACAGGTGGGCCAGCACCTATTTCAGAACGTGATAAACGTGAGTTTTCAAGTAGTCTAGATCAAACCATCCAAAAGCAAAAACGTAAAACTGCTTAATACGAGTCACGCATGCCTTCTAAAACCAATATTATGATGACCTATGCCTTATTGGTTTTCATTTGGGCAACAACGCCTTTGGCAATTGTCTGGAGTGTGTCAGATTTACACATGCTTTGGGCTTTGGTGCTACGTTTTTTCATTGCTTTGCCCTTAGCTATTATTTTATTGCTGCTGTTAAAAGTGAAATTTCCACATCATCTACAAGCGTGGCATAGTTATTTGGCAGGTTCGTTTAGTCTGATCGGTTCACAAATTTTCACCTACATTGCCACCGCTTATTTAAGCTCAGGCATTATCGCCCTGATGTTTGGTCTGACCCCCATCATAGCAGGTTTGATTGGTCGTTTTGTGTTTCAGTTGCATTTGGCACGTATTCAATGGATCGGAATGACAGTGTCCATTTTAGGGCTTGGCATCATCTGCTTTGGCGGCGAAACACAGCATGTGCATCCTCTGGGTATTGTTTTAATGCTGTTTAGTGTATTGACCTACACCATGTCTATTTTCTGGGTGAAAAAAGTTAATGCGCAAGTTGAACCTGTAGCACAGGCAACTGGCTCGATTTTGGTATCAACCATTGCGGCTTTATGTATTGTGCCGTTTATTTGGCAATATGTACCGACTAGTTTGCCGAGTCTTAAATCTATCGCAGCTTTACTTTATACCGTGATCATGGCTTCTTTGATTGCAATGTTCTGTTATTTTAAATTGGTGCAGAATATTCAGGCGACCACCTTATCTTTAACCACCGTCATGACGCCAATGATTGCTTTGTTGATTGGTGCTTTACTCAATCAAGAAGCTTTATCGGTCATGGTATTTGTGGGCGCTTTGGTTTTATTGTCAGGCTTAGTGCTGTATTTTTATCGTGATCTTAAAGCAAGTCGGGCATTGGCTCAGAAAATCAAAACACCATCCTAACGATATGCAAAGATGGCGTTATCCTCGTGATTTTATATACGCGAACATGCAGAAATGATTTATTTTATTTCTTAGATTATGCTTGTTTTAAAGCAACGGCTTCTGCAAGTTTGACGCGATCTTGAGGGTGTAGAGTAATAAAATACGCCCCAGTACGATATTGTCCATTTTCTTCTTCACGGCTGTAAACCACTTGCGCGGTTGCGGCTATATGGAAAAAGTTTTCAGGATGGCTGAGCGTGACATGAATATAACTGCCCGTGTTTAATTCACGTTCACTATAAAAACTGAAACCACTTTCTGAAAAATTGACCTGTTCAGGGATAGGTAACATGCTTTGTACAATTGCATCGTATAAAGACCCTGTAATAAGGTTTAATTTTTGGTTGAATAAGGATAAGATTCGAGCAATTTGTTGATCTTTTTCAGTTAATTGTTCTAATTCGTAGTTTAATGCATGATCAAATTGATCTAATTCTGCGAGTAGTAGAAAATAACGCGGTAAAACAAAATTAGCATCGTAAGGGTCGTTCAGCGCAACATCGTCAGAAATGATCTGGTAATTGATTCTCAGGGCAGCATCAATTCGTGACATGACACGACGTTCAGACGCGACGCTTTGATGCTGTAAATTTTCCATAATGTATTACCTCGGACTTGATGGTATGTTTAAACCAATCTCGCTATATATAGGGTTGAGATATACGCGCGCTCGGCGCAGTAACCACTTTATTTCTTTTATTGCCTTAGTTTCGATGATCGGTCTAACTTTGGGTGTTGCCGTCCTCATTACCGTACTTTCAGTGATGAATGGTTTTGATCGTGAATTAAAAAACCGTGTCTTGGGCATGATACCTCAAGCCACTGTTTCATCAACACAAATTTTAACAAATTGGCCAGAACTTGCAACGAAAGTTGAGCAACATAAGCATGTTGTTGGTGCTGCACCATTTACGCAATTGCAAGGCATGTTGACCGCACAAGGGCAAGTGTCGGGCATTATGGTCACGGGAATTGAACCCGAATACGAAAAGAAAGTATCCATCATTCAAAACCACATGGTTGCAGGCAGTATCGACAATCTGAAAAAGGGTGAGTTCGGTATTGTTTTGGGCAAACAAATGACTGATGCCTTGGGTTTGGGTTTAAACGACAGCATCACCTTGGTTTTACCTGAAGCAACGCCATCCCCTGCAGGGGTTGTACCGCGTTTTAAACGCTTCAAAGTGGTTGGTATTTTTAGTATTGGTGCAGAAGTCGATTCGATGATGGGATATATCGCCCTGAATGATGCTTCGACTTTGCTGCGTTTACCCGATGGTGCGCAAGGTGTACGTTTAAAACTGGATGATATTTTTGCTGCACCACAAGTATCTCGAGATATTGTGCAAGAGCTACCTGCCAATTTTTATGCTTCGGACTGGACTTATACGCACGGCAACTTGTTTAGCGCCATTCAAATGGAAAAGGCGATGGTGAGCCTATTGTTATTCCTAATTGTTTTGGTGGCTGCATTTAATATCGTGTCTTCTTTGGTGATGGTTGTGACCGATAAAAAATCGGATATTGCGATTTTAAGAACCTTGGGTGCATCACCAAGCACGATTACCAAAATTTTTATGGTGCAAGGTACGGTCATTGGGGTTATTGGTACGGTTTCAGGTGCAATCTTGGGGATTATTTTCGCGTCCAGTATCAGTGGCTTTATTGCATGGTTGAATAATGTATTAGGGCTAAACTTATTTGATGCCTACTTTATCAACTACTTACCTTCATATTTAAGATGGCAAGATGTGGTGGTGATTGTGAGCTTGTCATTAATTTTAAGTTTCTTGGCGACGATTTACCCTGCATTACGTGCCGCGAAAATTCAACCAGCAGAGGCATTGCGTTATGAGTAAGATTGTTCTGGAAGCCAAGCAAGTTTCTAAACACTTTACCGATGGCAAAACCACTGTTGAAGTGATTCGTGGTCTAGATTTACAAGTTCAGCAGGGGCAATTTATGTCTATTGTTGGGGCGAGTGGTTCGGGTAAAAGTACCTTATTGCATGTTTTAGGTGGCTTAGACCGACCAAGTACAGGCGAAGTATTTTTAAATGGTCAGCGTTTTGACAATTTAGGCGAAGCTGAGCGCGGTTATTTGCGTAATCAATACCTCGGTTTTGTTTATCAATTTCATCACTTGCTGCCTGAGTTTAGTGCGCTTGAAAATGTGGCGATGCCGTTAATGTTACGCGCAGGCACGAACTATAAAGAGGTGAAGGCACAGGCAGAGTATCTGCTTGAGCGTGTCGGTTTGTCGCATCGTTTAACCCACAAACCTGGTGAGCTTTCTGGAGGGGAACGTCAGCGTGTTGCATTGGCACGTGCGTTGGTGGCGAAACCCGCACTCATGCTTGCCGATGAGCCTACTGGAAACTTAGACCGCAAAACTGCAGTTAAAATTTTTGAATTGCTGCGTGAATTACGCAGTGAATTTAACATGGCGATGCTGATTGTGACCCATGATGAAGAACTGGCAAAATCTGCCGATACCATTCTGCACATGCAAGATGGTGTTTGGGTAGATGCTTAGGGGCATAGCTCGTAAAGCCGCTCAAAAGCGATTGCGTTTAAAATAGCAATTGCTGGAATAAGATTGTTTTGTTGAAGCCCACTTCGGTGGGCTTTATGATGCATGCCAATAAAAATAATAAGTTTAATATTCATGCTGCAATTGATTGGTCTGGCTTGGGTGATTGGGATCGCCTGTGTCGGAATACATTCTTCTTCTTTTCCAATACATCTTCTGACTGCCATGCCCAGCGCAATGGTTTTACTAGTGCTATGCTGTGTCATCGCGCAGTATTTGTTGCAAGCTCGCTTATCTTCAATTTATTGGAAATGTTTGAATGTTTGTGTAGCAGGGGTTTTGAGTTATGCTCTCGGCTTGATTTATGCCGATACTCAGATGCAGCAGCGTTTACAATGGCGCGAGCTAAATCCTGAATTTATCGAAGTTGTAGTTTATGTCAGAGAGTTAAATCAACTAAATGACAACGGCATTTCACAAGTGGTCGAAGTGTTAAACCGACATCCTCAAACCGTGAAATGGTTAGCGAGTTTAACTCAGACCCAAGTTGATCATGGGCAAAATTTAGAACTTGGACACTATTATAAATTAAGTGGAAAAATTCGCCCTGCGCATAGTTATGCCACAGCAGGTGCATTTGATGTAGAGCGGTGGTATTTACAGCAAAATATTATGAGTGGTTTTCGGGTTGAGCAGATTCAGCCTATCTCGGCTGAACAAATTTATGCCATGGGGTTTACACAACATTGGCGTGCCCAACAGACGCTATGGGCAAAATTTCGATTATGGATTGAACAGCAGCGTTATCAAATTCGACTGTTTATTCAGCAGCAACCTTTGCATCATCAAGGTTTAATTCTTGCATTACTCACAGGAGATAAAAGCCTATTAGATGCAGAAACTGAAGCACAGTTTCAGCGTTTTGGAATTAGCCACTTATTGGCTATTTCAGGGCCACATGTGCTGATTTTTGCAGGCATGCTATGTTGGGCATTACGTCAGCTGATTAGGTATTACCGTCCGCATTGGTATTTGTGGATGCCTAAACAATACTTGCTCATGTTGCCATTTTTAAGTTGTGTATTGCTGTACACCGCCTTTGTCGGTTTTGAAATTCCTGCATTAAGAACCTTGCTGATGTGCAGTCTAGTGACAGTAATGTTAGTGCTGAAGCAGAAGCTTCAAGGCTTTGCCTTGCTGATTTATAGTGCTGCCTTATTATTATGGTTTGATCCTTTAAGTGTACTGTCTGCTGCTTTTTGGCTGTCTTACGGGGCCTGTTTTATTCTACTGCGTATTTATCAGAGCTTGAGTGCGCAACCACGTATAGAGCTGAATCGTTGGCAGCAACTGAAACATGCCAGCAAAATTCTAATCGAGTCGCAATGGAAAATTTTTATTGCCTTATTTCCTTTGGTGATTGTGTTTTTTAAACAAGTGGCGTGGATTGCACCGCTTATTAATATCATCGCAATTCCATTGATTGGTATGCTGATCGTGCCTTTAGATGTTTTGGCAGGAATTTGCTTTTTTATTTTTGAACCCTTGGCGTCAATACTGTTTCAATTGAATGATCTAGCTATGGCTTTGTTGCGCTTGATTTTTCGGGGGATGGAAACCGTTTTTGTACCACGGTTACATACTTTGTCGATGTCTGCAGCGGTGTATGTCTGTCTATGTTTAGGCTTATTTCTGCTATTTTTACCACAATCGGTATTGCCTAAAACTTGGGCAATCTTATGTTTTGTTCCACTGATTATAGTCGATAGCCAACGACAACCATTTGAATTAACAGTACTCGATGTTGGGCAGGGACAAGCTTTATTTTTACGTTCAGGTCATTACAACATGATGATTGATGTGGGCGGTTCTTATGATGAAAGTAAGTTTAGTATTGGACAGCAAATTTTACGTCCATTTTTAGCGGTGCATGGTATTAAACAACTGGACTTGGTGGTTTTAAGTCATTTAGACCAAGACCATAGTGGTGCATTTCCTCATTTGCAAAATGAAGTCAATATTCAGCATGTCTTTGCCAATCAGACCGTAGATGTGGCAGTAAATAGCAAGTTTAATTTGTGTCAGCAAGGGCAACAGTGGTCTTTACCACATCAGGTACAGATACAAGTTTTATCTCCTAAACCGAGTCAATTACCCTATGCCGCACAGCAACAAAATGAGTTGTCATGTGTGTTGTATATTTCAGTGCCATCCGCACAGCCATATCAGCATTTTTTAGTGATGGGCGATGCAGGTTGGGCAACTGAATATCAATTGTTGCAGGAATATCCTGATTTAAAAGTAGATGTGTTAATTTTGGGTCATCATGGGAGTAAGCACAGTTCTGCCTATGATTTTTTAGCACATTTTAAACCCAAATTGGCCGTGGCATCTGCAGGTTTTGATAATCGTTATGGACATCCTAGTTCTTTAGTTCAGCAACGCTTAGCTGCGCTCAATATTCCGTTCATGAACACCATACAACAGGGCAGCGTACGTTTTTCTGTAGATGCACAACAGCGTATGCTTATACAGCCGTATCGGCAGCAGAAATTGTGGTTGCAGCGTTAGTTTGGTTCTGTGTCTGGGCACGTACAGCCTGCACATCTGCCAAGGCTTCTTGCACAGGTTTATGATAGACCCCGCGTAAATCTGGATGGGCTTTATAGCGTTTATAACTCCAGTGATAATGTGTAGGATAACGACGGATCAAATCTTCAATTGCACGGTGAATAATAGCTGTCCCTGCATTGGCATCACACTGATAAATGTGCTCATCTATCGCTTCGATATACATATCAAAGCCTTGATCTGCATTTCTTAACGCATATAAGAACAAAGCTTTTGCTTTAGTTTTCTGAATCAATTTGGCGCTTAAATTACTCGATTCCAACGGAATACCAAAAAAAGGAATCATCTCACCACCTATATTTGGGGTATGGTCTGGCAAAATGACAGTGGTTCCGCCTTGTTTGAGTGCTTTAAAAATTTGACGTACCCCAGATTCATCTGTTGGGACTAAATGTGCCTGTTCACGGCTACGTGCTTGGCGCACAAAATCATCTGCCGCAGGGTTTTTGACAGGTTTATACATGATGGTCATTTGCGTATATTGAGCGATCCACGCATTCATAATTTCCCAAGTGCCAAAATGCGGCACAATTAAGACCAAACCCTTTTGTGCAGCCAGTGCATCTTGTAATAGTTCTAAACCATGTACCTGATGGATTCTTTGAATATTTTTTTGATTGCTTGATCCCCAAATATGAAAAAACTCAAAATAAGAGGTCAGTTCGTTACGAATTGCTTGCTGGGTAATCTGTTCGCGTTGTTGTGAGTTCAGCTCAGGAAGCGCAATTTGTAGATTGAGTTGAATGGTTTGAGAGGTTTTACTCAAACGCAGTGTATTGACCAAAAAAGCCAAAGATTTTGCAAAAAAACGCGCAACTGTTAAAGGTTGTCGACTGACAAAATCAAGCAGGCGCGATAAAGCCGTTGTCGGTGCAGGTTCGGTCATAACGACAGCATCAATTGATAGAAAGGATAAAGATGTAAAATATTATAGGAGAAAATACAGGCTTTAGACAGTTTTTGCCAATTCCGTGTATATAATGGAGCAAATTTACTATTTTTTGGATTGTTTCATGTCCGATTGGCCACCAAAACCACAAAATGAATCACAACAAATATCTCCACAAGCACAGCAGCCCACAGGTAATGAGTGGAAACTATTAGAAAAAGCTGTTTTAGCTTCAGTTGAAGAACAACGTCGTGCACGTCGTTGGGGGATTTTCTTTAAGTTTTTAACTTTTGCTTATATATTTTTACTGTTGGTGATAATGGGCAAAGGGTGCAGTACCACGACCACGAATCCATCGGCAGCGAGTCCACATATCGCGGTGGTGGATATTGTTGGCACAATTGCATCTGATAAGCAAAGTGTGAACAGCAATGACACCATCAAGTCACTGAAAAAAGCCTATGAAAACAGCAACAGTCAGGCGGTGGTGCTAAATATTAATTCTCCGGGTGGTTCACCTGTGCAGTCAGATGAAATCTGGCAAGAAATTCAATATCTGAAAAAACAGCATCAAGGGAAAAAACTCTATGCCGTGATTGGCGATACTGGCGCTTCAGGTGCGTATTACATTGCTTCCGCTGCAGATGAAATTATTGTCAATCCATCAAGTTTGGTGGGTTCAATTGGCGTGATTATGCCAAATTATGGGCTGAGCGGTTTAATGCAGAAGATGGGTGTGGAAGATCGTACTATGACCTCAGGTGAAAATAAAGCCTTATTGTCGATGACACAACCTGTTGATCCTGAACAGAAAAAACATGTGCAAGCCGTATTAGATAATGTGCATGGCCACTTTATTCAAGCAGTGAAAGATGGACGCGGCGCGAAACTGAAATCACAAGATCCTGCGATTTTCTCAGGTCTGTTCTGGACAGGTGAGCAAGCCGTGACTTTAGGCATTGCCGATAAGATTGGCAGTTTAAATAGCCTGAAGCGTGATTTAAACCTAGATAAAACAGTGAACTATACCATTGAACACAGTCCTTTAGACTCTGTGTTGGGTCGTATGGGGGCAGCAGTGGGAGAGGGCTTTGCCACTTCTTTATCTCAACATATTCAGACTGAGCAAAACGCGAAATTACAATGAAACCACTGATTCATTTTGCGCATGCCAATGGCGTGCCATCGAAGGTTTATCAAAAACTGTTTGATTTACTTAAAGATGATTACGATGTGATTTACGTCCCTTTGTTGGGGCCAGATAAGCGTTATCCGATTGATAATCATTGGCAAAGCTTAACCCAACAAGTGATTGACAGTGTTGTACGTCAAGCTCAGGGACGTAAAGTGATTGCGTTGGGGCATTCTTTAGGTGCAGTGTTGTCGTTTCAAGCCTCTTTACAACGCCCTGAATTATTTGAACAAGTGATCATGCTTGATCCACCTTTAATTATGGGTAAAGCATCGGTGTTTTTACATTTTGCCAAAATGTTTAAGCTTAAAGCAGTAGATCAACTGTCGCCTGCATCTTTGTCTTTGCGCCGTCGTGATCATTGGGAAAGTCGTGAGCAAGCAGCAGACTTATTGCGTCCGAAAGGTTTTTATCAAGATTTTGATGCCGACTGTTTTCAGGCTTATATCGAGCATGCTTTGACTGATGACCATGTACGAGGCGGGGTACAATTGACCATTCCAAAAATGGACGAGGTCAATATTTTTAGAACCAATCCATCACTGTGGTGGTTACCGCAAGCAAAACTGCAAGTGCCGACAGAATTGGTGATTGCAAAAAAAGGGCCGTTCTTAAAAGCAGGTTTCCCACAAATTACCGCCAAGAAATTCAACATTGCTTATCAGGTGGTTGAAGGTGGACATATGTTCCCTTTAGAAAAACCTGAAGCGACGGTGCAGTTGATTAAAGATTTGATTCAAGCACAGCAGAGTAAAGCTGCTTCTGTTTAATTCAGTCTGAACCAAATACGAACCATAAAAAACGCCTGATCAACAGGCGTTTTTTCGTATATATCAAAAGCTACATACTTAAAGAATATTTAAAAATTGCAAAACTGCACAGGTTGTTGTAACAGTTGTTGGCGATACATCACACCTTGCGCAGTGTGCTGAATGGTTCCGTTACAAATCCATTCAACCACTTGCGGATAAATCAAATGCTCCAACACATGCACACGGTTCGCCAAGCTTTCGGCATCATCGTGGATGTTTACTTGCAACACACCTTGTGCCAGTGCTTGACCTGCATCTAATTCAGCAGTGACATAATGCACGGTACAACCATGTAAAGTATCGCCTGTATTGAGTACACGTTGATGGGTGTGCATGCCTTTATAATGCGGCAAGAGTGAAGGATGAATGTTGAGCATTTTACCTTCCCAAGCATGCACAAATTTGGCACTTAAAATACGCATAAAGCCTGCGAGAACAACCAAATCAACATCCCAATCAAGTAATTGTTGATGCATGACATCATCAAATAATTCACGACTCGGATATTGTTTGTGCTCAATCACTGCAGTTTGAATCCCTGCTTGTTGAGCGCGTTGTAAAGCATAAGCATCAGGCTTATTGGAAATAACCCCAACAATTTGCCCTGAAAGATTGGCATCTATCAGGGCTTGTAAGTTACTTCCGCTGCCTGAAACGAGGACAGCTATTTTGATCATCTGAGTCAAATCACGCAAAAATTACGCGAATTTTTTCATCTGCGCCTTCAACGGATTCGGCGTTGTCTTGAATATGACCCATCACCCAAGCTTTTTCGCCAAGGCTGTTGAGAAGTTCAACTGTTTTGTCTGCATCGTTGGCATCTACAACAACAACCATACCTACACCACAGTTAAAGGTGCGATACATTTCAAACTGTTCTACACCGCCTTCACGTTGTAACAATTTGAACAGTTCTGGCCATTCCCAAGATGATTCGTCAATCACTGCTTGCGCACCATTTGGCAATACACGTGGTAAGTTACCTGGTAAACCGCCACCCGTAATGTGCGCCATAGCATGCACATCAACTTGTTTGCACAGTTCAAGCATTGATTTGACATAAATGCGTGTTGGTTCCATGGCAACGTCAGCCAGTGGACGACCATCAACCAGTTGAGTTAAATCAACATTTTTTACGTCTAAAATTTTACGAAGTAAAGAGTAACCGTTTGAGTGTGCACCTGAAGAAGCGACACCAATCAGAACGTCACCAGCTTTTACTTTAGAGCCATCAATAATTTTGCTTTGCTCAACCACGCCCACACAGAAGCCTGCAAGATCGTAATCTTCACCTTCATACATGCCTGGCATTTCAGCAGTTTCACCACCTACAAGCGCACAGCCTGCAAGCTCACAGCCTTTACCAATTCCTGTAACAACATTGGCTGCAACGTCTACATTTAAGTGACCTGTTGCATAGTAGTCTAAGAAGAATAAAGGTTCAGCACCGCACACCAGCAAGTCATTTACACACATTGCCACCAAATCTTGACCAATTGTGTCATGGCGGTTTAGGTTCAACGCTAAACGTAATTTAGTTCCTACACCATCTGTGCCAGATACGAGCACAGGTTCTTCATAACCTTTCGGAATTTTACAAAGTGCGCCAAAGCCGCCTAATCCACCCATCACTTCAGGACGAGTCGTGCGCTTAGCGACAGATTTGATACGATCGACTAACGCGTCGCCCGCTTCAATATCGACACCAGCATCTTTATAGCTTAAACCAGTGGTTGGGTTAGAAGTTGAGTTGCTCATAATGAAGTCTCCGCATTCGCGGGGCGATTATACCTGAATATACGAAACTCTTATGTTATTTATGCGCTAAAATGCTATCTTTATTCAAATATTTTAACTTCTATAACGAATAAACTGAAAAAAGGCGAATTTCTATGGTCGATCGTACCTTGCGTCGCATTTTTATCCTGTCTGGGATAGTGCTGCTCCTTTGGGTGCTGTACTTATTAAAACCGGTTGTCATTCCTTTTGTTGTTGCATTTTTCATGGCTTATTTATTTAGCCCATTGGTTGAACAATTTTGCAAAGTCGGTTTGCCACGTTGGCTATCTATCAGTTTGGTTTTTATTGGGATTGGCATCGCGCTGACTTTGGCAGTTTGGTACATCATTCCTTTGGTTTGGAAGCAGTTGGTGATTGCGCGTGACAGTATTCCTGTCGGTATTAACTGGATCAATTCGACCTTCTTGCCGTGGGTATCATCCACTTTCAATATTGAAGAAATGGAAATTGATACCTCGCACATGAGCAGCATCGTCATGGATTATGTGCAAACCAATTATAGCGCCGATAGTATTCAAGCCATGTTATTGCGTGTCGCACAGTCTGGTCTGAATTTTATTCAAATTGGCGGTACCGTGGTGCTGATTCCAATTATTGCTTTCTATTTCCTACTCGACTGGCAGCGTATGCTCGACAGCCTGCGTCGCTTAATTCCGCGTCCTTATGAGCAAAGCACTTTGGCTGTGGTACAAGAATGTCACAGTGTTCTAGGTGCTTTCGTTAAAGGTCAGTTTTTGGTGATGATCTTGTTGGGCGTGGTGTATGCTACAGGGCTACAACTGATTGGTTTAGAAGTCGGCTTGATTATTGGGATGGTAGCGGGACTTGCCAGTATTATTCCGTATTTAGGTTTCGCTGTAGGCATTGTTGCAGCCATTATTGCCACTTTCCTGCAATTTGGCATTGACTGGATGCAATTGGTTTTAGTCCTTGTGGTCTTTATGATTGGACAGGCAGTGGAAGGCTATATTCTACAACCGTTTTTATTGGGTGATAAAATCGGGCTTTCGCCAGTCGCGGTGGTGTTTGCTGTTTTAGCAGGTGCACAACTGGCTGGATTCATGGGTATGTTGATTGCTTTACCTGTAGCAGCGGTGATTGTGGTTTTACTGCGTCATTTACGTGATTTTTACGAAAAAAGTTATTTGTATGGGCAGCCTGTGGTGGTGTCTGAAGATGGTGCATCGGGTGACATTAGCATTGATACAGCACAAGTTCATATTGATATTGAGCTTGATCCTCAGTCAGCAAATTCACTGCAACAGACTGAAAAATCAAGTAAGATAAAGCCCTCAGATCAGCAAAACTCCTAGGTGATTACAATTCTATGCGTCAACTGCAGTTAGATATCGAGCCTCAATTAGATGCACGGATCAGTGATTTTTCTGGTCCAGGTTGGGGGCATGTGATTGATGCAGTTCGACAGCTTCATGCAGGATTGGTCAATCGCTTTTATGTCTATGGTAGAGCGGGTACAGGCAAAAGTCATTTATTGTCTGCAATTTGTGATTCCTATTTAGAAATTGGCAAATCAGCCATTAAAGTATCTTTACTTGAATTATTGGATGCCCCCACTGAAGCAATTACCTCTTTAGACCGTTATGATTTGGTTGCTTTAGATGATATTGAAGCGATTAGTGGTGTACCGCATTGGCAACGTGCGGTGTTTCATTTAGTCAATTACAGCAATGAAGTTGGTGGTCAGTTGGTGTTTTCATCACGTTTTGCCCCCATTGAATTAAAGCTCGAATTGCCCGATTTGCAATCACGTTTGACGCAGGCTGTGAGTGTTAAAGTGCCTTCAGGCAGTTTATATGCAGACCGACAAGCTTTGGTGAGTTCTGTGTTAGAGCGTCGCGGGATTATCATCGACCCACAAATTATTGATTATTTGTTGTTACATGGCCCACAGCAGACCTCGATTTTGCTGCAAAGCCTTGAACAGTTGGTGCAATTACTTAAAGGAGAGAAAACGAAATTAAGTGGCGCAAACCTTCGTCAGATTTATGCTTTAATTGACGAATATCGGTAAAAATTAAAATTACTTGAGAATTTGCGCAAGCTATGCCAAATTATTCGGAAAATAATTCGAAGTTGCAGGGAATTTGCAACTAAAGAAGAAAAAAAACAAAGAAAATTACAAGGAGTACGCTTATGCTCAAGCAGAGCATCGGCATTGGTATGCTGTTTATCGCAGGTCATGCATATAGTAGTAATATCATTGTCACCACCACTGCTGACACCAAAGCAGATGATCAACAATGTTCTTTGCGTGAAGCCATTGAGTATATTAATTTAGGCATGCCCGAAGAAGGCTATTTGGGCTGTGGCGGAAAAAATGCCTCAAGTGTGATTTTATTAGAAAAGAAAGCCGTCTATCAAATTGATACTCAACTTAAAATTACAGAAAACCTTGAAATTAAAACCACCTATGACAGTAGTCTGAATGATAAAACTGCCCTAGGTTTGAATAATGCCACGATTCAGATGCGCGGCAATGAGCGAATTTTCCACATTGAAGATAGCAAGGATCGTTTCTTAAAAGTTTCTTTAAAAGAATTAACTTTACAGGGCTGCGGTGAGGAACGCTGTCGTCAGCAACAAGGTGGTCTGATTTATAATAATGAACATTTAATTTTAGACTATGTGAAACTGAGTCAGGGTGTAGCCAATCAAGGTGGGGCAATTTATAACCTCGCACAAATGACTGACGAGAAGATCCCTGCAGGTTTTATTGAGATCAAAAATAGCTTGCTTGAAGCTAACCAAGCGCAGGAAGGTGGCGTCATTTATACGCAATTCCCACGCTTTGTGATTACAACTTCAGTATTTAAAGGCAACAAAACCATATCAGTTGCTTCAGCCAATCTCTATTCTGCAGCAAGTTTGGCAGATGAAGAAATCAAAGCCTTTCCTAGTATGGGGAATATGATCGTGAGCAGTACTTTTACTGCAAATGAAGGCTATGTCATGAATGTGCTGGATGATATTGGTGTCAATAACATTAGCTTGATTGGTAACAGCCGTGGTGTGTATCTCAACGCACCTTTGGGTAAAGCCTATATTGCCAATAGTGTGATTTTGGGTAATCCACATCCTGTCAGTGTCAATACTGCAGCAAACTGTGTGCAAGCAGGTTCAGATGCAACAAGATTGCAAAATAATTTAGTCGGCGCAGGCTGTGGAGCAGGCGATAGCAGCTATCCAAATACGCTATGGACTGCAAATTCGGTGCTTGCAGGTAATCTGCTTGAAGGTGCATGCCAAACCCTCAGTCAAGATAAAACGGCACTCTTTTGTCCATATCAAGTTCCTGAAAACTCATTCTTGGGCTTTATGCGCCCACGCGTATTGCTCAGTTATAACAGCCTGAAAGATTCTGTGGTGTTGAATCAGGGGCAATTACAACTGGGGGATAATACGGTAGTCGGTTGTGCTGCTTCAGATCAGCGCGGTAAAAACCGTCAGTCAGATATTACCTTATGTGACCGTGGTGCAATAGAAGTGATGGTTCCTGAAACTATGGGGCTTATAGGTCAAGATATTTTGGCGGGTCAAATTGCTAAAATGTCGGTGAGTGATTTGTTGGGTGATAGTGATTTGGTGCCTAAAGAATTTTGTGATCAAGTCTATCCAAACAATCCGACAGGCCAAGCATGGCAAGCAGGTTGTGTGCAAATTGAGCAACTCGATACACGTTCTAAAGGAAAATTGACCGTAGATGAGTTGGGGAATTTGGTATATACCCCAGATTCTGCTTGGCATGGTGCAGATGTCTTTAAAATTAAATTAGTTACCAGCACCACACGCTTTAACAGCACAACACCTTATATGGAAGTGAAAGTCCAAGTTATTCAAGAACATGAAAATCGTATGGAAAGCGATAAAATAAAAGTTTCTGGTGGTGCATGGAGCGCTTACGGATTAATGACTTTATTGGGTTTGTTGGGTTTACGCCGTAGAAAAGCATAAAGGATGAATATGAAAAATAATAAAAAAACACTATTAGGGATAATGGTGCTGTCTGCTATGTCGCTTATGGCAGCAGATAATCGTGTGATTCAGGTCACGACCTTTGAAGATCAAAATGGTGAAGACTTAAGCAAATGTTCATTACGTGAAGCGTTAGTTGCGGCCAAGCAGAATATTGCGTTCGGTGGATGTAGCGCAGGCAATGCCAACCGTGGTGCAACCGATATGATTCAGTTGCAGGCTGGGGAATATATCTTAAACTCAGAATTACGCCCGCAATCTATGGTGCGTATTTATGGGGCGACAGCGGTCGACTATAACCAAGTAGATCCGATTACCCATCGTTATCCTTCAATTGCACCGTTAAAAACCACTATTAATGCACATGGCAATAGCCGCATTATCAATACTTCAGATACCCAAGCCAGCGTGGCGCTATACGATGTCATTCTAAAAAATGGGAATGCCCATGGTGGTGGTAATGCAAACCCTGCAGATGCAGGCAAGGGTGGTGCATTATTTGTGGCAGGCCCATTAGCTGCGAACAATGTCGAAATTCAAAATTCGCATGCAGAACAAGGTGGTGCAATTTACGTTGTTGCTCATCAAGCGGAGCGTCAAGTCAATTTAGAAAATGCTTATATCCATGCGAACCAAGCCAAAGTAGGTAGTGTGTTGGCAATGGATTGTAGTGCCAACTTGGTCAATACACGCTCTATGGTGAAAATTGACCGCAGCAGTATTGTGAAAAATGGTGCTGCAAATAGTCTTAGTACTTTTGATCTTTGCGGCCAACCAGATCTTGCGTTGACTGCCAGTACGATTGCACAAAACCAAGCTGATACCAGCAAAGGTCATATCTTTAACTTAAGTAATGCAGAAAATCATCCGCTTAGCACTTTGTCACAGGTGTATTTGCAAAGTAATACCATTGTTGAAAATAAAGCATTGAGTACTTTGTTTTATGACAATTATCCACGTATTGTCCTCTCTTTTAATATGTTGGCCTTTAACCAAGGTAAATCTTGTCGTTATGCATTCCCTGCGAGCTTAGAGCAGGCGCGCAACATCAACACAATTCGCAATGCCTTATTCGCAATGGGATCAGCGACAGAGCAAGGCGAGTGTGATTTGCCTGAAACAGCAAATAGTTCTTATGATGGTGCTAAAAATTTGGATTTGACAGGGCTTAGCTTTGATCAAGTATTGCAGCCCTTGCAAGAACCATCTGCTTATAATTTATTCCTGCCGTTGTATTATCCAAAACTTGGTTCAGACCCTGCGAAAGATTTGATTGATGTAAACAGCATGGGGTGTAGTGATTATGAACAACGTGGTTTAGCGCGGGTGAGTAATGCAACTTTAACTTTAAATCCTGATGCAAAAAATACCTGTGAAATTGGCTCTGTAGAAGTGATGCGCTTAAATGCAGCCGATATTCAAAGCTTGCGTAATGTCTCTTATGAAAGTTTATTTGCCAATTATCAGCAACAAATTGACCGTATTCAGTCTGCGATAGATCAAAGTAAAGATGCTGCATCTTCGGTCGTTTCTCAATCGCGTACTGATTTGAAAACGATGCAGGATTTGTTGGCGAATACCAAAGCTAAGCAGCAATATCGTGCCATTTATGTTGATCCATTTGCGATGGCATTAAAGCAAGATGAACCAACTGCAGATGGGAAATTTGTTCAGTTAAGACAGCTTAATTCTGACAACTTTAGCATTAGCACTGAAGTATTGGGGATTGGTGCAATTTCGGGTTCAGGTACCACATTTAGTACCGATAAATTGACCCAAGATCCACTATTCAAATGTGAATGGGATGCACAGTTGCAACGGATTGTGATGTATCGACTGAATGATAAAGTCACAGAAGCAACCGATTCAGCGTATTGTAAATACACCATTACCTCAAAATTGGACAGTAATTTGCATTCTTCGGGCTTACTTGAAGGTAAATTTAGCAATATTGCCCCAATTGCAAAAGATGATCACATACGTATGGAATATGGGTCAGACTTGAAAGTTAGTTTTAATCCATTGGCGAATGATAGCGATGGTGGGGATGGTTCTATCAGCACTCTGAAAGAAAATACCAATAAGCCTGCATTCTATAAAGATAGTACAGGACAAGAACTGGCAATTCGTTTTAAGCAACTGCCTTCAGGTGTGATACTTACGGCAGATCGTAAAGCACCTTGTCCAGGTGATTATAAACGTGAAACCTGCTATGGAGGCAATATTCAGGTACAAGTGCGTAATAGCTTTAGCCCATTTGATTATGAGCTGAAATACACGATTTTCGATCATGAACTGGAATTATCGCCTGAAGCGACCATTACTTTAGAAAATACAGCGAAAAATACCAATTATGAAGCCAGTGGTGGCGGTGGGGGAAGCTTAGGTTTCTGGGGTATGTTTGGTTTAATCGGATTGGCGTTCTATCGTCAACGTCCAAGAAAATCGTAATCTACCGACTCTTTATTGCAAAAGCCTCATCTGTTTTACACGATGAGGCTTTTGTTATTGGTGACTTCAAGTACTTTCTATTATCCATGAACAGATAAAATTAGTGACTCATTGCAGGCTGCTGATATTTAAGAATGTATTCCTGACGAATTAAAGGTCGTTGTTCAGGTGTTGCTTGTTGCAAGCGTTGTCCTAATTCACGACGTTCTTGCGTGCTCATTTTTTGCCAAGTTTCACGCATTTTTTGTTTTTCGCTATCAGGCAGTTGAGTAAACCAATCCATCCGCTGCTGTAAAGCTACGCTTTTTTCTGCAGGAATTTCTTTTAAGTTTTGATAGCGCTTAATTAAGGCCAATTGTTCTTCTTCAGAAAGAGTTTCCCAGGTTTCTGAAATTTGTGTATCTGCATCTTTGGAAAAAATCCAAAAACGCTCAAACCCTGCAAAACTGGTTTGTAAAAAACTGAGCGCACAACACGCAATCACAATTCGTTTAGCTGCCATGTGGAACTTTGTCCTCACCCAACACCATTAACATTTCTAAATCTTCCACCATTTGTGGAGAAAGTTTAGGAACAGATACAGCTTGATTCTGCGGCTGTGTGGTCATTTCCATTGAATTTGGCAAGACCACAAAACCTGCAATTGCCGCAGCCAATGCAAAACCTGACATTTTCCAAAGCCCATAGCGCGATGTTTTCTTGTCTTGAATATTGTCCAAGACATGATTCATGACCGCGGCTTTGTCTTGATGGTGGCGAGCCAATCCATCAAGTTTAGATGTCACTTGTTTTAAGAAATCATCTTGTTTCATTCTGATGATCCTCCCAGATACGGATTCATATGTGCCAAACTGTTGCGTAAAGCTTGAATAGCACGGTGATAATGCGTTTTTACACTGCCTTCAGTGCAGTTCATAATTTGTGCGGTGGTTTGCGTATCAAAACCTTCCCAAGCACGTAACATAAAAGCTTGTTGTTGCCGCACAGGAAGCCCCGCAATTGCTGCCTGAATTTCTTCTACAGTCACAGCTTGATCTAAAAACTCTGCAGGATTGAGTGCTTGCTCATCGACAATATCAAGTTGTTCAACATCGTCATCATCTAAACTGATTTTTTTGAACCATGAAAACGGTTGAGCGCGGCGAGCTTCTTTACGACGCCAATCTTGTAATTTGTTATTTAAAATGGTGTAAAACAGGGGATACCATTCCTCTGTGGCTTTGTCAGCATAAGATTTATGCAAGGAAATAAAGGCTTCTTGCACCAAATCCATAGCAATGCCGTGCTGTCCTTGCGTTGCACTTTCCATCATCACTAAGGCACGCCCCGTTACGTCTTGCATGAAATTCTTCAGACGTTGCTCAGCCGTACTCTTAAGAGCACTCAAATTTTCCGAGTGTGACGACTTCGGGTTTAAATCCATAGAGATGGAAAATCCTGTCATTGGATACCCACCATTATTTTTAACATCATATTTTTATAACGCTAAAAACAATGGTTTGGTTGACATTGCAAGTTATTATTTTCAGTCTAATCTATTTTTTTTGCAGGGCTAGTCTTTTTAAAATAAATTAACCATTTACAGACGTTGGCGTACCATTTCAAAGAAACAGATTGAGCCTGCAATTGCCACATTCAAAGATTCCTGTCCACCTGGTTGTGGAATACTTACCGCTTCTGCATGCTGTAAGGCATAATCGGACACACCTTGACCTTCATTGCCTAGAATCCAGACGCAAGCCTTACGCAGATTTTTGGAATAGAGACTTTCTGCATGGTGTGAACTGGTCACATATACAGGAATCTGAAATTGTGCTAAGACATCTTCGAGTTCAATATTTTCAAAGGTATGCAAGCTAAAGTGTGCGCCCATGCCTGCACGTAACACCCGTGGCGACCAAAGTGAGGCAGAACCTTTGGTACAAATAATTTGTTCAATACCTGCTGCTGCTGCAGAGCGCAATAAGGTGCCGACATTACCCGGATCTTGCACATTTTCTAAAATCAGTGTGTCTGCTTTAAAGTCTAAAGCTTGGCTTGAACTTGGCACGTCGACAATGGCTAAACAGGCAAGGGAAGTGCCTAAAGTGCTTAAATCTTTATATAAAGATTCGCCAATGACAAAGACCACGCCTGTGTATTTAGCCAAAATACGCTCATAGTCAGGATGGCTTAGTGCATGTTCGGTGGTAAAAATCGAATTGATTTTTTTATTTTCATGTAACCACGCCAGACACAAATGTGTACCTTCAAGTACCGTTTGTCCCTGTTTTTTGCGATAGTTATTTTGTTCAATTAAACCACGTAAGTGTTTAATTTTCGGGTTATCTTTTGATTCTAAAAAAATCGTAGGCATGCGATAAAATCCACAGCAGTCAGCGAATGGCCGACTGCTGTTGTTAAAAATTATTGATGGTAGCTGCTGACCAAATCGACTTCATTTTTTGAGCCAATGATGACAGGCACACGTTGATGTAGGTCTGTGGGTTGGATGTCTAAAATACGCACACGACCTGTGGTTGCCGCACCGCCTGCTTGTTCCATGAGCATACTCATTGGATTGGCTTCATACATTAAACGTAAACGACCTGCTTTTTTCGGGTCTTTTAAGTCGTATGGATACATGAAAACCCCGCTACGGCAAAGGATACGGTGAATATCGCCCACCATACATGCAACCCAACGCATGTTAAAGTCTTTTTCGCGTGGCCCAGTTTTACCAGCCAAAAGTTCATCAATATAGCGTTTTACAGGTGCTTCCCAATGGCGTTGGTTTGAAGCATTGATCGCGTATTCTTTTGTATCGGCAGCAACTTGAATGTTGTCGGCAGTCACCAAAAACTCTTGGCTTTCTGGGTCAAAGGTAAAGAATACCACGCCTGCACCAACAGTGAGCGCCATCATGGTAGATGGGCCATACAGGACATAACCTGCAGCAACTTGTTGTGTACCTGCTTGCATAAAGTCTGCAGCTTGGGTCACGGCATTTTTTGCAGGTAAAATTGAGAAAATGGTACCCACACACATATTGATGTCGATGTTGCTTGAACCATCCAGTGGGTCAAATAACACTAAATATTGACCATTTTCCTGAGCAGGAGTGAATTCGTCTAATTCTTCCGACGCCAAACCACCCACATTAGGATGTTTTTGTAACGCTTCAATTAAATAATCATTTGAAATAACATCTAATTTCTTTTGTTCTTCGCCTTGTACGTTTTCATTTTGTGCACTGCCTAATACGCCCGCCAATGCACCTTTTTGTAATGTTTGGTCAATTGTTTTGCAAGTATTGGCTATAGTTTCAATTACTTGAGCAAGTTCGGGTGTTAAATTTCCAGTTTGTTGTTGTAGAAATTGGGAAAGGGTGCGGTATGACATGACTGGAAAACTCCGAATGACTGCAAAAATGAGGATAACAATATGCTGCAATAGTTTAGATGAGAACGCGTTAAAAGAAAAATTAAACTCGACTATTTGCTGTGATTTTACCCTTGCAAGTCCTGCAGAAAGTGCTATGTTGATGTGAAGGATTTAATTTGAGATAGGAGCACAGATATGACAACGTTAAAGTTTGATGCGACTCCAACGCCAAGCGAAGGGATTAGTTTAGACGATATTTCTGAGGACAAGATGAAAGCCGCTTGGAAAGATTACGAGTCTAAACCTGAATATAAAAAGTTTAACAAGCATGATTTGATTGAATCTATGCAAACTGCAAAAGCTGATGCCGAGTCGGAATAACTGAAGCAAAGCTGTATTTCTGCACTTATCTGTTAGTTTTTAAAATATTCGTTTGCCCAGTTTTTTATGTCATAAAAAAGCGCCCTTGTAATAAAGAGCGCTTTTTTCGTATTGGGGAAACACGTTCTAAACGAGTTTTTCCCAAACAGCAAATTATTATTTCAATAATGGTGGAACAGCTTCGTAGTTAATTTCTACGCGACGGTTTTCTTTCCATGCATTTTCATCATGTCCAGGGTTGACTGGCATTTCTTTACCATAGCTCACTGCTTCAAGCTGACCTGCGTTAACGCCGCTGGTGATTAAGAAGCTCTCAACCGCTTTGGCACGACGCTCGCCTAAAGCCATGTTGTATTCGCGTGTACCGCGTTCATCGGTATGACCTGTAAGTGCCACTTTAGAATTGGCATTGGCCATTAAAAACTGTGCATGTGCTTGTAGAGTCTGGTAATCATCATTAGATAATTCGCTGCTGTCGTAGTCAAAATGCACCACGCGCTTTGCTAAGAAAGCTTTGTTGGCTTCGGTTACACCTTTGGCAGATGCACCTGCAAGGTTTTGTGCATTTAAAGCTGCATCTTCACTCAAACCTTGGGTGTTGACTGTGGTTGCGCCACTTGGTGTTTGACCTGCTTGTAAGTCAGTCGTTGGTTTGCGGTTTGCACAACCTGTCATCACTAAAGCCGATGCCAAAACAGGGAGTACCAATAATTTAACTGCGTTCATCCTCATCTCCATGAAGCTTGATTTTTGGTTTTAAAACAGAACTGAAAACGTATTTACTTTGCGGGTACTCATTATTTTGGTGCCCACGCAGGTTCACGCACTTCACCTTGTTCACTAGGTAAGTTCATGCGGAAGCGACCATCTAAAGACATAATCGATAATAAGCCACGAGCACCTTCGCGTGTCGCGTACACTACCATTTGCCCATTTGGTGAGAAGCTTGGCGACTCATCCAAACTGGTTGGGGTTAAAATATTGGTGATATTGGTGTTGATGTCTTGAATTGCGACTTTGTAGTTACTGCCACTTGGACGATGTACCAATGCCAGTTTACGACCGTCGGCACTGAGCGTACCACGTGCGTTAAATGCACCGCGGAAGGTTAGGCGTTTGCTGCTGCCTGTGGCAAAGTCATAACGATAAATTTGTGCGGAACCACCACGATCTGAAGTGTAAATAAATGATTTACCATCTGGTGCATAACGTGCTTCGGTATCAATCGCACTGTCATTGGTCATGCGTCGCAGTTCACGGGTGCTTAAATTCATTTGATAAATTTCTGGATTGCCATGCATGGATGCGGTAAACAACATGCTTTGACCATCTGGTGAGAAGCTTGGAGCACCATTTAAACCACGGAAACTGGCTAATTTTTCACGCTGACCTGTCGCCAAATCTTGCACATAAATAGCAGGGCGTTTGGTTTCAAACGACACATAGGCAATTTTTTTGGCATCTGGTGTCCACGCAGGCGATAAAATAGGATCACGCGAAGTCAAAATGGTTTTAGGCTGTTCACCATCAGTATCGGCAATTTGCAGGGTATAGCGTTGTTCAGGTGTTGCAGGGTTGCGCAGTACATAAGCAATGCGTCCGCTAAAGTCACCTTTAATGCCCGTGAGTGCTTCATAAATGGCATCACTGATCATGTGTGCAGCAGAACGTACGCGTGACGCAGGCACGCTTAATAATTCATTCAATAAGTATTGCTGTTTTTGCACATCATAAAGTTGGTAATGAACTTCATAACCGCCTTCTGCAGTGGCTTTGACATTTCCCGTCACCACATAAGGTACACCTGCGGCTTGCCATGCAGCTGCATTTGGATTGTTCATGCTTGCAGTTGCAGCAAGGTTTTTAGATGAACTGGTGAATTTGCCTGAACGGTTTAAATCGTTTTCTACAATAGGATAAATACTTTGATCATTGCCAAACGGCACAATCGCAATTTTAGGTGCTTCTTCTGGTGCTTTGGCAATTTCTAAATGCAGTTGTGCAAAAGATTGTGTGCTTAAAACTGGGCTAAGCGCAGTTAAAATAGCAAGACAAAGTAGGTGTTTACGCGTTGTTTCCATCATTCGCTATTTTCTCAAATCAACATAACTTTTTTGGATGTAATTGTGGTACATAATGGCATGCTTTGGTAGGAATGAAAGCATGAATTTATAATAAAACTGTTATAACACTGTGAAAATTTAAATTTATTTATACTCGTAAATATTTTGAGAAGGAGTTAGCCAAATAGATGTTATTCGGCTAACTGGTAACTTATTGCGCTGTAAAGGTAGAGGTGAAGCTACGTGCTTCGCGTCGTGCATCTGGGTCTGATGGCATCGGATAAGGTGCGGCAGCACGAACAGCAGCTTCTACACTGGCTTTCATGTCAGGGTCGCTAGAATTAACCACGACAGACTGAACTGCGCCACTGTCACTTAAAGTCACGCGGGCAGTTGCACGTTGACCCGAAGAACCAGCTGGGGTATCCCACGCTCGTCTGATTTTATTTTCGAAATCGCGTTTAGCAGTGGATGCAATGCGTTGTACTTCAGCCTTTTTCTGAGCAGCTTCTTCTGCAGCTTGTTTGGCAGCTGAAGCTTTGGCTTCAGTATCGGCACGTGCCTTCGCTTCGGCATCAGCTTTGGCTTTTGCATCTGCGTCAGCCTTACGTTTTGCTTCGGCATCAGCTTTGGCTTTTGCATCTGCAGCAGCTTTACGTTTTGCGTCGGCATCAGCTTTGGCTTTTGCATCTGCAGCAGCTTTACGTTTTGCATCGGCATCTGCCTTGGCTTTTGCATCTGCGTCAGCTTTACGTTTTGCGTCGGCATCAGCTTTGGCTTTAGCATCAGCTGTAGCTTTACGTTTTGCATCAGCTTTGGCTTTTGCATCTGCTTCAGCTTTGCGTTTTGCTGCTGCATTGGCTTCGAGTTGACGTCTTTCTGCCGCTTCTGCTTTTTTCAGGGCTTCGGCTTCTTTACGACGTACAGCATCTGCTTCAGCACGTGCTTTGGCATCGGCTTGAGCTTTTGCTTTGGCGTCAGCTTCTCGTTGAGCACGTTCTTCGGCGCGTGCTTGTTGAGCTTTTAAGCGTTCAGCTTCTAGTTTTTGTCGCTCTGCAATTTGTTTGGCTTCAGCAGCTTGTCGTTCTGCACGTGCTTGAGCCTCTGCTGCTTGTGCAGTTTTTTGTGTATCAACTTGAGGAGCGGGTGGCGTAGGAGCCGCTGTAGGTGTTGGAATGACAGGGGCAGGTTCAAGAGCAGGCTCGGCTGTTTGAGTAATTTGCTCTGCTACATTTTCATGTGTGGTTTCAGCAGATTTAGTTTCTAATAAGGGTTTTAAATCTTCTGGTTTTATTAATACCGTTTTAATGGGTTTAGGCGGCTCAGGTGCTTTACTCATGCCCAAATAAAGCAAGCCAACCACTGCGATAAGGTGGACACCTACGGTGAACCCAATCGCGATGGCTTTTTGTTGAAAAGGTGGCTTTTTAAAATCTTTCATAAATTACTTTAAAGGCTCGGTCAGCAATCCAACTTGGGTTAAACCCGCATCTTGTAAGTCAGACATTAACGCAATCACATCACCATAAGGGCGTGTATTATGACCGCGAATAACAACCTGAAACTCTTTGTTTTCAGCTTTGGCTTGAATTTGAGCATCGGTCAAAATTTGTTTCAGTTGGGCTAATTCCAAAGGTTCGGCTTTGTGTTCTTTGAATTCTAAAAAATATTGCCCATCTTTATTTAAAGTCACCAAAGCAGGGGCATCTTTCGATTCAATTGGATTACCATTGGCTTGAGGTAAATCGACTTGAATCCCACTGGTAATCATCGGTGCAGTAACCATAAAAATCACCAATAACACCAACATGACATCAATATAGGGCACTACATTCATGTCACTTTTGAGTGGTTTCTTAATGCGCTCGAAGCGTCCTGAGCGTTGAATGGCCATTAGTCGTGATCCTTAGTATTGCCTAAAGATTGACGTTGTAATAAAGCCACCATTTCTTCGGCAAATAAAGCACGATCAGAATAAATCGCTTCGCCTTTGGCGGTGTAATGGTTAAAGGCAAGTACCGCAGGAATGGCGGCAAATAAACCAATGGCTGTGGCAATGAGGGCTTCGGCAATCCCTGGTGCGACTGTTGCCAATGTGACTTGATCGACATCTGCCAGTCCAATAAAGGCATTCATAATGCCCCAGACGGTACCAAATAAACCAACGTATGGCGCAACCGAACCAATGCTGGCTAATGCACCTAAGCCTTGTTCAAGTTGAGCTTGGTCGCGGCTTAAACCGACACGTAAAATACGTTCTGTGCCTTCAATGGTTTGTGTTGCAGGCGCTTGGCGCTTTTTGAGTTTTAAAAACTCACCTAAGCCTTGATAGAAAATATCTTCCAAACCGACACGTTTTGAATTGAGCTGTGCGTTGTTGTAAAGCGTATTTAATTCTGCACCAGACCAGAAGATTTTTTGGAAATGCTGATCATCTGCCTGTGCTTTTTTATAGCTCATGTGTAACTTGGCAATCAGATACCAACTGTATAATGATGCTAAAAGCAGCGAGAGCATTACCAGCTGAACAACAGGACTTGCTTGTAAAATAAGATCTGATACTTGAAGAGATGATTCGAGTTGTGTTGCCATAGTTACTACATGTGCCAATTCATTTTTTTAATCTTGTCCTAATTCTTTCAGAATAAGGCTACGAATTTCATCTGGCAGACGACGTGGTTTCATATCTGAACCAAGACAGGCCAATTCAACCTCGCCAGATGCAAGCATGATTTCACCACGATAAATATTTTGTTGCAATACAAATGATGACGCTTTACACGAAACTACACTTGCTGTAACAGTAATTAGGTCATCCATTAAGATTGGACGTGAATATTTCACGTTAATTTTATGCACGACAAAGTTGTAATCTTGTTGATGCCAATAATGATCAACACCCGATGCACGAAGCCATTCGGTACGGGTACGTTCCATAAAGCGAATATGGTTGGCGTGGTAAACAATGCCGCCTGCATCAGTATCTTCCATATAGATACGAATTTTAAATTCAAATTTATTCGCCATGATGATGTTCCGCTTCAATGTTGCAAAGTTGTTTGATAAGCAATACTTATAGCTTACGCCGTGTCTGTGAAATTGACGTGAATCGGGGCTATAAGTCAAGCTGTGTATAGCGTGGCAGTTTATCATTCTCAACGCTTCGTCCAATGGCACAAGATTTCAAACATGCTTTTAAGTTAAAATTAGCTGCCTGCCTGATACATGCAGATGATCCACCCCAATGAGCAGCACATGAGCCGTTTAGTTAAATTTTTTGTGGTAATTGCCATATTGTATTTGTTGTGGATGACGCTGTTCCAGCCAGATGGAGGAATTGCGGATAGCACAACCTATCAGTCATCGCAGCAAGTCCATCAGTTTAAAGACTATACCATTAAAGTTTTGGAAAGCTATGAAGGTGAGTTTCGGGTATTGTCACGTGAAAATTACAATTTTGGACGTGAAGCCGAGCTTAGCCCTGTAGATTTTGCCTTGGGCTGGGGCGAAATGGCCAAGCCTGAAGTGTATAAACAGTTGTCTATTCGTCAAAGCAACCGTTGGTATCATTGGCGTTATGAACAAGCACCACCAATTCCTGTGCAAGAGATTGCAAGTATGAGTGCCAATACGCATTTAATTCCTGCAACGCCCGCGATTGCGACACAGTTAAAACAGATTGATGAAGATGATTTGATTTATTTGAAAGGTAAATTGGTTGAGGTCACTGCCACAGATGGTTGGCAGTGGCGTAGTTCTTTAAGCCGCAATGACACAGGGGCGGGCGCGTGTGAATTAATGCTTGTTGAAGATGTGCGTATTATTGAAAATTAGTGTCTATCTACAGACCCAATTGACCTAAATATTTAATAACTTAAAGGGAGATAGCTCCCTTCAAGCTATTTTTTCCTTTGAGCTATTTTTCTTTTGGCTCTGGCGGTGTCATCCCAAATTGTAAATACGCCATATTGGTCGCAATACGCCCGCGAGCGGTTCGCATTACATAACCTTGTTGAATTAGGTATGGTTCAATTACATCTTCCAAAGTGCCAGAGTCTTCAGCCATAGCAGCGGCCAAAGCTTCCACACCTGCAGGCCCACCATCAAAACGCTCTAATAACATTGATAAATAACGACGGTCTAAGGTATCTAAACCATCTTTATCGACATTCAGCATATCTAGCGCACGTTGTGCCATCTCTTGCGTGACTTCACCTGTGCCTTTGACCTGCGCATAGTCACGAACGCGACGCAATAATCGGTTGGCAATACGTGGTGTACCGCGCGAACGACGAGCGACTTCATTGGCTCCTGCATCGGTCATTGGCACATCCATTAAACTCGCCGAGCGTTTGACAATATGGGTCAAATCTTCAACCGAATAAAATTCCAAACGCTGCACAATACCAAAACGGTCACGTAACGGTGAGGTGAGTAAGCCTGCACGTGTGGTAGCGGCGACAAGGGTAAATGGTGGCAAGTCCAGTTTAATGGAGCGTGCTGCAGGCCCTTCACCAATCATGATGTCCAGTTGATAATCTTCCATCGCTGGATACAAGATTTCTTCAATCACAGGTGAAAGACGATGAATTTCATCAATAAATAACACATCGCCTTCTTCAAGATTGGTCAGCATGGCGGCTAAATCACCTGCGCGTTCCAAGACAGGCCCTGAAGTGGATTTAAGATTGCCGCCCATTTCACGGGCAATAATATTGGCGAGTGTGGTTTTACCTAAACCTGGTGGTCCAAAAATCAGGGTGTGGTCCAGTGCTTCTGCGCGTCCACGGGCTGCACCAATGAAAATTTCCATTTGTTCACGCACTACAGGTTGCCCAATATAGTCATCGAGTGAGGTGGGGCGAATGGCGCGATCAATTTGATCTTCGGGTTTTTCAGAACCACTGATTAGACGGTCTTGCATATCGTGTTAACTAATCTCTTGAGCTGGGCATTTTGATGCTGCATGCACAGCCTCAAAGTATGAGTTGCGTTTAAATGCCTTTGCGAAGGCATGATTTTACTTTTGAAAGATCAAAAGTAACAAAAATCTTATGTTGAGTTGAGGGTATATCCCTATACCCCAACTCAACGGGCGACATCCATGTCGCCAGTCATGTATCCAATATTGGAAAGATGAACTTACGCTAGGTTTGTTGGCATCTTTTATTTATTCATCGACTTTAATGCTGCACGGATAATATCACTGGCTTCAGTAAAATCGCCCTTGACTGCATTAATCAGTTTTTGTGCTTCGGCAGGTTTATAACCTAAAGATTGTAAAGCGGCTTCGGCTTCGGCAACAGCAGAATTGCCTGTAAACTGGATTTGAGTCATTGTGGAATTGCTGCTGTTCACTTCGTTGGACATGGCTTTAAAGCGATCACGTAATTCAATCATTAAACGTTCAGCAGTTTTTTTGCCCACACCTGGCACTTTAATCAGGGTATTAATATCTTCATGTTCTACGGTGTGAATCAGTAGCTCGACGCTTAAGGTTGATAAAATACCTAGCGCCATTTTTGGGCCGACACCATTGACTTTAAGTAAGGTTCGGAAAATGGTTTTTTCTTGGGCTTCTAAAAAACCATATAACAATTGAGCATCTTCACGCACGGCTAAATGCGTCCATAGGGTAATTTTCTGCCCTTTTTGTAATTGGCAAAATGTGGTGAGCGGCGTGTCAATTTCATAGCCCACACCATTCACATTCAGCAACACGGTTGGTGCTTCTAAAGCCAATACTTCGCCAATAAGACATCCGATCATATTTGTGATTCACTGATTGATTTAAAATAAGTTGCTGTTCGCATAGTAGAGCGCATTTTCACAAAAGGCAAAATTCGTGCTTAAATTCTACGTCAATCTTATATAAGTTATTGATATACAGGTGATTCGTCATAGCAGACCAACCTTATTGCCTTGTAATTCTTGCGATAAATTATAGGCTTGGTGATCTGAAAACTTAGAGATAATGTCCAAGACTTGCATGATATTGTCATAATGATTATGCGCAAAATCTGCCCCTGAGCGTTGCAAGATGGACATTAAACGCTGCTCTTTAAAACTTAGGGTTTTATGGGGTGTGGTGAGCGGAATAAACGCATCCAAAATATTTTGTAAACTTTGATGCGCAATAATTTCCAATCCAGCTTTTTGCGGATGCTCGAAAATTTTCTCACGCGCTAAGTCTTTGGCGCGATTAATACCAATTTCAATATCTGCTGAGCAATACTGTAAAAGGCTGCCTTTAAGTTGTCCCATTAGGATTTCAAAATGGTGTTTGGCAAACGCTGTGGTGACTTCATCGACTAAACGCTTCATGACCCGACCACGCAAAGCGGCAATTTTTTGTTGCCATGTGGTACGTGCCATCGCCAGTTCTGCTGGAATACCGTAGTCACCAATCAAGTTTAAAAAGATCGGTTCAACTTCTTCATAGCTGAGCATGTTTAAGATAATGCCATCTTCCAAATCAATTAAGGCATAGCAAATATCATCTGCTGCTTCCAATAAATATGTCAGTGGATGACGGCAATAGTGATAATCGCCCAATTGAATCAGACCAAGCTGTTCTGCAATTTGTTTGAGAATTTCTTTTTCGGCTTGGTAACAACCAAACTTATCACGTTGATTGGCAGGGCGGTTGCCTTGTTCGGCAATGGTTTTGGAGAGCCATGGATATTTTAAATAAGCGCCTAAAGTGGCATAGGTTAAACGCATGCCGCCATCATTTGGATGGTAGTCAATTTTGGTGAGTAGCCGTAAACCTTGCGCATTGCCTTCAAACTGACGGACATCGGCTTCTTCTTCATCACTAAGTTTGGCGAGGAAATTGCCGTGTGAAGCATCATCAAACCATTCACGAATGGCGTATTCGCCTGCATGTCCGAAAGGTGGATTGCCAATATCATGTGCCAAGCATGCGGCTTGAATAATCGCACCGACATCGGCAGGGGAAATCCACATAGGCAAGTGGTCTTTAATTTTTTCTGCAGCCAACATCCCTAATGAACGTCCAATACAAGACACTTCTAAAGAATGGGTTAGGCGAGTGTGAATACCATCGTGTTGAGTCAATGGATGGACTTGGGTTTTACGGTTTAACTGTCTAAAACTTTGCGAAAAAATAATACGGTCATAATCTTTATGAAAAGGGCTGCGCGCCTGTTCTGTACTTTGTTTTTTACTACCAATTCGAACTGTGGAAAGCAGTTCTAACCAACGCATTTGAGTCATTTATCATTATTCACTATGTGCTTGTTTTGCATCATGCCAAAAAAATGACAAAAGCTCTAGGGGCGGGCGATATGGCTTGTCTTTTTAAATCTAAAATCATACAAAATGGGAGATACATTTATGGCGAAGCGTACTTTAAATTTTTGGGGGCAAGCGGTATAAAACGAGGATTTGATGATTCGCACGGCTTGCCAAAACAGCACCGATCATCATTTTTTATGCTAATTTCTAGTCAATCGTGAATGGATAGCGAAGTTTAAATATGCTTAAACTGATTTACTATGTGCCTCAATCTCATCTTGAAGAATCCAAACAGGCTGTTTTTGCAGCAGGTGCAGGGGGAATTGGCAATTATGAACAATGTGCATGGCAGGTTTTAGGCACAGGGCAATTTAAACCTGTAAAAGGAGCAAATCCTTTTATTGGTGAGTTAGATGCTTTGGAACACGTTGCTGAGTGGCGAGTGGAAACTATTGTGCCTGAGCAAAATGCTCAGGCAGTCGCAAAAGCGCTTAAGGCAAGCCATCCTTACGAAGAGCCTGCCTTTGAGTTTATGCAACTTTTAGATATTAATTTTTAAAGACTTAAATACCAATTTTTAAAGAAAAATAGAATTGTACGATCACTCATATATGGATTGGGGCAAATATAAGTTGCGTAGATAGATTTTACTTTTCACGGGCGAAAAGTAACAAAAGCCCTCTGTTAGACTGATGGTACGTCCTGTACCACAGTCTAACGGGCGACATCCTTGTCGCCTTATCACGAGTCAAAATGTGGCTAGGTTTTAAAAATACAGTTGAAATATTAGGGTCTGTTGACACTTCATCTATGTTTGCGACGTGAGAGATATATCTCGCAAGGTTTTTTAGCTGCTATAAGGCATGGGGCAGGAAATTTAGTTATTCTAAATGACTGACTCATAACGCAATAGCAGCAAAAAATATGCTCGTCCCCTTGCGCAGCAAACAAAGCAGCGCTTTGTTCTTGCTCATGTGGCTAAAACTTTCTCAGATTACGTTATGAAACTTGGCAATAGTCCCGCTATTCCTTGCGTTTCATGCCTAATCTGCTCAGTTTTAGCCTACAGCGCAAGCCATTTATGAAATGTTAACAGCCCCTAGACTTTCTGAATAAACAGGTCACGGTCAAAACGGTATTGTGGGAAAAAGACACCATCTTCGGCACGTTCACCTGCAGCAATCACCATCACTGGAAATTGTTGATCATTCAGTTTTAAGAGTTTGCGTACCATCGGCTCATCAAAACCTTCCATCATGCAGCTATCAAAACCGTGTGCGCGAAGGGCCAAGACCATATTTTCACAGGCGAGTGCTGTAGTTTTACTTGCCCAAAGTTTGGCATCTGCAGGGTTAAATGCAGTCACAGGTAATTGTTTATCTAAACTACGTGCAATTTTGAAAGCGACTTTCTTAAAGTTACCTACTGCGTTTAAGTAGCCAGTCATGTAGTTATAAGGAATAAACTTGTAATATTTTTTGACTGCAGCAGGTGCTTCAGGAAAAGGGAACTCGCTGATATTCTTTTTTGCCATTTCATCAACACGGTCTGTACGTGCAATACACACAATTAGCTCTGCTGCAGTGCGAGCAGCAAGCTGTCCTAAGCAGGCTTTAACCAGTTGTTTCTTCTTGGCAGGGTTTTGCACCACGACAAAAGTCCACGGTTGTAAATTAGATGAGTTCGGTGCCAATAAAGCCATATCTAAACAATCATCCAACACTTCAACAGGAATGGCTTTGTCGGTAAATTTACGCACCGAACGACGGCTTTGAATGACTTTTTTAAAGTTTTCTATATCAATATCTTGTGGTGCAGGTTCAAAATAACGTTCTTTTTTTTCAGCTTTAACATCAGCTGGATTTGGATTAGACATTACAATTTTCCTCAATTTTTTAATGATTGATAGCACATTGCAGAATATGGGGGCGAATAAAGAAAAAACCACATTCAGCCAAAATGAATGTGGTTTTAAAACATCTAGTTCACTTGAAATGGGTGTAAGTACATTTCAGCTAAACAGCGCTTAATTAAATTGGCTGAAATCAGGTTTACGTTTTTGCATAAAGGCTTGCACTGCTTCCATCATTTCTGCTGAACCGACACGTTGCATAAAAATTTCTGCTTCATGGTCAATCCACGCCACGATTTCATCGACATTATGTTTCATGAGGGCTTTAGATTGTTTGAGTGAAGCCAATGGCAAAGCCGCCAATTGCGCTGCTTTTTGTTGTGCTGTTGCATAGACATCGGTTTCAATGCTATTAACTAAATTTGCCGATAATGCCGTTTCGCTATTGAATTTTTGTGCAGTTAGCAACAGTTCAGCCGCTTTGTGATAGCCTGCTTGTTCTACTAGAAGTTTGCTTGATGCACCTTCAGGCGATAAGCCCAAGCTCACAAATGGAATTTGGAATAGGGCAGTATTGTCGCTATATACCAAATCTGCATGTAATAGAATTGTGACACCAATGCCAATTGCCACCCCACGTACAGCTGCAATCAGCGGTTTAGAAAACTTAGCTGCAGATTTTAATAAGATGAATGGAGGGCCTTCGGCAGCAGGTAGTTGTCCTTTAAGTGCAGCAGACTTCATAAAGTCTTGCATGTCATTGCCAGCACTAAAATCTGCATCTGTGCCACGTAAAATTACACAACGTACTGCGTTGGACTGATCTGCTTCATCTAAGGCTTGTGCAATCCACAAATATAATTCACCATACAGCGCGTTTTTTGCTTCTGGTCGGTTGATGGCTAAAGTCAGTACGCCATTGTCTAAATTCGCATTCAAATGTGGGTGAGGTTGTTGAATACAGCTCAGTGTCATCGTACTATCCTTGCTTTGATTGGTTAGAATTTATGGCTCATTATGTCGCAAATTCGCAGCGCTGGCACAACTCATGAGTTCATAAAAAGTTAGTGAATGATGAGATTTGCGTTCCTAATTCAATGTGAAATTTATTTAGAATTTGGGGTTGTTCATTTAAAAAATGAATAAGCAAGGCGGAATCTTAACGTCTATTAATTCTATTTTAGGATTAACCTTCGGTTCGACCTACTTTTGTTTTGGCAAAAGTAGGCAAAACCATTTGTCATCCACGAAACCTGCCCAATTATTGTTTTTGATTTATTATCTTGCAAAAACAATAATGAGTTGATACCACGCAGGTTGTGGATGACATTTCCGCGTATCAGATAGCATCATGTTGTTATCAAAATTAGGATTGGCGTATTTATTATGCAATATACGTTTGATTATTTGGTTTTCATTGGCCGCTTTCAGCCATTTCATTTGGCGCATTTGCAAACCATTCAAATTGCGTTAGCACGTAGTCATTATGTGATTTTGGCATTAGGTTCTGCACAAAATGAGCGCAATTTAAAAAATCCGTTTTTAGCCAAAGAACGTGAGCAGATGATTTTGTCTAACTTTTCACCTGAGATGCAAGAACGGATTAAGTTTGTGCATGTCGTAGATGTCTACAATGATGAAAAATGGCAAAAACTAGTCAAATCTTTAGTCGGTGAATTGATTCAACCGCAAGATCGTGTTGGTTTAATTGGGCATTTTAAAGATGACTCGTCTTATTATTTAAAGTTTTTCCCTGAATGGGAGATGGTAGAATTAGACAGCTTGCAAGATGCCATGTCTGCTACGCCTGCACGTGAGGCTTATTATCGTGGGGAAATACAGCCTAATTTTTTCCCGCAAGGCACAATTGATTTCTTAACCGCATTTCAAAACACGGAAATTTATCGTCAATTACAAGACAAATACCAGCAGCAGGACAGCAGTAATTTGACGGAGTAATCCAGTTTTTAAATGAAAAAGGATGATTGAAAAAGCTTTCAATCATCCAGAACATTGTGTTTTTTTAGAGGCTGAAAATTAAGCCTGTAAAGCGGTTAAATCTGCAAGCACTTGCTCGGCATGTCCTGCAGCTTTGACTTTACGATATTCTTTCAGTAATTGACCTTGATGGAAAATAAAAGTAGAGCGTTCAATGCCCATAACTTTTTTGCCATACATATTTTTTTCTTTAATCACATCAAACAACTGACACAATACTTCTTCTTTATCGCTAATCAAGTTGATGCCTAAAGATTGTTTTTCGGTAAAGTTTTGATGGGCTTTGACTGAGTCGCGCGAAATGCCAATGATGGTGGTATTAAGCGCATCAAATTGTGGCTTTAGCGCAGTAAAATCGACAGCTTGTGTGGTGCAGCCTGGGGTAGAATCTTTCGGGTAAAAATACACCACTAACCAATCTGTACCAAGTTCGGTTAAATTGACTTCGCCTGTGGTTGCAGGAAAAGCTTGATTTGGTAATTGAATTGTCGTGCTCATATTTTTCTCCAAAATCATGCACATAAAAAACTAGCCACATAAAGTGGCTAGTTGAAATTGTTAAGAAAAATTATTTTTTCTCAGCCGCTTTCATTGCTTCTTCAGTTAAGGTTTTTAATTTACCTGTAAGCTGAGGACCAAAACAAGTTTGCAAATCTTTATTTTGCTTTTGTACAAAAGCTAAAGTCGCAGGGCTCTTTTTCTGGTTAATTGCGCTTTGAATTTCCCATTTTTGAGCGTTGGTTAATTTACCATCTGCTTCTACTGCACAAGTACAATATTTGCTTACTTCAGCTGTAGTCAGTTTTTTGCCTTTTGCAGTTTCTTCTTTACAAACATTAATTAAAGCTGCTTTTACATTGGTGCTTTTATATGCTTGTTGCAACTTGTCATTATTTGCGTGTGTCGTTGTTGCGAATAATGCAGCAACAGACATAATCGCAGAAACTATAATGTTTGATTTTAAATTTTTCATACACTTTACCTTGTTATGACGGTATATAACGCGTTGGGTCTGCAACACTGGCATCGGCAAAACCTTGTTTGCGTAAGCGACAGCTGTCACATTTACCACAAGCACGTCCTTGGTCATCTGCTTGGTAGCAAGAAACCGTTTGACTATAGTCTACGCCATGTTCAATACCTAAGCGAATAATATTTGCTTTGGATAAATGTAACAAAGGTGTCTCAAATTTTAACGGTTTGCCTTCTACGCCAACTTTGGTTGCCAAGCGTGCCATATTGGCAAAAGCATCAATAAATTCAGGACGACAGTCAGGATAGCCCGAATAATCTACCGCATTAATACCAATCACAATTGCTTCTGCATCAAAAACTTCGGCAGCTGCCAAAGCATAAGACAGGAAGATGGTATTACGCGCAGGCACATAAGTCACAGGAATACCTTCTTGCTCATGATCAGGTACTTCAATGCTGTGATCGGTCAGGGCAGAACCGCCCAAGTTGCCTAAATCAATATTAATCACACGATGCTCAATGCCTGCATTTTTAGTCAAGGCACGTGCAGCATCTAGCTCTGTAGTCGAGCGTTGACCATACATAAAACTAAGTGCAATACATTCATAACGCGCTTGTGCCCATGCCAAACACGTGGTTGAGTCTAATCCACCAGATAACAATACAATGGCACGAGGGCGCATAATTGAACTCCAAATTTTAAAATATAGCGATAGAACTTGAGCAAAAGTGTGAAGATTGACGTCAATACGAATGGGGATTCGTGAGGAGATTAACGACCTGTTTCATCATTCCAAAGCAATTTATGTAATTGCAATTGGAAACGAACAGGGAGATGGTCGGCTAAAATCCACTGTGCCAAATCACGTGCAAGTTGTGGCAAGGCGACTGCACCTTTTTCGACAGCAAATGCAGGGGAGAACAACACTGTATCGACTTTTTTATGCAACTGATATTGCTCAACTTGCTGCTTCGCCCAAAGATAATCGTCATGATTGCAAATCACAAATTTGATTTGATCATGTGGGTTTAAAAAATCTAAATTTGATAATAAGTTGCGTGACATTTCACCCGATGCAGGGGTTTTTAAATCCAGCACCTTCGACACACGGTTATCCACTTTAGAAATATCTAAAGCTCCACTGGTTTCCAAAGACACTTCACAACCTAAATCTGCCAAGCGTTGCATGAGTGGCAGTGCATTCGGTTGAGCCAGAGGTTCACCGCCCGTCACACATACATACGGTGTTTTAAATTCTAGCGTGGTTTGGATGATGTCATCTAAAGATTGACGTTCGCCACCTTCAAAAGAATAAGTGGTATCACAGTAATGGCAACGCAATGGACAACCCGTTAAACGAATAAACACGGTTGGCAAGCCCGATGTATTGGCTTCGCCCTGCAATGAATAGAAAATCTCCGTGATGCGTAAACCCGCAGACGGATCAGAAACAGGAATAGCGGAAGATCGGAGGGTATTCATAAAATTCATCACAGTATGTAAAAAAACAAAAATCCCTACGGTCATTGCTGGCCGTAGAGATGGGGAAAACTAAAAAAAGTTTAGTCTTCGCGTAATAAATCGTTCAAACTGGTTTTTGCACGGGTTTTTGCATCTACTTTCTTCACAATGATAGCAGCATACAAGCTATAAGTGCCACATTTAGAAGGCAGGTTACCAGAAACTACCACCGAACCTGCAGGTACACGACCATAATGGATTTCGCCAGTTTCACGGTCATAAATTTTGGTCGATTGACCAATATAAACGCCCATAGAAATGACCGAACCTTCTTCTACAATCACACCTTCAACAATTTCAGAACGTGCGCCAATGAAGCAGTTGTCTTCAATAATTGTTGGATTTGCTTGAAGTGGCTCAAGTACTCCACCAATACCTACACCACCCGATAAATGCACGTTTTTACCAATTTGTGCACATGAACCTACCGTTGCCCATGTATCAACCATGGTGCCTTCATCTACATAAGCGCCAATATTGACATAAGATGGCATTAACACCACATTTTTGGCTTGGAATGAACCTTTACGTGCAACTGCTGGCGGTACAACACGCACACCTGCTTGTTTGAATTGCTCGTCAGTCCAACCTGTAAATTTCGTGTCTACTTTGTCGTAGAAACGCAAATCGCAAGATTCAATTGGCTTGTTATCATTGAGTTTAAAAGATAACAAAACTGCCTTTTTTAACCATTGGTGTACGATCCACTCACCATTAATTTTTTCAGCAACGCGTAATGTGCCGTTATCTAAACCTGCAATTGCTTGTTCAACTGCCTGACGAATTTCAGAGGGACAATCTGCAGCGCTGAAATTAGCGCGGTCTTCAAATGCTTGTTCAATGATTGTTGAAAGCTGAGACATCGATGTTCTTACCAGAAAAAAATTTTCCAAAGATTTTACACTATATTGAGTGAGGAATAGATAAAAATTGGAACAGATTGGAATTTATCCTTAGTAAGATAAACAAGTTAAGTTGCGCGCTAAATTGTTGAAGTTTTGAAAATAAATGCTTTTGCAATAAACAATAAAAATAAATTTGTATCAAAAGATAACATAAACCTAGCAAATCTTGCATAAATACTGAGCGCAATAAGCTTTATAGTTTTCACATGAAAAACGAACGAATGAAAATTCAAAAAAGCTTTAGTTTGAGGAGAAACACAATGAAAACTTTACACTCAATTTTAGCCGCTTCTGTATTGGCAGCAGTTGCAGGTTCTGCAATGGCAGATACAGCTGTGGTAAAAGATGGTTATGCGTTTGATCGTAACCAATTAATTCCAACAGGTGTACGTGCTGAAGTAGGAACAACAGGTTATGGCGGTGCATTGCTTTGGACTGCAAACCCGTATGTGGGTTTAGCGCTGGGTTATAACGGTGGCGATATTTCTTGGTCGGATGACGTAGAAGTTGATGATGTTAACTATGATGTTGATATGGATAACAACTTGACTTACTTAAATGCTGAGATTCGTCCGTGGGGTACTAGTCCAAGTAAGTGGGCACAAGGTGTCTATGTAGCTGCAGGTGTTGGTTACATTGATCAACAATACGCTCTACAAGCTCGAAATGATGGTGGAACGATCAAAGTTAAAGGTGAAGATACTGGTTTAAGTAAACTTGGCTATGATCTAGATTATAGCAATGACATTGCACCATATTTAGGCCTAGGCTTTGCACCAAAAATTAATAAAAATTGGGGTGTATTTGGTGAGGTTGGTGCTTACTATACAGGTAATCCAACTGTGACTAATGTAAAAGTTGAAGGCGGCAATTGGGAAGATAACCAATTAGTTGTTGATCACCTTAATGAAGTTCGTAACGACGACAAATACGAATGGATGCCAGTAGCTAAACTAGGTGTCAGTTACCACTGGTAATATCCGTTAGTTTCAGCTAAACCAAAAAAAACGAGCTTCGGCTCGTTTTTTATTTGTGTAGGTTTACGTGTATATTAGAAACGATGGGCAAGACGTAAACCATAAACAAGGGCATTGTTATTATTGGACGTTGCCAGCGAGGCAAAAGACACAGCACTGTCAGTATTGGTATTGATTTTGGCTTTTCTAAACTTTAAATAATGTGCGCCAAATGTAATCTCATTTTTTTGATTTACACGATATACCACGCCTGTTCCAAAACTTGAAAAGCCATCTGAAGGGTTGAGTGTAGACACAGTATTGCCAGTCCCAGAGTCCCATGAGCTTTCAATAAAACTGACCCATGTGGGTGTCCAACGGTGCGCCCAGCCTATTTTTGCCGACCATTGGTCTTTAGGGTAGGAAATCAGTTGATAACCTGAAATTTCGGGTACATACGGTGCATAGGCAGCAATGACCGCATTAAATTGTGGCGGTTGAATGCTAAAGTCAGACCAGTTTACCCAGCGTAAATCTGCATAGACGAGGTTATGTGTCGAAATCGCTGTTTGTAAGTGTGCATTGACAGATTGTGGAGTTTCTACCACGCTCTGATTTTCGGGCACAAGATTTAAAAGCGTGTGTTGCGTATGTTCGTAAGTATTTAGACGATGTTTAATTTTAGCGCGATAAGTCACTGCGGTTTTAAATGCATACTCTGGAATTTGATAACTAAATCCTGTTAACCAACCTAGGGCAGAATCACGTTCAAATGCTACGCTATAACCATTAAACACAGCATAATCTTGTCCAAAAACCTCTAAATAGCCTTTAAAGTCTTGCCAGCTAATACCTGTAAAAAAATTCCAGCGAGGGGTAGGTTGATAGCCGATTAGTGCAGTCATATTGCGACTGTCAAACTGAATATGACTGGACTCAATTTCTATTTTTTCAGCATATATTTCAGGGGTATATTGATAATTAACCCGCCCACCAAACGGTTGGTCGAATAATAAACCAAAGGAAAGTTGTGGGCTAAGCTGTAATTTTAAGCCCGCATTGATGAAATGTTTGCTTTCGACCAAATCTCCAGTCGAAAAATCAGTAACTCCCAGTTCACGGAGTTGTTGTTGATATTGTACTTGCCCAGAAACATTCGGCTCTAAATAAAGCAAGGTTATTTCTGCATAATTATTTTCTTGTAAAAAGGCGCTTACAGATTGATGGCTTTGTTCTAGAGCTGCAGCATGACTATACACTATGGGCAGGACGTACAAGCATGCAGTGCAAAGATGATATTTCATGTGACGTCCCGCATTTGAGTGATAGAATCGTGTTTAAAATCAAATAATCATTTTTATTGTTGATTATATTTTATGCATAATTTGAATCAATTTAAAACATTATTTTCCTGTTTTAAGATAAACGAAGATCGTGGCGAAATAATGAAACATAAGAGAGCGAATGCGCTCTCTTATGTGAATGGGGTTATTCGTCAGGATAAGCAATGCGCTTTAACGCTTTAATATCGGCATTCGGTGCACATAAAGAAATAAACTCATAGCCGTAACCACGTAGTAAGTGTCCTTTGCGAACCGCAATCCATGTGGTGTTTACCCCAAAAATATCGGTCTGGATTTGTTTTAGACGGTAATCGCGTTCTGCATCGTATGCCACATTGTTTACCACGCCTACGCCCATGCCCAATTCAACATAGGTCTTAATAACATCGGCATCAAGTGCAGACATAACGATATTGACATCAATTCCTGCATCGGTAAATGCTTTGTCAATTTTAGAACGTCCCGTAAAGCCGCCGTGATAAGTGATGATTGGATATTCTGCCAAATCGGTCAGGCTAATCTCAGTTTTACTGGCTAAAGGATGATCTTGCGGGGTAATAATGCTGTGGCGCCAGTCATAATAAGGCACACTTGCCAAGTTCTCTTCAGTGGTTAGAGATTCGGTTGCAATACCAATATCGGCTTCACCTTGTAGCAGCATTTCGGCAATTTCAACAGGGCTGGCTTGTTGCAAAATCAAATGTACTTTAGGGAATTCTTTTTTAAACAAATTCACAATAGGCGGCAGCACATAACGCGCTTGGGTATGTGTAGTCGCAATGGTGAGCGTGCCTTCATCTACTTTATTAAAGTCATCAGCAAGGCGTTTAATGTTATCTGCATCAACCAACATGCGTTCGACAATACTTAGCAACGCTTGTCCTGGCTCGGTTAAACCTAATAGACGTTTGCCTTTGCGCACAAAAAGCTGCACACCAAGTTCATCTTCAAGGTCTTTAATGTGCTTACTCACGCCCGATTGAGAAGTGTATAGTGCCGCAGACGCTTCGGTTAAATTAAAGTTTTGCCGAACGGTTTCTCTAATAATTCTAAGTTGTTGGAAGTTCATAGTGGTGCAACCCTAAAAAGGATGGAGCGGGTTAGGCTCCATCTTGATGTCCTTATGCGACTTGATTTTCAAATAAATGTAAAGTGGTTACACTTAACCAAACCGTTTGATTTGGGCGGAATTGGTGCAGTTTCGCTTCATCTGCAGTGAGTGCAATTTCAATTAAATTCCCTTGGCGATCTTGCAATTCTGCAACTACTTTACCAGCAATCCAAACCTCACGTAAGAAGGTCGCTTGAATGGTATTTTCCTGTGGTTGGGCATGAATATGCAACTCATCTGGACGCGCAAATGCAATCACTTTGCCTTGTGGTGCATTTGGTTGATTGAGAAGTTGTACGCAATCTTCACCAATTTGCACAACCCCTTGATGATGTTGTCCTTCAAAACGGTTGGCTTGACCTAAGAAGTCAAATACAAACGGAGTTGCAGGCTGTTCATACACTTCACGCGGTGAACCAATTTGTTCGACATTACCTTTGTTCATGACAATAATTTGATCGGCAACTTCGAGTGCTTCTTCCTGATCGTGGGTCACGAAAATTGAAGTGATGTGTAATTCATCATGCAAAGTTCTTAACCAACGACGTAATTCTTTACGCACTTTGGCATCAAGCGCACCAAAAGGTTCATCCAATAACAATACGCGTGGTTCTACCGCTAAGGCACGTGCCAAAGCAATACGTTGACGTTGTCCACCCGATAATTGTGCAGGATAACGGTCTGCTAAAAAGCTTAACTGTACCAAGTCGAGTAAACGCATAACACGCTTTTTAATCTCGGCTTCTGAAGGTCGGGTTGCACGTGGACGTACCCGTAAACCAAATGCGATATTGTCAAATACGGTCATGTGGCGGAATAGGGCATAGTGCTGGAAAACGAATCCAACTTGACGTTCGCGCACATGCACATCGGTTGCATCCTGACCCTCTAATATCACTTGCCCACGATCTGCCGACTCTAATCCTGCAATAATACGCAACAAGGTGGTTTTACCACAGCCTGAAGGCCCAAGCAGCGCCACCAGTTGGCCATCTGGAAAATCGAGGGAGATGTCTTTAAGTGCATGGAATGCACCAAAATTTTTTTCAATATTTTTAACTTGAATACTCATGCGGTCATTCCTTAAGAAACAGTTGAATCTTCATTGCGTTGGTTTTGCTTTTCTTGGCGAATTTCAACCCAAGTTTTTAAAATCAGGGTCACAATCGCGAGAAGTGCCAAGAGAGAGGACACCGCAAACGCAGCACTAAAGGTATATTCGTTATAGAGAATTTCGACGTGCAGCGGTAGGGTGTTGGTTTCTCCGCGAATATGCCCCGATACCACAGATACCGCGCCAAACTCACCCATTGCGCGGGCATTACACAGAATCACGCCGTAAATTAAACCCCATTTTATATTTGGCAAAGTGACTTTCCAGAAGGTCTGCCAACCCGATGCACCTAATACAATCGCAGCTTCTTCTTCCTCTGTGCCTTGCGCTTCCATTAAAGGAATCAATTCACGCGCCACAAAAGGTACAGTAATGAAGATGGTGGCAATCACAATTGCAGGTACGGCATATAAAACTTTGATGTCGTGTTCCATCAACCAGCCGCCCATCCAACCTTGTGTACCAAAAATCAGGACTAGCATTAAACCTGCAATGACCGGAGAAACTGAAAAAGGCATATCAATTAAGGTGGTGAGAATCGACTTACCACGGAAATTGAATTTCGCCACTGACCACGCTGCGGCAATACCAAATACCACGTTTAAAGGTACGGCAATGGCTGCAGTGAGTAAGGTTAATTTCACTGCCGATAAAGTGTCAGGATGCACCAATGCTTGGGCATAGACACCAATGCCTTGTTTAAACGCTTCGACAAAAACCAAAATCAGCGGCAAAATCAGACAGCTTAAGAAGAAAATGAAGGCAATTGCAATCAGGGTATAGCGTACCCAAGTCGGTTCACGTGTTGCATCGCGTGATTGTAGTTTTTCAGCCAAAGCATTGCTGTTGGTATTTAAACTCATCGTGCAGTTCTCCCTGTGCGACGACTTGCCCATGCTTGTAATAAGTTAATTAAGAACAGCATGACAAAAGAAATCAGCAACATCACCACAGCAATTGTGGTTGCACCTGCGTAGTCATATTCTTCTAAACGAGAAATAATCATTAAGGGTGCAATTTCAGTTTTAAATGGTTGGTTACCTGCAATGAAAATCACCGAGCCATATTCACCCACGCCACGCGCAAATGCGAGGGCAAAACCTGTAATCAGTGCAGGCAATAAAATAGGGAAAATCACTTTGGTGACAATTTGAAAGCGGTTAGCCCCTAGCGCAGATGCTGCTTCTTCCAACTCGGTTTCTAAGTCACTGAGTACGGGTTGCACGGTACGCACAACAAATGGAATACCAATAAAAATCAGGGCAAGGGTAATCCCGATAGGGGTATACGCGACTTTAATGCCTAATGGTTCTAAATATTGTCCAATCCAGCCAGTCGGTGCGTATAAAGAAGTCAGGGCAATACCCGCAACTGCAGTAGGCAATGCAAAAGGTAAATCGACCAAAGAATCTATAATACGTTTGCCCGGAAAGCTGTATCGTACCAAACACCATGCCAATAATAAGCCGAAGACGACATTAATAAAGGCTGCAATGAGCGCAGCGCTAAAACTGAGTTGCAAAGATTTTTGGATACGTTCTGAACTTAAAATTTCCCATAAACCATCCCAACCGATACCCAGCGATTTAATAAATACAGCCGATAAGGGAATAAGAACAATTAAGGATAAATACGCTAGGGTAAAGCCTAGAGAAAGACCAAATCCTGGCAGCACTTTGGATCGCTGCGACATGATGACTCCTCAAAAGAGAGAATGAGTGTTTGAAAACAAACAGATAAAAGTAAAAGATAAATTCGGCACAAGCATAATTTGCGAAGATTAAATTGCAAATTTGAATAAATACTTGTTGTTATCAGAAATACTGGTATGTGATTGCATATTTTCTGCAATCAAATAATCATAAATTTCAGGAAATGCCCCAAAGCCTGATGCAACATTAATATGACCCACTTGTCCTAAATTAATCGGTGTTAATTGCCATGCTTGGGCAAGTGCCTGTGCATCTGCAAAACTTAGCCACGGGTCATTTTCACTGATCAATAAGCGTGTCGGTACAGCCAATTTAAGTTGCTGAAAATATGCCGAATAATTGCTTTGGCTATATTGTGCAAAACCAGACTCACCAAAACGGGCAGGGTTAGCAGGTGCAACCAAAACCACATTTTTTATTTTCGCCTGCAGTTCAGGGTGCTGCGCCAATGCTGCCACTGTGGTCAGACAACCAAAGCTGTGCGCCACAATTTGAATGTCGTCCTGAATTGGGGCAACTGTTTTGACAAATTCAGCAACCCAGTTCTGTAAAATTGGGCTATTCCAGTCTGACTGTTGTACACGCGAGCAAGACATGAGTTGTCGTTGTAACCAAGATTGCCAGTGAGCATGTTCACTGCCACCTACACCTGGAACAATTACGGTATGAATCATGTCGATGCTCCTTCGCATATTTCAGCCTGAAATAATGATCTGAATAACGCTTGAATATGAATTGAACCCATCATTTTCAGCTTTGGCTGTGATCACTTGGATTCAAAACTCAGTAAGATAATGCTGTAAAATTCATGTTTTAAATAATCTGCAACAAGGATAACTAGAGTTTCTATGCAAAAAAAATAATTAAAAATGAATTTTATATGAATAAAAGAGATATATGTGAATCAGGTAAAAATGCGTTTGTGAAAACACCCGCATTTTTCAATTTGGGTGTTTTCAGCTAGCGCTTTGGTATGATTTGCCTTTCAGTATTATTTGGTTTGATTGGCTTTGACAAGCTGGTCGAAAATGCCACCATTTTCAAAGTGTTGCTTCTGAACTTTGCTCCATCCACCAAACTCTTGATCAATCGTCACCAACTTCAATGGTTTAAATTGCGACTTATATTGTGCCAACACCGTAGCATTACGTGGTCGGTAATAATTCTTCGCAGCAATGTTTTGACCCGCAGGCGAATAGAGATAGTTTAAATAGGCTTTGGCTAAGTGTTGATTGCCATCTTTTTGCACATTTTTCTCTACAATCGCCACAGGCGGTTCAGCCAAAATAGATAGAGAAGGCGTGATGATCTCAAATTTACCCGGTTGTTCACGCACGGCTAAATAGGCTTCATTTTCCCAAGCTAACAAAACATCACCAATGCCACGTTCTGCAAAAGTGGTGGTTGAGCCACGTGCGCCTGAATCCAATACTTTGGTTTGTTTATAAATTTGGCGAACAAACTCTTGCGCTTTAGCATCATTGCCCGCAGGTTGATGTTTTGCCCATGCCCACGCTGCCAAATAGTTCCAGCGTGCACCGCCAGATGTTTTTGGATTTGGAGTAATGATTTCCACACCAGGTTTGACCAAATCGCCCCAATCTCGAATACCTTTCGGGTTGCCTTTACGCACTAAAAATACAATTGTGGATGTATAAGGGGTCGAGTTGTGCGGAAATTTCTTTTGCCAGTCTTTAGGTAATAGACCGCGTTTAGCAATTTCATCAATATCGGCAGCCAGTGCCAAAGTCACGACATCGGCACCTAGACCATCAATCACCGCACGTGCCTGTTTGCCCGAACCGCCATGTGATTGTTTAAAGTTAATGTTTTGCCCGGTGGCTTTTTTCCAGTACGCACCAAAATCTTTGTTAAAGTTATCGTATAATTCACGGGTTGGATCGTAGGAAACATTCAGAAAGTCTTTTGCAGAAACGCTCAAGGTTGTTGCCGAAAGTACTGCCGCCAGTAGTCCAATTTTCAGTTTTGTAAAGTTCATGTTTGACCTCAGGTATTAAATCTGTTGTTGAATGAGGCAAGCATATCGGTAGTCTATTTGCTGAAAAAATAATTTAAAATGCGGTGAATATCAGTAAATGATAAATATAAATTTCTTCATTGTTTTCTATATTTAGAGATAAATAACGAGTACTTCTTCCATGCAGTGTTATAAAAATGCCAAGCCTACCGAGCAGATTTATGTGTTAGATCGCGCGTTTCATTATGGTGATGGATGCTTTAGCACTGCACGTATTCGCCAAAATCAAATTGAATTACTTGACCGCCATTTGGCGCGTTTGCAATATGCTAATCGCCAACTTTCTTTAAATGCCAATCTTGAGTTAATCACTGAAACGCTGACACTTTTAAAGCAGGCGCATGGTGAATTAAACGGTACTTTAAAGATTGTTTTAAGTCGTGGTGTGGGGCAGCGAGGTTACAGTTTGCCTGATCATCCTGCCGATGTTTGGGTGTTTTTCTATCCACAAGTACAAGCGGCTTTAGATACGGCATATCATTATGACATCATTCAAAGTGGCATCTTGGCACAAGCGATTGGACTAAGCATGCCGAATTTAGTTGGGCTGAAAAGTCTAAACCGACTTGAACAGGTATTGCTCAAACAAGAAGCCGATCAAAAAGGCTGGACAGAAGCTTTGGTTACTGATGTACAGGGCAGTGTGGTTGAAGGTGTGAGTAGTAATTGTTTCATTCGTATAAACAATACATGGATTACCCCGCAACTTGGTTATAATGGCGTGCACGGTGTCATGCGGGCAGAAATTTTATCGCGCATGCAACAACAGAATTTGCATTGTGAACAGCGTGATGTTCATGTTTCGGAAATTGCGCAGATTCAAAGTCTGTTTTTCTGTAATGCCTTAACGCCCATGAAAATTGTCAGCCATTTAGGGCAGCAGGTTTTAGATGTGCAGCCGTGTGTGGAACTATTTAAGCAACTTCAACTGAATCAGATTCATTCTTATGTCTAAGCGTCCATCAAAATCTAAAAAGAAAACCAAACCTATATGGTCTAAGCGTGCTATTCAGGGTGCGCTTATTTTTGTACTCGGACTGTTTTTGGTCATTGGCATGATCTTATGGTCAAGCTTATTTAAAGATTATCCTGTTGAAGGCAAAAAACAATTATTGGCGATTAATGATGGTGATACCTATTCACGCTTTATTGATCGTTTGGCAGAACAAGATCATGTGAATTTTCCAATTGTTTTAAAGCTCTATCAACGAGTGATGATTCACGACAGCATGAAAAAAGGCGTGTATGAAGTCCGTCAGGGCATGAGTGTGCGTCAGGTTATGGAAATGATCGCCAATGCTGAAAATGCACAAATGAACCGTATTTTGGTGATCGAAGGCACGACTTTTAAACAATTGATTGATGCGTTAAAGAAAGATGAGTTGGTCACCAAAGAAGTGTCGCATTTGCCGTATGATCAAATGCTAAAAGCTTTAAATATTCCTTTTACACATCCCGAAGGTTTATTTGCGCCGAATACTTATTTCTTTGCCAAAGGTGAAACTGACCGTAAAATATTAACCGATTTATATCAGCGTCAAATGAAATCATTGGATGATGCTTGGAATAATCGTGCAGCAGATTTGCCCTATAAAAATAAATATGAAGCTTTAATCATGGCATCTATTATTGAAAAAGAAACCAATGTTGATGCTGAATTAGAGCAGGTTTCGGGTGTGTTTGTACGTCGTTTAAAACTGGGGATGCGTTTACAGACTGACCCAACCGTGATTTATGGTATGGGTGACCGTTATCAGGGCAATATCACCCGTCAGGATTTACGCACTCCAACGCCATACAACACCTATACCATGAGTGGCTTAACGCCAACACCAATTGCTTTGCCAAGTCAAAAAGCCATTGAAGCGGCTATGCATCCAGACCAATCTGACAATATTTATTTTGTCGCGACAGGTAACGGTGGGCATAAATTTAGCACCAATTTGCAAGATCATAACCGTGCCGTACAGGAATATTTAAACGTACTACGCACGAAAAAATCAGGGGAATAAGCATGTTTATCAGTTTTGAAGGTACTGAAGGGGTAGGCAAAACTACACTTATTCGCCGTATTCATGATTATTTTACTGCACAAGGTCAGTCGGTGGTTTTAACCCGTGAACCGGGTGGAACCCCTATGGCAGAGCAAATTCGTGCTTTGTTGCTCGAGGTCAACCATGAAGAAAAAATGTGTTCAGACACTGAGTTATTGTTGATGTATGCAGCGCGTGCACAGCATTTAGATCGGGTGATTTTACCTGCGTTGGCTGCAGGAAAAACTGTACTGTGTGACCGTTTTAGTGATGCGAGTTTTGCTTATCAGTGTGCAGGACGTGGTTTGAGTGAAAGCAAGTTGCAGACTTTAAATAATAACTTTGTGGCACGTATGCCTGACTTAACTTTCTGGCTGGATGCACCGATTGAACTGGGTATGACCCGTGCACGGGCACGTGGTGAACTTGATCGTTTTGAACAAGAGAAAGCAACTTTCTTTGAGAAAGTAAGAGGTGGCTATCAAACTTTGTGGGAGCGACACCCTGAGCGAGTGAAGCGCTTAGATGCAACACAAAGCCCCGATCAAGTATTTGCACAGGCGATGCACTATTTGCAAGCTAAGGCATAACAAACAAAGGTATAACAAGCCAATGGGTCATGGTTATGCATTTGATTGAATGGAAAAATCTTCTATAGTGGAAATGCTTTAGAAGATTTTTTTATTTAAATAATAGCGAATAGTAAATATGACCAAAGACGAAATTATTGAATTTTTAAAAGTTGAGTTTCCGCAAAGTTTGGAAAAATGTGAAATTGTGTCCATCACGCCACGTGGGGCATTGGTGAATTATCACATCGATGAACGTGATTTACGCCCAGGTGGTACGGTATCAGGGCCGACTATGATGACTGTTGCAGACTATGCACTTTATATCGCCATTTTAGGGGAGTTGGGTTTGGTGGCTTTGGCGGTGACCAGTAATTTAAACATCAACTTTTTACGCAAGCCCGCAGCAGGGCGTAATTTACGTGGTGAATGTCGCTTAATGAAAGTAGGGAAAAACCTCGTGGTCGGTGAGGTTTGGGTATATTCCGAAGGTGTAGATGATGCCGTGGCGCATGTCACAGGGACGTATTCGATTCCACAGATTGGCTGAGAATAAAGTCAGCTTTATCTTAATTTTAGTTACTTATATTTACCATGTGGTTACATATGTACACATACTACATGAAAATCAGGGTTTGATTGGTTAAAAAATAATCACAAATATTTCATTTTATGTTTTTCATATAGATCAAATCTGCTTTTGTCTAAGCTAGCAACCCGTAAGTGATAAAACAAGGGAGCTAAATGCTTAAATTTAAGAACAATATTGTTCATGGAGCAATCTTTGATATGGATGGAACAATGTTTGATACTGAACGATTACGGTTTCAAACATTGAAGCAGGCATCTCAGGAGCTCATTGGCGTTGAATTTTCAGACGTATACCTCATGCAATGTTTGGGTTTGAGTGCAAAGAGCGCTGAACAACTGGCGCAAGCAGAATATGGTGCAGACATTCCTTACCGTGAGATCCGTCAGCGTGCTGATGAACTAGAACTAGAAAGTGTGCGCAATTTTGGTGTGCCCATTAAAAAAGGTTTGTTGCAGGTATTAGAGCGGTTACGAAAGTCTGGCTTGAGAATGGCGGTTGCTACGTCTAGTCGTCGTGCCATTGCCGAAGAATATTTGATTAATGCCAATGTCTATAAGTTTTTTGATGTATTAGTTTGTGGCGATGAGGTGCAACAGGGCAAGCCACATCCTGAAATTTTTATAACAGCCGCACAAAAAATTAATCTAGAACCCAGCGAATGTTTCATGCTGGAAGATTCTGAAAATGGAATCAAATCTGCACATGCAGCGGGTGGCATAACCATACTATTTCGGGATATAAAAAAACCTAATGCTAATATGTTGTCACTCACGCAGCATTATTACGCAAGTATGCAAGCTTATTTAGATGACTTAAATCAAGTTATTCCTGTATTGGAAATGCCGAGTTTACAAGAGGCCTTCCCGCAAACTTTAAATCAGTTGAGTGTGGGGATTCATGGTTTTGGTGCAATAGGTGGGGGCTATTTGGCCCAAATTTTATCGCACTGGGATGGCTATACCCGTCCTAAACGTATTTATGCTTCTACACGGAATACCTTATATCGTTCTGCAGTAAACGCCTTTGGAACGTATTCAATTCGTTATGGACAATGTTCTTATGATGAACGAATTGAAAATATGCACATCATTGATGCGGAGAACTTGCAGCAGATGCAGCAAATGTATGTGGAGTCGAGCCTAATTGCATTATGTTTGCCTGAACATGCTTTACAGCAAGAGGCTAAAGTAATTGCGCAGGGCTTATATGCCCGTTTTATAGCGCAATTTGAACTCCATCAGCCTTTAACTATTTTGGTAATTTTAAATAAAGTTGGGGCAAAACAGCTCTTGATGACGCATATTCATCAGGCGTTAGAGGCGTTGTTGGATCCCGATACGGCAGCCAAAATTATGGCGCAGCATTATTTTTGCGATACTGTCGTAAATAGAATGGTCTCTAAATTAAGCGATCAAAACTTATATCGCCAATTACGCATCAAGTATAATATTTTTAAGCAATTTCAGTTGGATGACGAAGCAGAGCCAATTGAAATTGAAGACAATACTCGATTGCAGCCTGAGCAAGAGCGTCAAGCCACCTTATATGTAGAAGATTTAAGACGCAATTTTCAGCCCAGTCACATTTTGCAAAGTATGGATTTAATTTTATTTCATGCTGAAAGTGACATGCCTATTTATGTGGAAAATGCCAGTCCATTATTGCAACACATGCGTCAAATGATTTTGGTAGATGATATTGCCGAAATCCAACTCATTAAAAATCGTTTATGGAATGGTGTACATGCCATGATGGCTTGGTTATCCAGTTTAATAGGGCATAACAGTATTGGTGTCGCAATGGCAGACCCATTGGTTGCAGATTTTACCCGCGCTGTTTCGGCACAAGTAGCGTTGGGATTAGCTGCACAGTTGCCGCATCGTCAGCAAAACTTAAAGCATCTGGCACAGAGCTTTCTGGACTCATGTGAACATGCCTATAAAGACCCGTGTCAGCGTGTGGCACGTGACCCTTTGCGTAAACTCTCAGCCAATGAACGGGTGATGGGTGCTTTGATTTATCATCTGCAGCATGATTTAGCTGCAAATTATGTGCAGAAAGGAGTGGTGTTGGGCTATCTGTATGCAATTAAAATGCAGCAGTTGGGGGCTCAAGCAGCATTACAGCATTTGTCAAAACAATTGCAAAATGCGCCTATAGACGAACAAACACGGCAGCAATTGCAGTACATAATTAGCCACCAATTACAGCAACTATTGGCTGGTCAAGTTCGCTTAGAAGCATTTATTCAAGATGGTACTCAAGTTGCAGCCGTAATCTAAAAATCAACTTGATGAATTCTTGGGGGGAGGTTTAGTAAGTTAACGTCATCATATTCAAAATGATAAAATACCGAATCGTGTTATGGAACACGATTCGGTGCTTTCTTGCATTAGAATTCAAATGCACTTTATTCACAGATACTTTTATGCAAATGCTGTTGTGTAACAAGCAATCAGATCACTCATTCACCAATGGGGTTTCCACTTGGAAATTTGGTGGAATAAGCACAGTCTTACGCAATTCAGGTGCGAGTTCAGGATAATCTAGCGTGAAGTGTAAACCACGCGATTCTTTGCGTTGCATGGCACAGCGCACAATCATTTCCGAAACTAAAACCAAATTACGCAGTTCAATTAAGTTTTTACTGACTTGATAGTCCTGATAATACTCGGTGATTTCACGTTTCAGCATTTCAATGCGGTGCAAGGCACGCTCTAAACGCTTGGTGGTGCGTACAATGCCGACATAGTTCCACATGGTTGCGCGTAGCTCATCCCAGTTTTGTAAAATCACCACATCTTCGTCAGGGTTAGTGACTTGAGAATCATCCCAAGCAGGGACGTCAGGCGAGCTATAATCTGCGGTGTAATGAGCTTCAATATGTTTTGCGGCCGCCATTCCATAGACAAAACATTCTAAAAGAGAGTTACTTGCCATACGGTTAGCGCCATGCAAACCTGTATAAGAAGTTTCACCAATCGCATATAAACCTGCAATATCGGTTTGGCTATGTTCATCCACCATCACACCACCACAAGTGTAGTGGGCAGCAGGTACAACAGGAATCATATCAGTGGTGATATCAATACCCAATTCCAGTAAACGTGCATACAGCGTTGGGAAGTGTTCCTTTACAAATTCTGCAGGTTTATGAGTGATGTCTAACCACACATGGCGAATACCTAAGCGTTTGATTTCATAGTCAATTGCACGTGCGACAATGTCACGTGGTGCCAACTCTGCACGCTCATCAAAACGCAGCATAAAACGCTCACCATCGGGTAAACGCAAATATGCACCTTCACCACGCATGGCTTCAGTAATTAAAAACGAACGTGCTTGGGGATGATACAAACAGGTCGGGTGGAATTGATTAAACTCCATATTTGCCACACGGCAACCTGCACGGTATGCCATGGCCATACCATCACCTGTGGCAATGTCTGGGTTAGATGTATATAGATAGGCTTTCATTGCACCACCGCAGGCAAGTGCGGTAAACGGAGCAAGGAAGCTATGCACTTTTTGTGTTTTTTCATCTAGTGCATATAAGCCTAAAGTGCGATTGCTTTCATTTAAACCTAATTTTTGCGAGGTAATTAGGTCAATCGCAATAAAATTTTCAAAAATGGTGATGTTTTGCTGTTCTTGGACACGTTGTACTAAAGTGGTCGAAATTGCGCGTCCTGTTGCATCGGCTGCATGAATAATACGTCGCTGTGAGTGACCGCCTTCACGGGTTAAGTGCAACTGTTCTTGTTCATCTAAAGTAAATTGAACACCTTGTCTCAGCAGAAAATCTACCGAAGGTTTGCCGCCTTCTACGGTTTGTTTGACGGCATCCATTTCACATAAATGCGCACCTGCAATCATAGTGTCATCTATGTGTTGTTCAATTGAATCTGTTTCATCAAGCACTGCCGCGACACCGCCTTGCGCATAGAAGGTGCTGGCTTCAGTGAGGGTAGATTTCGCCAAAACGGCAATATTGAAATGCTGGGGTAATGAGAGCGCTAAACTCAAACCTGCACCACCACTTCCCACAATAATCACATCAAATTGATGTGTTGTGTTTAAATTAGGCATGTCCATCAGCTAATTTGAAAAAAGTTGGATAATGACACCCCTTTTTACAGAAAAAGGCAAGTGCGAAGTGGATTTGAATAATGAAAAAAAAGAATAAACTGGCAACTTTTATGGAATATCCCACTTTTATTGTGATTCGATTCCACGCTTTTCATTTATAGCACTTTGGCGCATCATTTTTGATGGGTCAAATATAAGATGCTATCTCAGCTATCCTCCACAGTGCCTGCCAAACCGTAATTGAAAAAGATTCAACATTTTATTACGCAAAAGCCTATTATTTTGTGCTAAATAAGGTGAGTTCAAAGTCATAATTATTATTGAGTGAATGCTATTTATGAAAAATCGCAACTTAAAAAAAGGTTTATATGCGGCTGTTTTTACTATGGCAACTGTGCAGACTCAAGCAGCACCACCAGTAGACTTTTCTAATTTGGTTGAGCAGGTTAGTCCTGCGGTGGTGAGTGTCAATGTTGTCAAAAAAATGAGTCAGGAAGAACTCTTACAACAACAAGTTCCAGAAATTTTACGCCGTTTTTTTGGCAATCAAGTGATTATTCCTCAACAGCAAATTCCACAAGAAAAAACAGGTTACGGCAGTGCCTTTTTTATCAGTAAAGATGGATACCTTTTAACCAATCACCACGTTGTTGAAGATGCTTCTAAAGTTACCATTGTACTGAATGACCGCCGTGAACTTGATGCAACTGTCGTGGGTAGTGATGAACGTACCGATGTCGCGTTATTAAAAGTGCAGGGCAGCAGTTATCCAGAACTGCGTACAGGCAATGTCGATCAATTACGTGTAGGTGAGCCTGTACTTGCGATTGGTTCACCATTTGGCTTTGACTATTCTGCATCGGCAGGAATCGTGAGTGCCAAAATGCGTAATATGATGGGTGAAACTTCAGTGCCATTTATTCAGACCGATGTGGCGCTTAACCCAGGTAACTCAGGCGGGCCACTATTTAACCAGCGCGGTGAAGTGGTCGGCGTGAACTCCCGTATTTTTAGTGGTACGGGTGGTTATATGGGCTTGTCATTCTCCATTCCTATTGATGTTGCCATGGATGTTGCCGATCAGTTAAAGCGTAACGGTAAAGTGACTCGTTCTTATTTAGGGGTGAGTTTGCAAGATATTGACCGCAATTTGGCAGAATCTTATAAACTCAGTAAGCCTGAAGGTTCATTAATTACTCAAGTTGCACCAAACTCACCTGCGGCACGTGCAGGTTTGCGCGCGGGCGATGTGATTCTTAAATACAACGGCACACCTATTTCCAGAACGTCTGAATTGTTGAACTATTTAAACCGTTCAGTGCCAAATCAAAGTATTCAGCTTGAAGTATTACGCGATGATAAACGCCGTAATATTACCGCTACGGTGAGCACAGCACCTGACGACACGCCTGCCAAAAACAACCCTGATACCGCAGCCAAAGGCCCTGTTTTAGGGGTGTCGATTCGTGATTTAAGCGTTGCAGAACAACGCCAATTAGATATTAAAGGCGGTGTGTTGATTCAGGAAGTGCGTCGTGGTGGTTCGGCAGCTCAGGCACGTATTATGCCAGGTGATGTGATTGTGCAACTGAATAACACCACCATCCAAAATGCCAACCAATTTGTTGAAACAGTATCTACCTTGAAACAAGGTACAATTGCGCGTGTGGTGATTATCCGTCAAGGGCAACGTGCGATTATTGGCATGCGTATTCAATAAGTTGATGTGGCATAAAATCGTAAATCTATCTAAAATTTAGAATCTTGCTAAACTTTAAATAGCCACTTATTTTAAGGAAGTCGCTCTTGAATTAGGGCGACTTTTTTATGTAACTCGGTATTTTTGTTAGACTAGACCGACATCGCCGTTTTAGTTAAAAGGATGACATGAGCAGCATATTTGATTTAAAAATCACCGTACAGCCAGAACATATTGATATTTTAGGGCATGTAAATAATGTGGTGTATGTGCAGTGGATGCAGGATGTAGCATCGGCACATATCGAAACATTAGGTTTAGGGGTGCTGGAATACTTAAAACTAAAACATGCGATGGTGGCGGTGGAACATCATGTGCAATATCGTAAAGCGGCACTCGAAGGTGAGGAGCTGATTTTGCGTACATGGTTAAGTGATTTGAATGCGTTGTATTCATTCCGCCAATATGCGTTTTATCGCCCTCAAGATAAAAGTCTGCTGTTTATGGGCAATACACAATGGGCTTGTGTGGAAATTGCTACAGGTCGTCCAAAACGCATGTCACCGACATTTACGCAAGCCTATCAACCCCTTGCTGCTGATGTGAATCCGTTGGATTTTAGTGAGTATGATTCATTAAGATGAGTTGAAGCACCAAGTGTAGCGTCATTGAAAGTTGCTGCATGTTATTGCTGTCGATGTTGTTAAAGAGGGTATTCACCTGTTTCAAATAGCATGAAGTATTCTTCAATTCTCACTTTAATTACGACACACATCTCTGCATAAAAAGCCTGAAACTCTCGAATAAAAAGAAAAACGCGTGAGGCTGCAAAAGGAAGTCATTATTATGGATACATTGAAAAATCCATCTGCTATAATCCTTCGCAATTTCTATTCGGCTTTTGCTCTGCATGAATTTTGAGGTGCAGAGCGTGTTATTTTTCAAGGTAACCCATGGCGCAAGCTAAAAAAACTGTTGATATTAAAAACATCCGTAACTTTTCGATCATTGCCCATATTGACCATGGTAAATCGACTCTAGCAGATCGTTTCATTCAAACCTGTGGTGGTTTACAAGATCGTGAGATGCAAGCTCAGGTGTTGGATTCTATGGAGCTTGAGCGTGAGCGTGGGATTACCATTAAAGCCACCTCAGTGACTTTATACTACAACCATCCAAATGGTCAGGAATACCAGTTAAACTTCATTGACACCCCAGGACACGTTGACTTTTCCTATGAAGTATCACGTTCTTTGGCAGCTTGTGAAGGTGCGCTATTGGTAGTCGATGCGGCACAAGGGGTAGAAGCGCAATCAGTTGCAAACTGCTATACCGCAATTGAGCAAGGCTTAGAAGTTTTACCTGTACTGAATAAAATTGATTTACCGCAGGCAGAACCTGAGCGCGTGATTCATGAAATTGAAGAAATTATTGGTATCGAAGCGCAAGATGCACCCACCTGTTCGGCTAAAACAGGTTTAGGCATCGACAATGTATTAGAAACCTTGGTGAATGTCATTCCTGCACCACAAGGTGATCGTGATGCGCCATTGCAAGCCTTAATTATTGACTCATGGTTTGATAACTATTTGGGCGTTGTGTCGCTGGTACGTATCAAGCAAGGTCGCGTGCGTAAAGGCGATAAAATGTTGATGAAATCGACAGGTCAAACGCACATTATTACCTCAGTTGGTATTTTTAATCCAAAACATACCGAAACAGGTATTTTGGAAGCAGGTGAAGTTGGCTTTGTTATTGCTGGTATTAAAGATATTTTTGGTGCGCCAGTGGGTGATACCATCACACTCGCAACTACACCAGAAGTAGAAACCTTACCAGGCTTTAAAAAAGTTAAGCCGCAGGTTTATGCAGGTTTATTCCCAATTGATGCCAGCGACTTTGAACCGTTCCGTGAAGCCTTGCACAAACTACAAATTAACGACTCAGCTTTGTTCTTTGAACCTGAAAGTTCAGATGCTTTAGGCTTTGGTTTCCGTTGTGGTTTCTTGGGCATGTTGCACATGGAAATCGTACAAGAGCGTTTAGAGCGTGAGTACGATTTAGACCTAATTTCATCAGCTCCAACGGTTATTTATGAAGCTGTGATGAAAAATGGCGAAACGGTTTATATCGACAGTCCATCTAAAATGCCTGATGGTTCAACTGTAGAAGATTTGCGTGAACCGATTGCGGAATGTCATATTTTAGTGCCGCAAGAATACTTGGGTAACGTCATGACCCTATGTATTGAGCGTCGTGGTGTGCAAAAAGACATGAAATTCTTGGGTAACCAAGTGTCTATTACTTTTGAAATTCCAATGGCAGAAGTCGTGATGGATTTCTTTGATAAATTGAAGTCATGTTCACGTGGTTTTGCATCGTTAGATTATAACTTTGTGCGTTTTGAAAGTTCATCTTTGGTTAAAGTAGATGTACTGATTAACGGTGAAAAAGTTGATGCCTTAGCGATGATTTGTCACCGTCAGGATGCACGTCACCGTGGTATTGCCTTGGTTGAAAAAATGAAAGACTTGATTCCGCGTCAAATGTTTGATGTGGCTATTCAGGCTGCCATTGGTGCACAAATTATTGCGCGCTCAACCGTGAAAGCGATGCGTAAAAACGTACTTGCGAAGTGTTATGGCGGTGACGTTTCTCGTAAGAAGAAACTACTTGCCAAGCAAAAAGAAGGTAAGAAACGTATGAAGCAAGTGGGAAGTGTTGAAATCCCGCAAGAAGCTTTCTTAGCTGTACTTAAAGTCGAACGCTAAAATTATAAGGATAATAAACCCATGGATTTTGATTTTAATTTGATTCTCGTTCCTGCCACATTATTTTTTATTGCGGTGTGGCTGCTCGATAAATTTGTATTTAAGCAAAGAGCAACGAAAGGGCGAGGCAATGAAAACTTCATTATCACATGGGCTTATGATTTTTGGCCTGTTTTGGCAGTGGTGATGGTACTGCGTTCATTCCTGTATGAACCATTTAATATTCCGTCAGATTCTATGGTGCCAACCTTAGAAACGGGCGATTTTATTTTGGTGAACAAGTTTGAATATGGCGTGCGTTTGCCAATTATTAACAGCAAAATTATAGATGTGGGTTCGCCTGAGCGTGGCGAAGTTGCGGTGTTCCGTTATCCACCACAACCAAGCATTAGTTATATTAAGCGTATTGTCGGTTTACCAGGCGATCATATTGTTTATGATCATGGTCAGCTGAGCATTAATGGCGAGAAAGTAACGAAAACCCCAATCCAGTTTAGCCGTGAAAAAGACAGTCTAGATACACCTACTTCAATTTACCATCAGGAAACTTTAGGGGCGCATACATTTACCATGCGCGAGCTTGAAGGTGTAAACGTGGCGCGTCAGGCACCATTCCTGAACTATGTAGACAATGGTAAATATTCAGCAGAAAATGGTTTATATTGGGAAGTCAAAGTACCTGAAGGTCATTACTTCGCGATGGGGGATAACCGCGATCAAAGTGCTGACAGTCGTTTTTGGGGTTTTGTACCAGAGGAAAACCTAACAGGTCGTGCATTCTATGTGTGGATGCATAAAGAGCCTGGGTTTAATTTGCCGTCATTTAGTCGTAACGGCAAAATTGATTAATACAGCAGATTAGGAAAATAAAAAATGCGTCATCAACAAGGGGCATCCTATATTGCAATTTTAATTGCAATTATTGGTTTTGCATTTATGGCAAAAGTGGCAATTGCGGTTTGGGGACCATATTTCGATGATCGAATGTTGGACAATCAAATTGAAGAGCAATTGTTGAATGGGCCAAAAAACCTATCACCACAAAAGTTTATTGGTGAAATGGACAAGCGTTTAAGCATGAACAACATTCGCGATATTAAATTTGCAGATGTAGCTCAAGTGACCAACGTAGATGGTTTAGAAGTGAAAAAAGAATATGAAATAAGAAAACCTTTCTTATTGAATATTGATATTGTAATGAAGTTCGAGAAAAGTTTTGATCAAAGCTCAGTCCAAGCTAAATGAGACCCGTCTAGCCAGCCGAATCGGTTATCAGTTTAAGCAACCTGAATTGCTTAAACTGGCTTTGACTCACCGCTCGGTGAGTCATAAACACAATTACGAACGTCTGGAATTTCTAGGCGATTCGTTATTGGGAATGATTGTTGCCAATTATTTATATGTGGCTTATCCACATGAAAATGAAGGGCGTTTAACGCGCATGCGGGCAACACTGGTACGTCAGGAAGCCTTAGGCAAAATTGCCAATGATTTAAAGCTCAGCCAAAATTTAATTCTCAGTACGGGAGAATTGAAATCTGGCGGTCATCATCGTGAGTCTATACTGGCAGATACCGTAGAAGCGATTATTGGCGCTATTTATGTCGATAGCGGTGATTTGAATTTGCTGCAAACGATTGTGCTAAAATGGTACAGCCCTTATTTAGATCATATTGAGCCAACTGATCAACTCAAAGACCCTAAATCACGCTTACAAGAGTATTTACAAGCACGTAAAAAACCTCTCCCGGTTTACGAGGTTGTAGATATTCAGGGCGATGCACCGAATCAGCATTTCATTGTGGAATGCCGAGTCGATAGCTTACCTGTAATGAAGGGTGAAGGTTCGAGCCGTCGCTTTGCCGAGCAGGCAGTTGCGGCAGATATTTTAAAATTCTTGGAGCAAAAGTCTGAATGACCATCCATTCCGATCACGTAGATGCTGATCACGAGTCGAATAACGACGCCAATGACCTAATTAACCAATTCTTTAGCGGTCAGGGAACTGAAATTCCATCTGATTTCCGCAGTGGTTTTGTTGCGATTGTTGGTCGCCCGAATGTGGGTAAATCGACCCTCATGAACCACTTATTGGGTCAAAAACTATCCATTACTTCACGTAAACCGCAAACCACACGTCACAAAATTGTGGGAATTGATTCACGTGAAAAATCTCAGGCTGTGTTTGTAGACACACCAGGGATGCATAAAAAAGAAGTCCGTGCCATCAACAAAATGATGAACCGTGCTGCATCATCTGCTTTGCGTGATGTGAACTTGGTTTTGTTTGTGGTGGATGCACAAAAATGGACGCAAAATGATGAGTTAGTCCTAGAAAAGCTGAAAAATGCAGAAATGCCAGTGATTCTGGTGATTAACAAACTCGACACTTTTGAGAATAAAAATCAGGCTTTGCCGATTATTCAAGAACGTGCCAAGTTAATGAACTTTGCCGAAATTGTACCTGTATCGGCATTGCGCGGCGCGAACCTAGATCATTTGCGTGACACGATTGAACGCTATTTGCCATTCCAGCCACCGTTGTATTCGCTAGATCAAATCACAGACCGTTCAGAACGTTTCTTGGCATCTGAAATTATCCGTGAAAAGATCATGCGCCAATTGGGCGAAGAACTGCCTTACGATTTAACCGTGCAAATCGAATCATTTAAAACTGAAGATGCGGTTTTAAATGAAAAAACGGGTCGTATGAAAGCACCATGTACCTATATTGATGCCACTATTTTTGTAGATCGCTCTGGTCAAAAAGCCATTGTGATTGGTGAAAAAGGCGCGAAGCTGAAAAAAATTGGTATGGATGCACGGGTCGACATGGAAAAAATGTTCGAGCAAAAAATCATGCTGACGCTTTGGGTGAAAGTCAAAGGTGGTTGGTCTGATGATGAACGTGCATTAAAAAGCTTAGGATATAGCGATATCTAAGTTTGACGAAAAGGGAACTGTGATGATGAAAGTGTTGGCCATTGTGGCATGTATGTTTGTCTTGCAAGGTTGTATTCACAAAGTTGTGACAGTTCCCGTAAAAGTTGCCTACAAAACTACAAAGGGTGTGGTGAAAGGCACTGCTGCTGTAGTTGGTGCTGTCATTCCAGATGGTGATGACGAAGAAAAATCCAAACAAGAATCCTCTAAAGAACAGGATTAATTGACGCTATCATGCGTAATGAAATCTTGCATGGTTATTTAATCCATCATCGAAAATACCGCGAACGTAGCCATATTGTGCACTTGTTTACCCGCGAACATGGGCGGGTTCATGGTATTTTAAGACAAATGCCACCGCCACAATATCAACCGATTCGCATACAAGCTTCGGGAAAATCAGACCTTAAAAATTTCACCAAGCTGGAAATTGTCAATCAACCGGTTTTCTTCTTTGGTGATGCATTTTTTTCAGGCTTTTATTTAAATGAAATCGTGCTGCGCTTATGTTCTGCCGAAGTGGAAATGCCAGAAACTTTTGTGCAATATCACCAGACTTTGGCGCATTTACAACACTTATCTAGTCAAGAAAATCCCAATCTATTCTTAAGACAAATTTTGCGTCAGTTTGAACATACTTTATTGGAAGAATTAGGCTATGGGATTGATTTTTCAGTCGATGCGAACCAAGAGCCGATTCAGCCCAATCTACATTATCATTTTCAACTGAATGATGGTTTTATCCCCACCGCGCAAGTATCACGAGCAAATTTGCTTGGCGCACAGATCCTGAGTATGTGCGACTATGAAAAAGGTAGGGATTTTAATCCAGAGCAGTTACAATTACTGTCTCGGCTGTATCGACAAATGATTAGTTCACTGTTGGGTGATCGACCCTTAAAAAGTCGCCAATTGTGGATTCAGAATTCTCAAACCCAAGCGTAATTTAGGAATCTATTATGGCTTTACTCGGTGTCAATATTGACCATGTGGCAACTTTAAGACAAGCGCGTGGCACGAACTATCCAGACCCTGTGAAGGCCGCATTAGTTTGTGAACAGGCGGGTGCAGAGGGGATTACTTTGCATTTGCGTGAAGACCGTCGTCATATTCAGGATGATGATGTGCGTCGTATGCGTCCGTTGCTAAAAACTCGTATGAATTTGGAAATGGCAGTTACTGAAGAAATGATCGAGTTTGCCAAAGAAATTCGTCCACAGCATGTATGTTTGGTACCTGAGCGCCGTGAAGAAGTAACCACTGAAGGTGGTTTGGATGTAGTAGGCAATTTTGCAGCAGTTAAGGCCGCTACTCAGGAATTAACAGCAATTGGCTGTGATGTGTCACTGTTTATTGATGCAGATCTTGCACAAATTGATGCGGCCGTTGCATGTGGTGCACCGACCATTGAAATTCATACAGGCGCGTATGCCAATGCAGAAAATGAAGCTGCACAGCAAGCCGAATTGACCCGTATTGTTCAGGGCGTAGAATATGCAGCTAGCCGTGGCTTAGTGATTAATGCAGGGCATGGCTTGAACTTGGACAATGTAGGTGCAATTGCCGCTATTCAACACATCCATGAGTTAAATATTGGTCATGCTTTAATTGGTGATGCTGTATTTGTCGGCTTGGAACAGGCTGTTAAACGCATGAAAGCTGCGATTGATGCAGCGCGTTAATCTGCATATTTAAAATTGAAAGATAAAATTTGAAACGTTATGTCCAGCATAAATTATGATGAATTGATGCAGCCTGTGATAGCATTTTTAGGCTGCGAAACACCCAAAGAATGGTTGAACGAAGCATTAAATAATTTAGATATTTTGATGCAAGATCATGCTAACTGTGAGAAAAAAGCAGCAGGCACAGCCATGAATCTGATGTTTCGTTACAGCTTTTTTACCGATTTGCAGGTCAAACTGGCACAGTTGGTACGCGAAGAAATGCTGCATTATGAGCAGGTGCTAGAGTTCATGGCAAAGCGTGGGCAAATGTGGCAGGGTTTAAGTGCAGGGCGTTATGCAGGCGGTTTACGTAAAGAAATCCGTACCTATGAACCTGAAGCACTAATTGATGTTTTGGTGATAGGTGCCTTTGTAGAAGCACGTTCATGCGAGCGGTTTTATGCGCTTGCGCCATTGGTAGATGAAGAATTAGGTAAGTATTACCGTTATTTACTGAAATCAGAATCACGGCATTATGAAGATTATTTGGCACTGGCTTTGGATGTAGCAAAAACAGCAAAACTGAAAAACCCTGAAGAAGATATTCAGGGGCGAATTCAGCATATACGTGAAGTGGAAAAGAATCTTATTTTAAGTCCAGATGATCTGTTCCGTTTTCATAGTGGTGTGCCTGTGCAAGCCGCTTAAAACTTGTAGATGATCTAAGATAGAAAACGGAACTTCGGTTCCGTTTTTTTATCAATCAAGTTATTGCTTAGGTATTTTGATTGTGGATTGTTGCCTAAGTCACTTAGAAATGATCAAGGCTAAGATTAGGAATTACATTAAGCTGAATTGCCCAAAACAGTTACATTCATCTTTTTGAACGATTAAGGCATGAATCGCTGCTTGGTTATTTACAGACCACATCATCCATAAATTTTAGGCAATAAAAAACCCAAGTCGTTATGCTTGGGCTTTTTAGAATTTGGCTCTCCCACCTGGGCTCGAACCAGGGACCTGCGGATTAACAGTCCGTCGCTCTACCGACTGAGCTATGGGAGAATCTGAATGCGATTATAAGCAGATTTAAGCAAGGGTCAAGCATAAATTGTCATGTTTCTTTCATTTTGACTTTATATGCTTTTTATTTGAACAAAAAACAAAATTTTATTAAAAAATCACCCACAAGACTTGCGTTACACAAAATCGGTTGTTAGTCTGAGTGACAGAACAAAGCGTTTAAGTAGCATCTTAAACAGTGTGGATTTAACCCAACTTGCCAGCACTAAAATGGCTAAATCGGAGTAAGCGAATGAATACGCTCAGCATTTCTGACATTTTTTCTCAATTTTCTTATTATCAAGAACATTATCTTTCTATCTTGTCTACGCCTGAACAATACTACACTGCTGTAGAAGGCGCGTTTATTCATGTCTGGCCTTTGGCACCTCAAGATTTGTATTTGGGCGATTTATTGAAGTTGTGGTTTAGTGAAAAATGGCTCATTCAATCGACCTGCCAATTGCTTTCAGACCATCCAGACAACGGCACCAAAAAACCATTACAGCGTGATCATGATTTATATTTGTACCAACTGGCGGGTAGTGCGCTTTCGGGGAGCAACCGTTCACGCGTGTGGTCTGTGTCTGAACAAAAACAATTGCGTGTAGAATTAGACTCTGCTTTTCGCTATTTATGTGAATATAAAGCGACAACTCAACCTGTAGTGTCTAAATCAGAGTTGATCGCAGCATTGAAAAACAGTATCTAATCTAAATAGTATTTAATCTAAGATGATTTATCATTTCAGCCAAATAGATTTGTATTGAATTGAGCGAAATGACTTGCACTAAAATAGTGTTCTAAACTGCGATAAAGATTTGCGAACAGCTTGAAAAGGATATTCAGCCGTGTGGATTAAAATATGCATTGCCATGCTCGCATTTGCTGCAAATTCCTTGCTGTGTCGTTTGGCATTGGCTGAACAGCAAATTGACCCTATTAGTTTTAGTTTGCTCAGGGTTGGCAGTGGAGCAGTGTGCTTAGGACTGTTCTATGCTGTTTTGCAGGTTCAACAACCAATTCAATTCCAATGGAAATCTGCACTCAGCCTTGCTGTATATCTGCTCGGTTTTTCGTTAGCATATTTGCATATAGACGCAGGCATAGGCGCATTGATTCTATTTGGCGCAGTGCAAATCACCATGATCAGTTATGCGATTTTGCATGGTGAGCGTATGACTTTGCCGCGCTGGGTCGGGTTAGGTTGTGCTATATTGGGGATGGGTTTGTTGCTATTGCCTGAAGCCAGTACGCCAACGTTCAAATATGCATTGATGATGTTACTGGCAGGTATTGCATGGGGTTTTTACAGTATTGCTGCAAAGACGATGCAGCATGCTTTAACCAATACTCTATCTAATTTCATTCTGGCGACACCACTTGTTGCTGTATTTTTTCTTTGGCATTTACCTGAAAGTTTTATCACTTGGCAGGGTGTGGTTTTGGCAGTGTTGTCGGGTGCATTGGCTTCGGCTGGCGCGTATGTGTTGTGGTACAGCATTGTGAAAAAAATTGATCACATTACCGCAAGTACTGTGCAACTTTCTGTACCGTGTTTGGCGATTTTAGGCGGTGTGATTTTTTTAGGTGAACAACTCACCCTGTTGATGGTCGTGGCAACCTTGATCGTGTTGTGTGGTATTTTGATGGTGATTTTAACCAAACCTCGTGTATAAAACTGTTTAGATTGCTGTTGTTTTGATTTTTTTGTATTGGAATTTTTATATCAATCAAGAAATGATCTTGAGGCTTTTTAAAAGCGTTATTTGTGATCTCTCTCCTCAGAAATGAGGAAAAATGATGAGTGAAAAAACGCAATTAAAAACAAAAACCCACGATTCAATCGTGGGTTTTGTTCATCTAAACAGGTTTAGATTATTTTGCAGCTTTTTCAGCTTCGATTGAAGCAATCGCTTCATCTACACCTTCAATTGATTCAGCAGCTTTTTTGATACGTGCAAGCGCATCTACAAGTACTTCGTCTGCAGTTGCATAAGAAATACGCATGAAACCACCTAAACCGAACGCATCACCAGGAACAACGGCAACACCAGTTTCTTCCAATAACCAAGCAGAGAATTCTGTGCAAGATTTTAAGCCTTTCGCACGAATTAATGGTTTGATGTTTGCATACGCATAGAACGCGCCATCTGCAGGTAAGCAAGAAATACCTTTGATGTCATTCAAGCCATTTACAACTAAGTCATGACGGCGTTTGAATGCTTCAACCATTGGCTCAAGTACGTCTTGTGGGCCGTTCAATGCAGCTTCTGCAGCAACTTGTGAAATAGAAGTTGGGTTAGAAGTCGATTGAGATTGAATTTTCTTCATCGCACCAATCAGTTTAGCAGGGCCCGCTGCATAGCCAATACGCCAGCCAGTCATTGCATAAGCTTTAGACACACCGTTTAATACGATTGTGCGGTCATAAAGTTCTGGTGCAACTGTTGCGATGTTATAGAACTCATCATCCCAACGGATTGGTTCATACATATCGTCAGATGCAATGAATACTTCAGGGTATTTACGTAGTACAGCAGCCAAAGCTTCTAATTCAGCTTTGGTGTAGATCATACCTGTAGGGTTAGATGGGCTGTTTAACACCACTAAACGTGTTTTGTCAGTGATCGCAGCTTCTAATTGTTCAGGCGTGATTTTGAAACGTTGTTCTTCACCACATTCCACAATGACTGGCACGCCTTCAGCAATAATCACCATATCTGGATAGCTTACCCAGAACGGTGCAGGGATAATCACTTCATCACCCTTGTTTAACAAAGCCAACGCCAAGTTAAAGAATGATTGCTTACCACCACAAGACACCAAAATTTGGTTCGCTTGGTAGTCAAGATTATTGTCACGTTTTAATTTTGCGATAATGGCTTTTTTAAGACCAGGCGTACCGTCAACAGCAGTATATTTTGTAAAACCGTTATTAATTGCTGCAATAGCTGCATCTTTGATGTGTTGTGGTGTATCGAAATCCGGTTCACCTGCACCCAAACCAATAACGTTATGACCCGCAGCTTTAAGTTCAGCGGCTTTATTGGTTACTGCAAGTGTTGGGGACGGTTTGATGGCATTGACACGATCAGAGAGACGTACGTCCACGGCATATTCCTTCTTATAGGGATAAAAAAATAAAAAGCATATTATCTTAGCTTAAATTCGATGTCTGCGTCGTTTAAAATTGCATCAAATTAATAAAAAATCACCAAATTAGACCAATTTCCTATGAAATCGTGATTAAAACTGCTGTGAGGTGGAAGTTTCTCGCATCGGGCGGCAAAAAACTTTAAAATAGTCCAAATTTTATAAGAGTGATGGTCATGAGTAAGCAGCAGCCTACTTCAAAAAAACCATTGGTGAATCTCCCATTCCCAATGCCAAATACAGCGCAGGATAATGATCAGGCGGTACATAATTCAGTGCGTCCTAAACCTGAGCAATATGCCGATAAGACTTGGCCACCGCCACGTGGTACTCGTCGTTCGATGGGTAAGCGCTAAAAAAAATGCCACAATTACGTGGCATTTTTTATTGATGGGGATTTAAAAGTATTGAAATTAACGAACATGCTTACGCGCTTTGTTGGCAGGTTTTGGCGGCGAGATTTCACGTACGCCATGCCATACATAGCTAAAATCTTGCTCGTTGATATTATACAATTCCAATAAAGCCAAAATCGCTGCACCAAATAGCATTGGGCCTTCTGAATTATTTTGGAACTCGAATACCTTACCATTTAAGTTGTGCAAAATATCCTGAATTTCAAAGACCCGATCACGCCCATTGCTGTCAGTTGGGTACATTTGTGTATTCAATATGATTTTAGCCAAGGCTTTTTCATTATCGCTCAATGCCAAGACTTCAATTAATTCATCGGTGGCAGGGGTAAAAATCACAGAATCACGGTAAATGGTGTGTAGTAATTTTTGCGTTAGTTTAGGCAATGCTTTTTCGACAAAAGGACGAAACGACGCAGGAAAAATCACATTATGGGCAATGCCTTTAAACATAGGGGCAATTTCTTCAACCGTATAACCTGCAATACCACAACCAATTGAAGTTAAAAAATACTTCATTTTAGGATGGTTTTTGGCATAGATTTTAAAGTCATCCACATAGTGCTGAATTTGCGATAGTGGCATTTGTTGTAAATGTTCATTCATGGTTGGAATGGCAAAACTTTGTCCTGCCCAACCGCGCCCGACGCCTTCAACGGCACCAAAAAATTCTTTGGCTGTTCGTGCTGCACCACCTGCATGTTGTCCTGCCATGTTACTGCCAAATACGAAAACAGTATCTTCAGGGAGGCTTTTGATAATTGATTCGTCGTGATATTGGTAAGTCATGAATGTGTGCTTTTATGGTTGTCGTCCTGAAATTTCATGTTGCCTTTGAATAGCCAGTGGGTCAAGTCTTAAAGCAGTTTCCCCGTGCTCAATTTAGTCGTAGCACATCTTCGTTCTAACAGCGTCCACTACAGAATTAAAACCGAGCAATGGCTTTGTAGCTACGCAACATCGCCACAACATATTCGGATGTCCTGAGTGTAGGCAAATCTGCTAAAATATTAGGTCGCATCAAACCTGAGAGCTGCATTTGTGAGTGATAAGCAACCTTTCGATTTAGTCACCAACTATCAACCTGCGGGTGACCAACCACAAGCCATTGAAAAATTGGTTCAAGGGATAGAACAGGGCTATCATGATCAGCTATTACTTGGGGTTACAGGCTCAGGTAAGACTTATACCATGGCCAATGTGATTGCCAGAACACAGCGTCCGACCATTGTCATGGCACATAACAAAACGCTGGCAGCGCAGTTGTATGGTGAGTTTAAAGCGTTCTTTCCGAACAACGCAGTCGAATATTTTGTCAGTTATTATGACTATTATCAGCCTGAAGCCTATGTACCATCTTCCGATACTTTTATTGAAAAAGATGCGGCTATTAATGATCATATTGACCAAATGCGACTCTCGGCCACACGTGCTTTGCTAGAGCGTCGTGATGCCATTATTGTCGCATCGGTATCTGCAATTTACGGTTTGGGTGACCCCAATGCTTATATGAGCATGTTGCTGCATGTGGTGCAAGGTGATCGGGTGAATCGTGATGATTTGATCCGTCGTTTGGTGGAAATGCAATATAGCCGTAATGAGCTAGAGTTTTTGCGCGGTACTTACCGTATTCGTGGTGAAATTTTAGATATTTTCCCTGCTGAATCTGATCAGCATGCTATTCGCATAGAATTATTTGATGATGAAGTCGATTCGATTCGTTGGTTTGATCCATTAACAGGCAAATTGGTGCGTAAAGTGCCGCGCGTGACTATTTATCCTAAAAGTCACTATGTTACGCCTAAGGATAATTTGGAACGTGCGATTGGTACCATTAAAGAAGAACTAAAAGAGCGTTTGGTGTTTTTTCGCGAACATGACAAATTGCTAGAAGCGCAGCGCATAGAACAACGTACCCGCTATGATTTAGAAATGATGCAGCAATTGGGCTATACCAACGGCATCGAAAACTATTCACGACATTTGTCTGGACGACCTGCAGGCGAAGCACCGCCCACTTTGTTTGATTATGTACCTGATGATGCCTTGCTGATTATTGATGAGTCGCACGTGACCGTTCCGCAAATTGGCGCGATGTATAAAGGTGACCGATCACGTAAAGAAAACTTGGTGAATTATGGTTTCCGTTTACCTAGTGCGTTAGACAACCGTCCAATGAAATTTGAAGAATGGGAGCGCATCGTCCCATCCACAATTTATGTGAGCGCTACACCTGCACAATATGAGTTGGAAAAATCGCAACAAATTGTAGAGCAAGTGGTGCGTCCAACAGGATTGATTGACCCAGAAATTGAAATTCGTCCTGTGTTAACGCAGGTGGATGATGTGCTGTCTGAAATCAATTTGCGTAAAGAATTGAATGAGCGGGTGTTGGTCACCACTTTAACCAAACGCATGGCTGAAGATTTGACCTCGTATTTAAAAGAATACGGCATTCAAGTGGCTTATTTACACTCTGATATTGATACCGTAGAACGCGTCAAAATTATTCACGAATTACGTACAGGCGTGCATGATGTCTTGGTTGGCATTAACCTGTTACGAGAAGGTTTAGACATGCCTGAAGTGTCTTTAGTGGCAATTTTAGATGCCGACAAAGAAGGCTTTTTACGTTCAGAACGTTCGTTGATTCAAACCATTGGACGTGCAGCACGTAACTTGAAAGGTAAAGCAATTTTATATGCAGATCGCATTACCGATTCAATGCAAAAGGCGATAGATGAAACAGAGCGTCGTCGTGCCAAACAAATTGAATTTAATGAATTGCACGGCATTACTCCACGTAGTGCAGTGCGTCAGGTGATTAAAGAAATCGACACAGGTGAAGTGCTGAACGATGAGCAAATTGATGAAAAAATCAATGCACAAAGCCGTGCTTTAAGTGACGATGAACAGCACATTTTGGCTGATCCTAAACTGTATGCCAAACATATTGCCAAACTTGAAAAAGAGATGTTGAAAGCATCTAAAGAACTGCAATTTGAACAAGCGGCTCGTTTACGTGATGAAATTTTGCGTTTAAAAGCGCAAATGTTGCAATCTGGCTAAATTGGGGCGAATTGCACTGTCAGTGTAAGTGCGAGTTTGCATACTAAACTTGCTATGTAAAATTTGAGTTGCAAAAATTACATATCCATACAGTAAATTGAAATGCTTGCGGTTATTTTTGAAGAAGATAAACAAAATTGACTGAACATTAGAGTTTAGAGGTTGGGACAATGGCTAAAAAACTTCCGTTTGCAGGTGCGCGACTTGCCAAAATTGCCCTTGGTGGTGTGGTGCTGATTGGTTTGGGTGCTGCGACTATGGCATATTCCAAAACCAATGAACCGATGAAAACGGTAGAAAAAGTCGAATTAGATAAATATTTAGGCGTTTGGTATGAGGTTGCAAGAAAGCCTTTATATTTCCAAAACAAATGCGGTTCAAATGTAACAGCAGCATATACATTGAATGAAAATGGCAATGTGCAGGTGGATAACCGTTGTATTGCAAAAGATGGCAAACAAATGCGTGCTTTGGGCGAAGCTTTTGTACAAAATGCGCCTTTTAACAGCAAACTCAAAGTTAGCTTTTTACCTGAAGTCATTCGTTGGTTGCCTGTAGGGCGTGGTGATTATTGGGTGTTAAAGCTAGATGATGACTATCAAACTGCCTTGGTGGGTGAACCACGCCGTAAATATTTATGGGTACTTTCACGTACGCCGCATCCTGATCAGGCTGTCGTGACTGAATATCTGAACTATGCCAAATCACTCGGTTATGACTTAAGTGATGTGATTTATACCAGACATACGCAAACTAAAAAGTCAGACTAAGTTGCAGCAGCTCCAGAGCTACTTATAGATATAAGCAGACAAACGTATGCAGACCAATTGACCACGCAAAAGCTGCGTGGTTTTTTATATCCTGTCATTTTAAATTTTGAACATTCGATCAATCTCTAAAACAACGTATATATGAGTATAATGCCGACTGATATAGGGGAGAGTCGGATGTATAAAGGCATTGCACTATCGGTTTTAGCATCGGTCACTTTTGGGGTGCTGTATTTTTATACCCAATTACTCAAACCTTTAGACAGCGAAGAAACTTTTGCGTGGCGTATGTTGGCAACTTTGCCATTCCTAACTTTGTTTATGTGGTGGTCGGGAGATTTAAAACATATTTCCGCGATTTTTCAGCGGCTCAAACAACAACCACAATTCATACTTTGGCTGATTTTTAGTTCTTTTTTATGCACTACGCAATTGTGGTTATTTTTGTGGGGGCCGATTAACGGGCGTGGTTTGCAGGTTTCTTTGGGTTATTTCTTATTGCCTTTGATCATGGTTTTGCTTGGCTGTGTGCTATATAAAGAAAAGTTATCGACTTGGCAGATGGCAGCAGTTGCCTTAGCCGTGCTAGGTGTCAGTCATGAAATCTGGCGCATTGGCACGGTGGCGTGGGAAACCTTATATGTGGCATTTGCCTATCCTTTATATTTCTTTTTACGTCGGGTCTTTCAAACCGATCACTTGGGCGGGTTTTGGTGGGATTTACTGCTAGTTATTCCTGTCGCGGTATATTTAGGCTTTTATTATAGTGACAGTGTAAATGTCATCGCAGCTTTTCCATATTTAATTTGGTCGGTACTTGGATTGGGCTTTTTAAGTGCATTGGGACTTGGCAGTTATATTTTGGCCAGCCGCCATTTGCCTTTTGTGATTTTTGGTTTACTGAGTTATTTAGAACCTGTGCTGTTGGCTTTTGTGTCTATGTTGTTAGGTGAACGAGTTGAAGCAGGGGAATGGCTGACTTATATCCCAATTTGGTTGGCAGTTGCATTATTGGTGGTTGAAGGGTGCTTGCATTTAAGAAAGCAAAAAATGAATCAGCAAGATTTACAGCGGAAAATTCAACAGTCATCTGAATAATAAAAGCCGTCGTTATGGTGAGATATTCAAATTTCCAAGAGGATAATGAGGTTTGGCATCATCCTCCTTTTCGTCTAAAAAATTGAACTTTTGTTGAAAAAACTAAAATCACAAAAATAATTACAACTATTTTATGAATTTATAGTGAATATATAGGAAAATATTCGGGTCAGTACCAGCTTTTGATTCAATCTTGACGACAATTCCATTACAATTATCGGGTTTTGAAATTCATGCCTAGATATACAATTAATTAGAGGACGTATCTGTGAGCAAAGAGACTATCATCGCCCTACACGCAGAGCACCAAGGTCGCTGGAAAAACCGTGAAGAAATCGCGGAACGTATGATTGCTTTACTCGGTCAGTTGTACCGTGAAAAAAATATCATGGTTTCAGTTTTTGGTCGTTCTTTAGTTAACCGTTCTGTGATTCAAATTTTGAAAGCACACCGTCGTACTCGTATGATGGACGTAGAACTTTCAGTTGTTCACACTTTCCCATTGCTTGAAGCTTTGGCAAAAGTAGACAACATCGGTTCAGCAGAAATCGACTTAGGTAAACTTGCTGTTGAATATAAAGAAAAAGGCGGCGATGTAAATGCATTTGTTGCAGACGCTGTGAAATCTTTAGCGGGCAATCCAACAACTGTAGAAAGCAAAGATGTTGTACTTTACGGTTTTGGTCGTATTGGTCGTATCCTTGCGCGTTTAATCATTGGTCAATCTGGTCTTGGCCGTGGCTTAAACCTTAAAGCAATTGTGGTACGTAAATCATCTGATGGTGATTTAGAAAAACGTGCGTCTTTATTGCGTCGCGACTCTATTCATGGTCCATTTGCAGGCACTATTTCTGTAGATGAAGAAAATGAAGCAATTATCGCAAATGGTAACTTCATTAAAGTGATCTATGCATCTAACCCATCTGAAGTAGACTATACGGCTTATGGCATCAACAATGCATTAGTGATTGACAACACGGGTAAATGGCGTGATGCAGAAGGTCTTGCACAACACCTTCAATGCCCAGGCGCTGCACGCGTAATTTTAACTGCACCTGGTAAAGGTGACATGAAAAACGTGGTTTACGGTGTTAACCAAGCTGACATTCTTGATGAAGATACCATCATTTCTGCGGCAAGCTGTACAACAAACGCGATTACACCAACTTTAAAAGTGTTGCATGACAAGTACACCGTTGTGAATGGTCACGTTGAAACTGTTCACTCATTCACTAACGACCAAAACTTGATTGATAACTATCACAAGGCAGATCGTCGTGGTCGTGCAGCAACATTAAACATGGTTATTACCGAAACAGGTGCAGCAAAAGCAGTGGCGAAAGCATTGCCTGCATTACAAGGTAAATTAACAGGTAACTCTGTACGTGTTCCAACGCCAAACGTATCACTTGCAATCTTGAACTTAACGCTTGAGAAAGAAGTAGATCGCGAAGAAGTGAACGAATACATTCGTCAAATTTCAATTCACTCTAATCTTCAAGGTCAAATTGGTTATACCAACTCGACTGAAGTGGTTTCAAGTGACTTCATTGGTTCGCGTACTGCAGGTGTATTTGATGCGCAAGCAACCATTACTTCAGGCAACCGTTTAACTGCTTACGTTTGGTATGACAACGAAGTGGGTTATAGCTGCCAAGTATTGCGTATTGCTGAACAAATGGGCGGCGTAAGCTATCCTAAAGTTCCTGCTGAAACAAATGCATAATTTGTAGATACAGAATTTAAAATCAAAAAGAGCTTCAAATGAAGCTCTTTTTTTTGCATTTATTTCATTCTTAAATATAAGGATGAGTGTTGAAATTTCCACCTAATACGCTATCCTAAACTTACCAAAATAAAGTCTATGCTAAAAAGTAAGTAGATTTGATTTTGCTTTCAAGCTTTCAAAGCCTGAACAATAGAAATAACAGAAGGATACCGTTATGCAATATGCAACCAGTCACTTACTCGGGCAAGTCCTTGCTAAAGATTGTCCATCACGGATTCGTTTAGAACATTTAGCCAATAAATGGTCAATGTTGGTGTTGCATTGTTTAAGCGAAGGTTTGCACCGCTTTAGTGAGCTAAGACAGCGCATTGAAGGGGTGAGTGAAAAAATGCTGGCGCAAACCCTGAAAACTCTTGAGCAAGATGGGTTAATTTTACGTACAGTTTACCCAACGGTGCCGCCTAAAGTGGAATATCAACTCACTTTTGAAGGCTCACAAATTGCAGCAAGAGTGAATCAACTGATTGAGTATTTAGAACAGCATTTGCCTGAAACTTCACAGCAATCTTCTCACTAATGGATTACTCATCTTTTAGGGAAGTCGCTGTAGATGTTCCTACTCCAAAGCACATTCTGGATGATTAAATAGTGCGTCGATGTGAAAAATCATAACGATCAATCAGCAAAATCCCGATGGCAAATACCAAAATACTGACAACACAACCCATCCAGCCCCGGTGTTGCCATGCGTAGACCGCCGTCAGTGAACCAAGTGCTGCACCTGAAAAATAAATAGTCATATATACCGCATTAATGCGGGAACGTGCGGTGGCATCAATTCGGTACACCAAGTTTTGATTCAATACGTGAAAAGCAGTTAGACCAAAATAACTCATCAATACGCCAACGGCATAAGCCACAATATTCTGCTGTGCAAAAAAGAGTGGAATGCAAGAAAACAACATCAAGCCAATACATAATATTGCGACAAAATTCTCACGACCTTTGCCGACCGTTTTACCCGACCAACTTGACGAGAAAATTCCAATCACACCCAATAAACCAAAAAGCCCAATTTGAAAATCACTAAAATAATAAGGCGGATTGGCTAAAACAAAAGTCATGGAAGTAAAAACCAAGGACAAAATGGCAAAGCCCAAAGCGCCCGCGCACGCTCTACGAATTAAATGTGGTTGGGTTATAGCCAACTGAATTAAAGAACGATAAATGCCTGCCACAGTCAAATTTTTATTGGCAGCTGTAGAGGGAAGTTTTGTCCACATTAAGCCTGCAAAAAGTAGGGTGATGATGCCGCTGCTGAAATAGACAGCTTCCCAAGACCAATAGGTCGATACAAAACCCGCGAAAGTGCGCGATAAAATAATCCCCATTACCAAGCCACTCATCAATTTGCCGACAATGGCAGCACTCGATTCAGGTGGACTGATGCTAGATGCAAATGGAATAAGCACTTGTGCAGAAATCGCACCAAAAGTGGCACATACGGTAAAGAAATACAGCATGGCTAAATTGCTGCTAAAAGACAGCAAAATTTGCGAAAACGCAGCAAAAACCATCAGACTGACAATCAATATACGCTTATTTAGCAAGTCACCTAAAGGCACGAGTAACATTAAACCTAGTCCATAGCCTATTTGTGCCAAAACCACAGCAAAGCCTGCCTGACTGGTGCTAATTCCTAAACTTTTTTCAATTGAATAAATTAAAGGCTGATTAAAATATGCCGATCCCGCACACAAGCCACAGGCGGTTGCCATGAGTAAAATAAATTTAGGCGATAAAGCAGGCGTGGTTGTGGTGGCAACAGCATTAGACATGGCGGCAGAAAGCAAACAAGGGTTAAAGCACTATAAGAACTTAGATGGCGAAGGAGAAATAAGAAAAAACGATCATATCATTGCTAAAAGAAATGAGTGTTTTGAACAATCAAGGATAAAAAGCATCTACGCATACGATTGCATAAATATAATTCGAGAAATTCTCTAAAATATGGCAGAATATACGGCTTTTAAAGTTTTAGAGGATTGGCAAGATGCGCTTTGTTGATGAAGCAGTCATTACCGTAGAGGCTGGCGACGGTGGCAATGGCGTAGCCAGTTTTCGCCGAGAGAAATTTGTACCATTTGGTGGGCCAGATGGCGGTGATGGTGGTCGTGGCGGCAGTATTTTTATTCAAGCCGACGACAACGCAAGCACCCTTGTAGATTATCGTTATACCCGTAAATTTCGCGCTGAACGTGGTAAAAACGGTTCGGGCGCAAACTGTGCAGGTCGTGGTGGTGAATCTGTCGTTTTGACCGTTCCAGTGGGCACAACCATTGTTGATACAGACTCTGGCGATATTATTGCAGATTTAGTCGAAAGCGGTCAGAAAGTATTGGTCGCTCAAGGCGGTGATGGTGGTTTAGGGAATACTCACTTTAAATCATCTACCAACCGTACACCACGTAAATTCACGCATGGTACGAAAGGTGAGTTTCGTGAAATCCGTCTGGAGTTGAAAGTCCTTGCCGATGTAGGCTTGCTGGGCATGCCAAATGCGGGTAAATCGACCTTTATTCGTGCCGTGTCTGCGGCAAAACCAAAAGTTGCTGACTATCCATTTACCACCATGGTGCCAAATTTAGGCGTGGTGGATGCAGATCGTCATCGTTCTTTTGTCATGGCAGATATTCCAGGACTAATTGAAGGTGCAGCAGAAGGCGCAGGTTTGGGGATTCGCTTCCTGAAACACTTGGCGCGTACTCGTATTTTACTGCACATTGTGGATGTTCAACCTATTGATGGTTCTGATCCTGCGTACAATGCCAAAGCAATTCTGCAAGAGTTGGAAAAATTCTCTCCAACTTTGGCAAAGTTACCAATCGTGTTGGTGTTGAATAAACTTGATCAACTTCCTGAAGATTCACGTGAAGAATGGTGTAAACACATTCTTGAAGAATTGCAGTGGGATGGTCCTGTGTTCAAAACTTCAGGCTTAATGTCTGAAGGTACACAGCAAGTGGTGTATTACTTGATGGATCAAATTGAGCAACAACGTGAACGCGAAGTTGAAGATCCTGAGTACGCAGCAGAAATGAAAGCATTCCGTGATCAGCTGGAAGCTGAAACACGTGAACAAACCATTGCCGCGAAAGAAGCGTATCGTGAGATGCGCCGTCAGCAACGTCTTGCAGGTATGTTGGGCGATGACGACGAAGACGATGATGGTGAAGATGGCGAAGTAGAAGTGTACTACGTACGCTAAGCGCTACAAAAAGTGACTGAGGACAAGATGATAGAAGTGGTAGATGGGCAACGTCAGCTCAAGGGTTGTAAACGAATCGTTGTTAAAATCGGATCATCTTTACTCACAGCCAATGGGCAAGGTTTAGATTTGGATGCAATCTCGCATTGGGCGGGACAAATTGCAGATCTACACAATGCTGGACACGAAATTATTTTAGTGTCATCGGGAGCTGTGGCTGAAGGTATGGTGCGAATGAAACTTGAGCATCGACCCACCGATCTACCCAGTCTTCAGGCATGCGCTGCCATTGGTCAAATGGGCTTGATTCAAACTTGGTCAAGTGTGCTGGAAAAACACCAGATTCAAACTGCACAAGTCCTATTAACCCATGATGATTTGGCAGATCGTCGTCGTTATTTAAACTCGTGCGATGCATTGCAAAACCTGATTGAATGGCGCGTGATACCAGTCATTAATGAAAATGACACAGTGTCTACTGACGAAATTCGCTTTGGTGATAACGACACTTTGGCTGCGATGGTGGCAGGGCAGGTACATGCAGATTTGTTGATTATTTTGACCGATCAGCAAGGCATGTTTGACTCCGACCCACGTTCTAATCCAAACGCAAAACTGTTCCATACTGTACGTGCTTTGGATGAAAGTCTGTTTGATATGGCGGGTGGTGGCGGCAAGTTCGGGCGCGGCGGCATGCTGACCAAAGTCCGTGCAGCGCGTTTAGCGGCTAAATCGGGTTGTCCAACTTTAATTGCCAGTGGTGAAAGTGACAACGTGCTTGCGCGTTTAATGGCGGGCGAAATGTTGGGTACACTGTTCATTACTGACAATGACCGTATTGCAGCGCATCAACAGTGGTTGGCGGCACATTTACAAACGGCAGGACGTTTGGTGATTGATGATGGCGCAGTCAAAGCCATTAAAGAAAATCATCGCAGTTTATTGCCTGTGGGTGTAAAAGCGGTAGAAGGGCATTTTGAACGTGGCGATGTGGTGGAGTGTGTAGATACACAAGGTCATCGTGTCGCTGTGGGACGTGTTAATTTTAGTTCACGTTCTGCAGATTTGGTCAAAGGCTTGGCTTCTGACAAAGTGCATCAGGTGTTAGGCGAGGCACGTTCGTTGGAGATGATCCATCGCAATCACATAGCGATTTATTGATGATGCTGTAAGTTATCATTCAATTGAAGTTATCAAAAAAAACCGCTTGGAATATCCAAGCGGTTTTTTATTACTTAAGCAATTCATGTCATGCTTCAGGTTTATTTAAACTGAATCGTTCCATTTGCATTGACTGTAATTTTAGATTCACCTGCTGCCATATCTTGATCAGCTACAGCCGTTTCTGCGACTGCAAATTTTGCCATGCTTGCGCGCATAACAGGCTGCGGGAAATAAGAATTGGTGTTTAGGTTCAAGTTTACCAAGTTATAGCCCGATTTATTCCAAGCCTGACTTAACATTTGCGCACGTTGTTGAAAGTTTTTAGATGCTTCGACCATCAACTCATTTTCAACTTTTTTACGTTGTGCATCAGACACGCTAAAATTAATAGATTGGGTCTGAAAGTTTTGTTGTAGCTCGCTCACCAATTGGCTTGCTGCTTTAAAATCGGTACTTTGTACCCGTACCTCTGCACGACCGCGCCATTCTTTTAACTTACGACTGTCATTGTCGTAAATTGGATAGGTGGTTTGTGAGCCCGTTTCAACTTTCACTTGTGGATACTTACGTGCAGTTGCAATGGCTTGGCTCATTAACTGGTTAATTTGTGATGCAAGTTCAGCAGGTTGTTTGTGACTTTTTTCAATATATAACACAGCGTGCATTTGATCATTTGAAACTTCGCGTGTAGCTTCGGCTTGAACATTGACGATATTGTAATTTAAAGATTCATTTTGTTGGGCAAAAGCAGTGCTTGCAGCACCAACAGCCAACAGGGTAGCAGCGAGAGAAAGTAAGCGCATATTTTGACCTATTATTCAGGGGATCAGGATTTATGAAAAGCGTTTGAATTGATTTAAATAGTAACTTTGCTTTGTGAGGATTTTTAGTTGAATTTGTGGTGGCTTTGTAAAATATGCGTTAAAAATTGCAGCAAAAAAGCATTTATAAAATTCAATAAAAATAATGATCTATACTATTTTGAAAATAAATGCTGCATGACTTGAGAGATTGTGCAAAAAAACGTATAAAGGAAGTGGAAAGAGTTAAATTTTCTTTCCTTTGTCACAATGTAAGATGATAATTCAATCGAATCATCTGCAAGATATGTTTTTTCGATGAAATTAGGCAATATTTGGGTTAAACCTGTTTATTTTCTAGAAAAATTAGGTATTATCCCGCTTCCTAGTCTTGAAGAACAAAACTCTATCTCGCTAGATCAAAAAAGCACCGAGTCAAAGGACCGCAAGTCACCAGACTTATTTCTTTCAACCCATATCAGAGATGGTAATTCGATATGAGCGTTACTTCTGTAAACCCTGCCAACCATTCCACAAACGAATACTACTTGACTCGCCAAAGTCAGATGGAATCGAATGTGCGTAGTTATCCTCGTAAATTACCGTTAGCGATAGCGAAAGCACTGGGTTGTTGGGTTACCGATGTTGAAGGTACTGAGTACCTAGATTGTTTGGCTGGGGCAGGAACCTTGGCATTGGGTCATAACCATCCTGCGGTGGTTCAAAGCATCCAAGACACTTTAGCGAGTGGTTTGCCATTACATACCCTAGATTTAACGACACCTTTGAAAGATGCTTTTACTGAAGCGTTACTTTCACATATGCCTGGTGGTCAAGAAGAATACTGCTTGCAGTTCTGTGGTCCTACAGGTGCAGATGGCACAGAAGCGGCAATCAAACTTGCAAAAACCTATACAGGTCGTAGCTCAGTCATCAGCTTCTCAGGTGGCTATCATGGTATGACTCATGGTTCATTGGCGATGACAGGTAACTTGTCTGCAAAAAACGCAGTCAATGGTTTAATGCCTGGTGTTCAATTTATGCCATATCCGCATGAATACCGCTGCCCACTTGGTATTGGCGGTGAAGCGGGTGTAGATGCTTTAACGTATTATTTTGAAAACTTCATTGAAGATGTAGAAAGCGGTGTAACTAAGCCTGCAGCTGTGATTCTTGAAGCAATTCAAGGTGAAGGCGGTGTAGTGACTGCACCAATTAAATGGTTGAAAAAAATCCGCGAAGTGACTGAAAAGCACAACATCGTTTTAATTTTAGACGAAGTTCAAGCGGGCTTTGCACGTTCAGGCAAAATGTTTGCATTTGAACATGCAGGTATTGAGCCAGACGTGATTGTAATGTCTAAAGCTGTTGGTGGCGGCTTGCCATTGGCGGTACTTGCAATTAAACGTAAGTTTGACGCATGGCAGCCTGCAGGTCACACGGGTACTTTCCGTGGTAACCAATTGGCAATGGGTACTGGTCTTGTGGTGCTTAAAACCATTAAAGAACAAAACCTTGCACAAAATGCGCAAGAGCGTGGTGAGTTCTTACAAGCTGAATTGAAAAAATTAGCTGTTGAATTCCCATGTATTGGTAACGTGCGTGGTCGCGGTTTAATGATTGGTATCGAAATTGTAGATGAACGCCAAGAAAAAGACCGTTTAGGTGCTTATCCAGCAGACTCTCAATTGGCTGCTGCTGTTCAAGCTGCATGTTTTGACAACAAATTGTTGCTTGAGAAAGGTGGTCGTGGTGGTACGGTAATCCGTTTACTTTGTCCACTCATCATTACTCAAGAAGAGTGTGTAGAAGTCATCGCTCGCTTCAAGAAAGCAGTTGCTGAAGCGTTAGTCGCAGTTCGAGGCGCATAAGTTTATGGTAGATTTTGCAGAACATCGTAAAGCGTTACTCTGCAATGATGCTCAATCCATTGCTGACTACAGTGCAGCAATGGAACAAGCGACTCAAGCAGTCGCGGCATGGTTGCAAAATGACAAAATGTACACAGGCGGCAGCATTAAAGAATTGCGTGAAGCGATTTCTTTCCAGCCTGCAAAACAAGGTTTGGGTGTACAAAAGTCATTGGAACGCATGGTTGAGCTTTTCTTAAACAAAAGTTTAAAAGTTCATCATCCACATTCTTTGGCACATTTGCATTGTCCAACTATGGTGGCAAGCCAAATTGCAGAAGTTCTCATTAACGCAACCAACCAATCTATGGACTCTTGGGATCAAAGCCCTGCAGGTTCATTGATGGAAGTACAACTAATTGACTGGTTACGTCAAAAAGTTGGCTATGGTGCAGGTCAAGCGGGCGTGTTCACTTCAGGTGGTACGCAGTCTAACTTGATGGGTGTGTTATTGGCGCGTGATGCGTGTATTGCAAAGAACTGGAAAGATGAAAACGGTAATCCGTGGTCTGTTCAGCGCGATGGTATTCCAAGCGATGCAATGCGTAATGTGAAAGTCATTTGTTCTGAAAATGCACACTTCTCTGTGCAAAAGAACATGGCGATGATGGGTATGGGCTTCCAATCGGTTGTTACTGTACCTGTTAATGAAAATGCACAAATGGACGTGGTTGCACTTGAGCAAACCATGGCGCATTTAAAATCTGAAGGTAAGATCGTTGCGTGTGTGGTTGCGACTGCAGGTACAACCGATGCAGGCGCGATTGATCCGCTTAAAAAGATTCGTGACATCACTAATCAATATGGCGCGTGGATGCACATTGACGCAGCTTGGGGTGGTGCATTAATTCTTTCTAACAGTCATCGTGACATGCTTGATGGTATTGAGCTGTCTGATTCTGTGACACTGGATTTCCATAAGCATTACTTCCAAACTATTTCGTGCGGTGCGTTCTTACTGAAAGATGAAGCGAACTATCGTTTCATGCACTATGAAGCAGAATATTTGAACTCTGCTTATGATGAAGAGCATGGCGTACCAAACTTGGTGTCTAAGTCATTGCAAACAACGCGTCGTTTTGATGCGTTGAAACTTTGGATGACGATTGAAGCATTAGGTGAAGAGCTTTACGGTTCTATGATTGATCATGGTGTGAAGCTAACCCGTGACGTTGCTGATTATATTAAAGCGACTGCAGGTTTAGAATTGTTGGTTGAACCACAATTTGCTTCAGTGTTGTTCCGTGTTGTGCCTGAAGGTTATCCTGCAGAGTTCTTGGATAGCTTGAACCAAAACGTGGCAGATGAATTATTTGCACGTGGTGAGGCCAATATTGGTGTAACTAAAGTCGGTAATGTTCAATCATTGAAGATGACGACTTTAAGTCCAGTGGCAACACTTGAAAACGTGAAAAACTTGTTAGGCCTAGTATTGGCAGAAGCAGATCGCATTAAAGATGCGATTGTCGCGGGTACTTATACGCCACCAATCGACTAATGCTTTCATTATTCAGATTGTTATGAAATACAACAAAAGAAGTCACTACGGTGGCTTTTTTTGTGTCTGATTAAAAATATTGCAGTGAAGTGTTGTACCGTTCTTGCTTGAATTTTGTGATGGATTGGGTGTTTTGGGCTCAAATAATGCACTGCGGATGTCATAAAAATTACGCAATTGGCGAATAAACCATCAATTTTGGTAGAAAAAACCATAAATAATGATGACATTGGCATGAATTATTACAATTTGAAATTTAAATACTGAAAAAAATAAGCACTCTAGTGTTTTATTAGTTATTGATTTTAAATCATTTAAAAATTATTTCAGATACGAAAAGCAAATATAACCAAAGCGTAACAAAGCTGTAACATGGTTGTCATATTATAAAACCACAATGCAGTTATCGAAATAAGTACAAAACTTAATAACAAGTGACGTACTCCGAACTTGCATACTATGAGAGAGAACAGAATGCGCTTTACTAACATCGCCATTGCTTTAGCCGTATCTGCAGCAGCTGTAACAACTGCTAACGCAGCTCGTGACACCATCCAAATCGCGGGTTCTTCAACCGTTCTACCATACGCAAGTATTGTAGCAGAAGAATTTGGTAATACTTTCCCACAATTCAAAACTCCAGTTGTTGGTTCAGGCGGTTCTTCAGGTGGTTTGAAGCAGTTCTGTACAGGTGTGGGTGATAACACAATCGACATCGCGAACTCATCTCGTAAAATTAAAGATTCAGAATTAGCTGCTTGTAAAAAAGCAGGCGTAAACCAAGTTTTAGAAATTAAAATTGGTTACGACGGTATCGTATTTGCTTCTAACGCAAACAAAGCGGCTTACAAATTAAAGCCTTACCATGTATATGCAGCAATTGCAGCTCAATTACCATCTAAAGGTAAAATGGTTGCTAACCCATATACACGTTGGAACCAAATTGACAAAACACTTCCAAACGAGCCTATTACACTTGTAATTCCAGCGTCTAACCACGGTACACGTGAAGTGTTCCAAGAGAAAATGGTTGATGCAGGCTGTGAAGCTTATGCTGCAATCAAAGCATTAGACAAAGATGCGCAAAAGAAAGCGTGTACTACTTTCCGTAAGGATGGTCGTGTAATCGAAATCGCGGGTGACTACACAGAAACACTGGCACGTTTGAAAACTTCTCCAAGCGCAGTAGGTGTATTCGGCTTAGGTTTCTATGACCAAAACCGTGACCGTTTACGTGTTGCAACTGTAAACAACGTAGCGCCATCTGAAAACACAATTTTAAATGGTTCTTACCCTGTATCACGTCCATTGTTCTTCTACGTGAAAGGTGAGCACCTTAAATCAATCAAAGGTTTACCGCAATTTACTGAATACTTCTTGAGCAAGAAAGTATCTGGTAAAGGTTCTAAATTAGATAAAGCAGGTTTGATCTCTATGTCTGACAAAGAGCGTGCACAAGTTCTTGCTAACTTCAAAGCTGGTAAAGCGGTTAAGTAATTTGAGTTAAAGCAGCTGATGGCAGGGAATAACCTGCCATCAGCTTTTTGCTAAGAAATGTTTTTTCAAAAACACAAATTGAAAAAACAGTGGAGAATACATGAATCTGCTACTCATAGGTGTGTTATTGGCGATTATCGCCGTAGCCTATCAAATCGGGTTAAGCAAGAGCCGTAACCTAGCAGGTAAGGGAAATAACTCTGCAATGTTACATTCACGTCCAGGATATTATGGCGCGTTGGTAGCATTATGGTGTGGTATTCCTGCTTTTTTAATTTTGATTGTTTGGAACTTGGTTGAACCAAGTATTCTAGAGCAAGTGGTAATTAATAATGTGCCAGCGCACATTGCTGCAAGCCTAGACCCTGCAAGTACAAGTGTTTTGGTTGATCGCGTACAAGCCATTGCATCTGGTTTTGGTGTAAGTGATACACCTGCTGCATACGAAGTTGCAGCGGCAGAGCAATTAGCGAAAATTGAAACCATTGGTTCTTATGCCAAACTTGCGGTGGTGATCTGTGCGGCCTTATTTGGTTTGCTGTGGGCAAAGAAACGTGTTTCACAACAATTCCGCGCACGTAACCAAGTTGAAAAAATCATCAACATTTCTTTGGCATTATGTTCTGGTGTTGCGATTCTAACTACGGTTGGTATTGTGATGTCCATGTTCAGTGAAGCGATGCGATTCTTTAGTTTCGTTAGCCCACTGGATTTCTTCTTTGGTACAGTCTGGAACCCTGGTTTTAGCACCTCGGGTAGTGCAGATGGCAGTTATGGTTTACTTCCATTACTGTGGGGTACATTGATGGTGAGTGGTATTGCTTTATTAGTTGCAGTACCTATTGGTTTAATGATCGCCATTTACCTTGCAGAATATGCATCGCCTAAATTCCGTGCATGGGCAAAGCCGACCATTGAAGTTTTAGCAGGTATTCCGACCATTGTGTACGGTGTATTTGCCATGATGATCATTGGTCCGTTCCTTAAAACAGCGGGTGCAATCATTGGACTAGATATTAATGCCACGAGTGCATTAACCGCTGGTTTAGTGATGGGTATTATGATCATTCCTTTTGTATCTTCATTGTCTGATGACATTATTACGCAAGTGCCGCGTGCGCTACGTGATGGTTCTTTAGGCTTAGGTGCAACCAAATCTGAAACCATTCGTCGCGTGGTGATGCCAGCTGCATTACCAGGGGTGATTGGTGCATTCTTACTTGCTGCATCACGTGCAATTGGTGAAACCATGATTGTGGTGTTGGCTGCAGGTAATAGTCCTTTACTACACGCAAACCCATTAGAAGCGGTATCTACGGTTACGATTACGATTGTGAACCAATTAACAGGTGATACAGATTTCGCAAGTCCGCAGGCATTGGTTGCTTTCGCACTTGGTTTGACCCTGTTCGTGATTACCTTAGGTTTGAACATTGTTGCACTATACATTGTGCGTAAATATCGTGAGCAATACGACTAATGAGTACTTCAAATACATCGTCTTTGGATCAGTTAGATCCACAAGCTGCTGCCGAATTACGTGAACAACGTAAAAAAACCATCGCCAGTTCATTGGGTAAGCGTCATCGTAAGGAAAAAACCTTCCGTTTGATGGGGTTCTCGGCAGTTATTGCAGGTTTATTCTTTGTCGTATTGTTATTCGGCAGTATCTTATCTAAAGGTTTGCCTGCGTTCTGGCAAAGCAGCATGAGCCTTCCAATTTACTTCGATCCAGCGATTGTCAATGCAGGTCCAAAACCTAAGGCGATTGCAGGCGAGTCACCAGCACAATACGAAGACCGTATGATTGCGTGGCAAACTGAAATGGGTATGGTCGATTGGGATGCTTTAATCGTGAATGGTATTGTGGCGAAAGACAAAGCGCTTGAAGCTAAGCGTGATGATCTTGGTTACTTATATACCAGTTCTGAAGCATACCGTATTCGTGACATGGTCTTGGCTGATCCTTCTTTAATTGGTCAAACCAAAGAAGTGAAAGTGCTTGCAGATGCGAACGTTGATGTATGGTTAGAAGGCAAGATTGACCGCAGCTTACCAGATGAGCAGCAACAATTAAGCCCTGAAGTACGTCAATTGGCAGATCAGCTCGAATCACAAGGTATTATTAAAAGTACTTTCAATACCAATATTTTTGTTAGCCCAGACTCACGTAGTTCTCCAGCGACTTCTGGTTTGGCAGGTGCATTCATGGGTTCATTATTCATGATGCTGATTGTGATCTTTATTTCGATTCCAATTGGTGTTGCATCAGCAATTTACTTAGAAGAATTTGCGCCAAAAAATGCGATTACTGATATTATTGAAGTGAACATCAATAACTTGGCCGCTGTACCTTCTATTGTATTTGGTTTGTTGGGTGCTGCGATCTTTATTGGTTGGATGCATTTACCATTGTCTGCACCATTGGTCGGTGGTTTGGTACTGAGTTTAATGACTTTACCAACAGTGATTATTACCACGCGTGCATCATTAAAAGCAGTGCCGCCGTCTATTCGTCAAGCTGCTTTAGGTTTGGGTGCTTCTCGTTTACAAACAGTGTTCCACCACGTACTCCCACTTGCATTGCCGGGTATTTTAACGGGTGCAATTATTGGTGTCGCACAAGCTTTAGGTGAAACCGCACCATTGTTATTAATTGGTATGAGTGCTTTCGTTGCCAGTGTACCAGCAACTCCACTTGATCAATCTACTGCGTTACCTGTGCAAATTTTCTTATGGCAGGGTAATGAAATGCGTAACTTCTTCGAGGGACGTACCGCTGCAGCCATTATCGTACTACTTGCGCTAATGATTGGCTTAAACAGCCTTGCAATTTGGTTACGTAAGAAGTTTGAAGTACGCTGGTAATTGAGGGCAGAGAATATGAATGCTGTAGCAAGCACAGAAAAACAGAATTCCTTAGAACAGGATAAGCAAGTGAATCCACAACAAAGCCAATTTACATCTACCGATGTAGAACAGAAGCAATCATCGACTTCGTTTGTTTCACAATTTGATACGCAAACTTCAAGCAAAAAAGAAGCGAAATCTTCAAATGTAAAGTTAAGTACCAATGACGTGCATGTGTACTATGGTGAATCTGAAGCCATCAAAGGTATTGATTTAAATATCTATGAAAATGAAGTTATTGCTTTCATTGGTCCATCAGGTTGTGGTAAATCTACGTTCTTGCGTACTTTAAACCGTATGAACGACACGATTGATAGCTGTCGTGTAACGGGTAAAGTAATGTTGGATAACCAAGACATTTATGACCCGAACCTTGACGTGGTGTTATTGCGTGCGCAAGTGGGCATGGTGTTCCAGAAGCCAAACCCATTCCCGAAATCAATTTTTGAAAACGTGGCTTATGGTCCTAAATTGCATGGTTTAGCACGTGATAAGTACGATTTAGAAGAAATTGTAGAAAACAGCTTGCGTAAGGCAGGTTTGTGGGATGAAGTGAAAGATCGTTTGAATCAACCAGGTACAGGTCTTTCTGGTGGTCAGCAACAACGTCTTTGTATCGCGCGTACCATTGCGGTAAGTCCAGAAGTAATTTTGATGGATGAACCATGTTCGGCGCTTGACCCAATCGCAACGGCAAAAGTAGAAGAATTAATTTCTGAACTTTCTACCCAATATACGATTGCGATTGTAACGCACTCAATGCAACAGGCAGCGCGTGTATCTGACCGTACCGCATACTTCCATTTGGGTGATTTGATTGAAGTGAATGCGACTGAAAAAGTATTTACTCAGCCAGACCATCAATTAACAGAAGCGTATATTACAGGGCGTTTTGGTTAATCTGCTTAAGTCCTGAAAGCTATTAAAACAGAATCTTAGGATTCTGTTTTTTTGTTATAGTATTGATTGTTTTGTACGCGCAGCGAAAATAAAAAATGCAGTTTCCTTCACAAGAAGAACGACAACAGGCAAAACCAGCACGCCAAGCCACGAAAAAAATAATCGATGCCTTGTTTGGATTTCAACATAGTGCAGAGACGATAGCAGCACTTTTGGTTTTGCTGAGTATTTTATTGGCAACGTTTTTTAACCATGATGGGTGGTTTCCAACTTCTCAAAGCCTCAATATGAGCAATTATCATCGTTGGTTGTATGATCAATTTGTGATAGTTTCAGGTGTGATAGTGCTTGTTGTTTATTTTAGGGTACAGCAGCAAGCAAGTGATCCCCATTTTCGGCAGGCTTGGCGAGACTATATCGATGCCAATGCTAAATTTAAGTTTTATCGCTATGTAAAAGCACAACAAAAAAATAAGTTACCGTTCTTGCACAGTGCAGTAGGTGAATTTCTTTGCGTAATGTGTTTCTGCGTAGGTTTAGTGTGTTTCTATTCAATGCTTACACCTTCAGATCATGAGCGTAGAGGTAGTTTTCTACTGTTTGGTTGGTGGCCGATCAACGCACTTATTATTGGGATTTGCTATCAGGGGCAAATTTGGTTTGCTGTACGTTTAATGGCTGTTCGGCAGATTTCTAAACGATATTTACGATTGATTCAAAAAGAAGCTGCTTTAAGATAGAAAAAGTATTGAAAAAGTCGAAATTGACCTAATGTAGTCCTAATAAACCGAATTAAATTGAGAACTCATTTTTATGTTATTTCATTTACCTAAACTACCTGCCGAAATTCGGATTAGTCATTTGAATGCGCGAATTAATGAACAACGAAAAAAAATTGCGCAAACCACGGCATCTAAACTCGAGCTATTACAACTTTCACAACAAATGGCACGTGAAGCGCGCGCCCGTAAAAAGAACAATCAAAAAATTTATGTGTTGGATTTTAAAGGTGATACTGCTGCGTCTGCTGTAGAGCAATTGCGTGAAGAAATCACCCTAATTTTGGCAACGGCCAAAGCTGGACGTGACCGTGTTGTGGTACGTTTGGAAAGTCCAGGCGGTATGGTGCATGGTTATGGGCTTGCAGCTGCACAATTGGTACGTTTGCGTGATGCAGGTTTCCATCTCACGATTTGCGTCGATAAAGTCGCAGCAAGTGGTGGCTATATGATGGCATGTATTGGTTCAGAAATTGTGTCAGCGCCATTTGCGATTTTGGGTTCTATTGGCGTAGTGGCACAAGTGCCTAACTTTAATCGCTTGCTCAAAGAAAAAAATATAGATTTTGAGATGTACACAGCAGGTCAATACAAACGCACTGTGACCATGTTTGGTGAAAATACCGAAGAAGGCAAGGCTAAGTTTGAAGAAGAATTGCAACAAACTCATGTACTATTTAAACACTTTGTCGAAAAATACCGTCCACAACTGAATGTTGAAAAAGTGGCAACAGGTGAGCATTGGTATGGTCAGGATGCACTGGATTTAAACTTGGTAGATAAGTTACAAACCTCAGATGAATACTTACTAAGTTTGTTGCCACAGCATGATATTTATGTGATTCAAACCCGTAAAAAGCCAACTTTGGGTGAAAAACTGGGTTTGCAAGCTGCACAAATGGCAGACAGTTTGATTCCTGCAGTGATGAATAAACTGGTTGATAGCCTAAGCAAAGCCAACAGCAGTTTGTTGCAAATCCGTGATCCTAAACTGTAATAGTGATGATCTAACTTCTAAAATTTATCTAAAAATTGCGCTCAATTGAGCGCAATTTTTTTATTCACTTTTATTCAAAAATATAGGGTCTTTGATTTAAGCATCTTAATTTTCAATTCAGCTTGATGTTATATCTTTGTGATAAGAACAAAACCACCTTGATAGATTGAATATGCAAACAAATAGTGTGCCCGCGAAGCAATCAACATCTACAGATTTAATGATTCGCTTTTTGCATGTGGTGATGCTGCTAAGTTTTACAGGGGCTTACTTAACAGGTGATGCGGAAGAATGGCATCAGTTACATATGGCTTTTGGCTATACGTTGGGGATTAGTTTAGCTTTACGAATCGTATGGCAGGTGTTGAGTATGTTGAACAGCACACAGCCGACAGGAATTTCTAAACGTTTAGGCATGATTCAACAATTTGTAAAACGCGATTGGAAACAGCCACAGCAGTTTTTTTCATTACCGTTTTTAAAGTCAGGCAGTTCCAGTGCGTTTCAATTCAGTATTTTGTTGATTTGGTTGGCATTGCCTTTAACTGTGTTGGTTGGATTTTTCACCGATTATACCCAAAGTCATACTTTAAAAGAGCTACATGAATTTGCAGCAAATTTATTCTTAGCTGCGGTATTGGTGCATTTAGCGAGCTTAACTTTAAGCAGCGTATTGTTTAAAAAATGGCTTGCCAAAACCATGTTTTGGGGTTCAGGTAAACCTGCAGTATTAACGGTGTTGATCTGGATGATTTCAGTCGCAAGTTTAGCTGGCTTCTGGTGGTGGTATTGGCAATAAATTTGGATTTAGTACGAAAGAGGCATCCTGTTAGGGTTTCTTGATCAAGTAGAAGCATCCCATCAGCATTGCTCCTATCGTTGCTAAAAGCATATCCATGTGTGCATCCCAAATATCACCTTGCTGACCATTATAATTTTCAGCATCTTCTGGCGATAAGCCAAGCGCAATGAGCCATTCCACCCATTCATAAATTAAACTGCTTGCCATGATAAATTGAATGACCAAAAGATATAAAACGATAGGTTTGTTTTTTGGAAACCAGACTTCAAACAAGCGCAATAAAACAGGATAGAGCAAAATACCATAAGCCAAATGCACAAAACGGTCATACATATTGCGTGACCAACCCATGCTCTGATCTAAATTGAAGCCAAAGCTGTGCAAAATCCAATCATTATAGGGCACATAAGAATACAGATAATGTGCTCCGACAATATGAATCAGTAAAAATATTAAATACAGCACAAAGCTAGAAAAACTCAGTCCTACTTTTTTAAACGCAATCAATAAAGCCGCGAGCATAAAAACTGTGCCTGCCTGATGCAGTAGATACGATTCAAATTCCAGTGGTTGAATACTGGCAGCAAGCATGGCGAGTATAACCAAGCCTAAAGCACAGTAATGTTGAATGCGGAATTGATTTTGCATGTGATGTTTAAGTTGGAAGATTTGTTTTATTCTAATAAAAATGCGAAGCCGAAGCTTCGCATTTTTGTATTGTGATGAATGCTTTTACAAATTAGATTTTAGCAATTAAATCTTGAATTTGTTTTGCTTGTTCAGCTGCATTACCTGTGTAAGTTGCAGGCGTCATTGTCGCTAAACGTGCGCGATCTGCTGCAGGAACGCCTTCCAACTCATTACCATTCACGAAATCTACCATCATGTCACGTGTCATAGCTTGACCACGTGTAAGAGCTTTTAATTTTTCGTATGGTTTTTCGATGTTATAACGACGCATCACAGTTTGAATTGGCTCAGCCAATACTTCTTGAGCATTGTCTAAATCTTCAAGAATACGTTGTGCGTTCAATTCAAGTTTGCCAATACCTTTAGAGCAAGCTTCAAATGCGATCAAGCTTTGTGCAAAACCAACACCCATATTACGCAATACAGTCGAGTCAGTTAAGTCACGTTGCCAGCGAGAGATTGGTAATTTTTCGCCTAAGTGAGCCAAGACTGCATTGGCGATACCCAAGTTACCTTCAGAGTTTTCAAAGTCAATTGGGTTTACTTTGTGCGGCATGGTTGAAGAACCAACTTCACCTTCTTTCAGTTTTTGCTTGAAGAAACCAAGTGAGATGTAGCCCCAAACGTCACGGTTGAAGTCGATTAGAATGGTGTTGAAACGACGTAGCGCATCAAACAATTCTGCCATATAGTCGTGTGGCTCAATTTGAGTCGTGTATGGGTTAAAGCTTAAACCTAAAGATTCTACAAATGCTTGAGAATGTGCAGGCCAGTTGATTTCTGGGTATGCAGAAAGGTGAGCGTTGTAGTTACCTACTGCACCATTGATTTTGCCCAAAAGCTCAACTTGCTTGAACTGTTTGATTTGACGTGCAAGACGATATGCCACGTTTGCCATTTCTTTACCCAAAGTTGTTGGGCTTGCAGTTTGACCGTGAGTACGTGACAACATTGGTTGATCTGCGTGTTTTTCTGCCAATGCAACAATCGAATCAATGATTTGCTGCATCGCTGCAACCAATACTTCACGACCATTTTTAAGCATTAAAGCATGTGACAAGTTGTTGATGTCTTCTGAAGTACAAGCAAAGTGAATGAACTCACCTGCATTTTTTAACTCATCAATGTTGGCAATTTTTTCTTTTAAGAAATATTCAACTGCTTTTACGTCATGGTTGGTGGTGCGTTCAATTTCTTTAATGCGGTTGGCATCATCTTCAGAGAAATCTGCAACAATTGCATCTAATGCAGCATTCGTTGCAGCACTGAAAGCAGGTACTTCGGTAATTTCAGGACGATTGGCAAGCGCTTGTAACCAACGCACTTCAACAGTCACACGAGCATGGATTAAACCAAACTCAGAGAGGAAAGGGCGGAGAGCATCACATTTGCTTGCATAGCGCCCATCTAATGGAGAAAGTGCGGTTAAAGCGTTCATATCGATTCCTTAAACTTTGGAATTAAACCTAAAACAAAAGCGTGTTCAGCATGGTTTAAACCACCTGATACTGTAAACGCGCCAGATCTTGAATATCACGTAATAATTTACGTTTGCTAAATACCATGCCCCATGAACTGCCACCAAGTTGACGCCAAAGGTGTGCCATTTGTAAGCCTGTAAAAAGCGAAGCTCGAATTCGGTTGGTATGTGCAGAATCCTTAAATGCTTCTGCATTGCCACGTACCATAATGCGCGGGTTAATTTGTCCCGCAGTATCGACATAGGTTTGGGCTAAATTGGCAATAATACTGGGATGCAAATAGTTATGATCAAAAAATGAAAGTTGTTTTAAGATTTTTTGCTGTGACTGCTCAATAATTTCGACGTATTTAGGATTGCTATACACTTTCTTTTCTAATTGTAAGAGTGCCATCGCATACGACATGGGTAGTTTGGTATTGGATAGTTTAGGTAAACGCGATTTAGGAGCAGTATTAAAAGGTTGGTTGATGCTGCTTTCTAGCGTTTTTAAACCCAAAGAAATATCGGCCAAATGATTAAAAAAATCCAAAGTTTGCGAACTGTGATTGCTACTTGGACGGATATTTAAACTGGCTTTAATTAATTGCTCAAAATAAAAGTTACCGCTTTCACCAATACTTTGTCTGCCTGTGAGTGCAGTCATGTGCGTGAGCTGGGTGGCTTGAAACACACCCGCTAACGCCAAGGCACGATTTTGGCGAACATTCAGAGTTGGTGACTGTTGAAACGGTAACTCTGTCATCCAAAACAATCCTTAAATAAAATCGGGTTTAGGTGCATTGGTATGGTGAATCACACCACCGCCTAAACACATTTCGCCTGAATAGAATACGACACTTTGACCAGGAGTGACTGCACGTTGTGGTTCATCAAATTCCACACGTACACCGCCAGGCATGCTGTCATCATTGAAAATTACACAGTCCTGATCATCTTGGCGATAGCGAGTGCGACAAGTACAACGGAAGCCTGACGCTGGAATTTCTTGTTCACCTGCCACCCAATCAATTGCTTCGCTCCATAAAATAGTGCTTTGCATGAGTGGATGTTCATGACCTTGACCAATCACTAAACGATTGTTTTCAATATCTTTATGCAGGACAAACCATGCACCTTCAGCAACACCTTTTAAGCCGCCAATACCAATCCCGCCACGCTGACCGAGCGTATAGTACATTAAGCCGTGATGTTCACCAACCTCTTTGCCATCGTCTAAAACAATTTTTCCAGCTTGAGCAGGCAAATATTGTTTTAAGAAATCATTAAAGCGACGTTCACCAATAAAGCAAATCCCTGTCGAGTCTTTTTTCTTGGCAGTGACTAAATCTAGTTCTTCGGCAATTTTTCGGACTTGCGGCTTTTCAATTTCGCCCACAGGGAACAAGGTTTTATTGATTTCACGACCATGCACTGCATGTAAGAAATAGGTTTGATCTTTATTTTTATCTAAACCACGTAACAGTGGAGCGTATGCTTCACCTTTGGAGTTGTACTGCGTTCCACCACGACGAGCGTAGTGACCTGTGGCGATAAAATCTGCGCCTAAATTCATGGCGTGATCTAAAAAGGCACGGAACTTAATTTCTTTATTGCATAAAATATCTGGGTTTGGCGTGCGTCCTGCGGCATATTCGGCAAGAAAATGCTCAAAAACCCGATCCCAATATTCCATCGCAAAGTTGGCTGTATGCAACTTAATGCCTAGCTTGTCGCACACCGCTTGCGCATCGGCAAGATCTTCCATCGCGGTGCAATATTCAGTGCCGTCATCTTCTTCCCAGTTTTTCATGAAAAGCCCTTCAACCTGATAACCTTGTTGAAGTAGAAGTGCAGCAGAAACAGATGAATCTACACCACCTGACATACCGACGATGACACGTTGTTGCATAGGATTAGGCATCCAAACTAGAAATAAGGGGAGAATTTTGGTGCTCGTAAATGAGCGATAAAGGATAAGATTGACCACTGAGCGCATCTTGAACCGCTTTCAGTACCAACGGACTTCGGGCACGTGCTGATTCAGCCAGTTCGTCTGCAGACATCCATACTGTACCAATAATATCGGGATCGAGCTGGGCTTGCGCATCATGTTGCAGCGATTCGGCTAGAAAGCAGAAGCGATAATAGGTGCGGTCAGGAAACATAGGCGGAGTATAGCTATAAATACCGAGTAAGGCATTAATTTTCACCCGATGCCCAGTTTCTTCCATGGTTTCACGTATTGCTGCTTCAATTAAGCTTTCGCTAGCTTCAACATGCCCTGCAGGCTGATTAAACACGCTATGCGTCACACCTTCTGTATGTTCTTCAACAAACAGGAATTTTCCGTTTTTTTCGATAACGGTGGCGACAGTAACGTGAGCAGTCCAAGCGGTCATTGAAAAGCACCATGGGGTAAAACGCATATTCTACAAAATTTAGGGGGATGTGGCTATGTTGAAAGGGGATTTCTTTAAAACTGTAAATGTAGGTTTGTGTAGTTGTGGGAAGATGTGAGGGGTACTTTGTTCTTTGATTCATTTGGTGATGCTGGATGTGATCTCATTTGCGCTAGGTGTTGTTGCCAAAGTCAAAGCTATTGCACAAATAGAAAAAGAGGCAGATATTGACCGTAAAGCTTTGTATAAAACTCTAAGTCAAGATTCAGCCTCTCGATTTGATAAGATTAATCATGTCATTCATACACTGAGTTTAAAATTAACGGTGCAGAACGTGTAATCCCTCAAATTACAACAATCAAAAAGAACTTTGAGGGGTGGATTATTGATAATTCCCCGCCACTTTTACATAGTGCCGTGCAGAATAAGGCAAAAACTCTTTTTCCTTGTCGGTTAAAGGACGAACTTTTTGCACAGGGCTACCCACGTACAAATAGCCACTTTCCAAACGCTTACGCGGTGGCACTAAAGACCCTGCGCCAATCATTACATCATCTTCAATAATGACATCATCCAAAACAATTGTGTTGATGCCCAATAACACCCGATTGCCAATGGTGCAGCCGTGTAAGGTCACACCATGTCCAACTGTGACATCTTCGCCAATAATCAGCGGTGAACCTTCAGGTTTGTCGGCTTTTTTATGGCTAACATGCAGCATGGCATGATCTTGCACATTGGAATTTTGACCAATCCGAATATGGTTAACATCACCACGAATCACGGCAAATGGCCAAACCGATACATTTGCGGCCAAATGCACATCACCAATCACCACCGACAATTCATCTACATAACAGCTTGCGTCAATTTTTGGGGTTTGCTCTAAATAAGCACGCACATTTTTTTTCATGATGGACAAATCTTTAGCTTATAAATTTAGGATTGAGGACAGTATAAAATAAAAAAGCACACATGCGGGCATGTGTGCTTTGCGCTTTAGTCTAAGCTTATGAATCTTAGAATAAGTTGCTAAAGAATTGTTTGATATGGTCTAGCATACGTGCAAAGAAACCCGCTTCTTCCACTTCCTGCAACGCCACCAATGGTTTTTCAGCAATCACTTTACCATCTAAGGTTGCGACATATTTACCAATCACTTGACCTTTTTTCAAAGGAGCAGTCAATTTAGGTTGAACCACCAATTGAGTTTTAATTTGGTTGGCTTTGCCTTTTGGCATGGTCACGTTAAAGTTTTCTGGCAAACCAATTTGTGCTTCTTTGCTTTTACCGTACCATACTTTTGCTTTAGCTAAGACTTGGTTGGCAGGCTGTACACGTACAGTTTCGTAGTTTGCATAACCCCAAGCTAACAATTCACGAGTTTGAGTTGCACGAGCTTGCATGGTTGGCGCACCAAAAATCACCGAAATTAAACGCATTGGGCCACGTTTAGATGAAGTGGTTAAGCAGTAACCCGCTTCGTTGGTATGACCTGTTTTTAAACCATCCACGCTTGGGTCGGTATATAACAGGGCATTACGGTTGCCTTGTTTAATTCCATTAAAAGAAAACTCTTTTTCAGAATAAATTGGGTAGTATTTTGAGCTGTCATGGATGATGTGCTGCGCTAAAGTCGCCATATCTTTTGCGGTAGAAAAGTGACCTTCAGCAGGCATACCCGTAGAGTTCATAAACTGGGTATTGCTCATGCCAATACGTTTGGCTTCTTCATTCATCATGTGAACGAATGTGCCTTCATTACCTGCAATGTGCTCTGCCATGGCTTTAGATGCATCGTTGCCCGATTGCACGATAATTCCGCGTAGCATTTCAAGTACGGTTGCTGTGCCATTTAAAGGAACATACATACATGATTCTGTGCTGCTGCCACGACACCATGCAGACTCATTCATGCGGACTTGTTCATCTTCCGTGAGTTCGCCTTTTAATAACTTTTGTTCAATGATGAAACTAGTCATCATTTTGGTCATTGAGGCAGGGGCGAGTTTTTCGTTTTCATTTTTTGAAGCTAAAATTTGTCCCGTCTCATAATCCATCAAAACGTATGATTTGTTATTGAGTTCTGGTGGTGTAGCTAAGACAGTTGCTGCATAAGAAAAGCTTGGTAATAGTAATAATGCAGCAAGGGCGCTTTTTGGGGTCATTCTAAGAGGTTCCAATACTTGAGGTATGCACAAAAGAGCTAGCATTTTAGGGCAAAGCTCAGCCGACTTCTATGGGAGAAATCGGCTTATTGATAAAAGTATTGTAACCAAATTGTATTATCTGCTATATGCTGTCAATTCTTGGCAAATTGCTTGGTTTTTGGCTGTTCCAGCAGCTTTGGCATCGGCACGGGCTTCTTTTAAAATTGGCTGGAAGCTTTTTTGTTTGCTGAGTTTACTTAAGGCAGTAACAGCGTCTTTTTCTTTAGGCATATATTCTTGGGCAAGTTTTGTATAACCCTGATGAAATTGATCTTGTTCTTTGACTAGTGAAGGGCAAACTTCAGATAACACATAAATAGCGGCTAATTCTTGCTGAGTCACTTGTTGTAATGGCGTCACTTCAATATTTTCTTCTTGCGCAATTGCGGCTTGACTTAAACCCAAACTGAGCGCAACTGCGCCAAAAAAATGAACTGCACGTGAATTTTTTAAGCCAGAAAATTGCATATCAAGTACCTTAAATATTGTTTGAACTGAATCTACCGATTCATTTAAGTGCTTATAAGATGAATCATTTATTTGCGAATTGAAAGAGTGAAAATGTATTAAAGCTGTGTGATCTGAGCGCAAATCATGTATAAAAAGTGAAGATTAAAGTCTGAAATTTGAAAATCAGTGGCTTGATATAAAGCGTAAAATAATAGTGGAAAAATACCAGATATAAAAACTAAGCATAAAATTTAAGGCAAACTTTGAAAGTTTGCCTTAAAGGGTGAGTATGCAAAATTATTTACAGGCTCAAAATAGTATTTAAATCATGTGATTTAAAGTGCTAATTCTAAAGCTTCCTGACACACTACTTTTTGCTCTTCTTTGGCTGTATCTTTTGCTGCTTCACGCGCTTCAGCTAAAACGGATTGATATTCTGCGTCGGCTTGTAGTTTGGCAAGCGTCATGTTCGATTCTGAATAATCTTGTAGATAAGTTTGAATCAGTGCTTGAATATTGGCATCTAATTTTGCATTTTTTCCAATCAGTGCAGGGCACATTTCAGTCATGACTTGTGCCGCTGCAACATCTTCTTTCACAATCGTATTGGCTTCTGCTGCAGTCAAATCTTCTGCAATTACAGACTGCGTTAATACAGCAGCAAAACCTAGACCCAATAAACGACGAAATGACAAAGCTAAAATCATGAGAATCACATATATTTTTGGATGGATGTTAAGCGCTAAATATATATAATCTTTTGTATATTTCAATGAAATGTGCTGATCAGTCATTTTGTTGTCGTGTGCTTATTAAATGTGCTTAGGCATGAATCAGGCACAAACAAGTTTAAGATTGAACCGACGTTGCTATATATTAGTATATAACCTTTATATTTGTTTTATCTGAGATTTTTCTGTGAATATTTTGATAGCCAATGATGATGGCGTGTTTGCACCTGGTATCCAAGCTTTGGCGAAAGCCTTAAAACCTTTGGGTCGCGTGGTGATTGTTGCACCCGAAAGTGAACGCAGTGGTTTTTCGAGTGCGCTGACTTTAGACCGACCATTACGTCCTGTGCAAATTGCTGAAGATTTCTGGGCAGTGAATGGTACACCTGCAGACTGTGTCTATTTGTCGATGAATGGATTGTTCGATTTCGAATTTGATTTGGTGGTCAGCGGCATTAACAGCGGTGCAAATCTAGGGGATGATGTACTGTACTCAGGCACAGTCGGTGCGGCATTTGAAGGACGTTTGATGAAACAGCCTGCGATTGCGGTATCACTTGCAGGGCATAATGTACGTGCTTATCAGCATCCGCAAGATTATATGCAGGCAGCGCAGTGGGTACATGACTTTATTGCTCAAGGTTTACCAAGTTTACCTGCACGACATATTTTTAATGTGAATATTCCAGATGTGCCAGTGTTGCAGGGCACAAAAATTACCTATCAAGGACAGCGTACCCAATCTAAGCCAATTACTAGTCAGGTCGATCCACGAGGGCGTCAAGTGTATTGGATTGGTTTGTCGGGCGAGGCAGTGGCTGCACCGAAAAAAGGCTTAACTGAAATTGAGTCTGATTTTTTTGCGGTAGCAAATGGCTATGTCAGCGTGACACCAATTCAGATGGATGCCACCAATTATGACGTTTTGCAATCATTGCACAGTCAATTTTCCCAAATTGGCTAACTAATGTTATAACTTTGTGAAAAAGTAGCTTGTAAGCCTCATTACAAGGACTTTTTTGCTACTCTTAGCGCAATAGAAAATATTTAGAATTTGTAGAGAGGAAAGAATGCCTGTGGTGTTTCAGTATCGTTTATTTAGCACACCAACAGCATTGTTGAAAACCTTAGTGTTATCAAGTGCTGTTGTGGCTACCGTCGTGTTGAGTGGTTGTGCCTCTAAACCTCAAGTGAATAATTCTGCGCGTTATGCAACAGCGCCGAATTTTTATACTGTGCGTTCGGGTGATACTTTAAGTGGTATCGCTGCACGTTATGGTTTGAGCTATCTCAGCATTGCAGAAATGAATGATATTGCACCGCCGTATCGTATTTATGTCGGGCAGTCGATTCGTTTGAAAGCGGGCAATGCACCACGTACAACAAGCACTCGCCCTGTAACACAGGCTGCACCAATTCAACGTCAAACAGTCACATTACCAACGACACCTGTGACACCTGCACCGGTAACATCGACTACAACCACGACCACTAGCTCAACCACACCAAGTACACCTGTGCGTAGCAGCACATTGCGCTGGGTGAAACCATCACAAGGTGCTGTGATTGCACAGTTTAATTTGGCAAGTAATATCAAAGGAATTCGTTACGGTGGCAATGTGGGCGATCCAATTTATGCCGCAGCAGATGGGCAGGTGGTTTATGCTGCAGATGGATTAAAAGAATATGGGAACTTGATTTTAATCAAGCACATTGATGGTTATATCACCGCCTATGCACATAACAGTAAGATGAATGTGAGCAGTGGTCAAAATGTCACAGCGGGTCAAAAGATTGCTGAAATGGGTTCTTCTGGTGCAACACGTACCATGTTGGAGTTTCAGGTACGTCTAGATGGCAAGCCAATCAATCCAACTAATGTTTTACCAATAAATTAAATTTTGCAAATACAAAACATAAATTTCACCGTATAATACAATAAGTTGCTTTTATCGATAGATGAGGGCAACGATTATAATTTCAGAGGGAATTTATGTTAGATCAACTTCGAGCAATGGGTGTATTTGCTTGTGTTGTTGAAAAAAGCTCGTTTAGCGGTGCAGCACGTGATTTAGGGATCACCACCAGCGCCGTCAGTCAGCAAATCCGTTCACTAGAACAAGATATGGAAGTCACGCTTCTGCATCGTTCTACTAGAAAACTGAGTTTGACTGAAGCAGGACAAGCTTTTTTCCACAGTTGTCAAGAAATGCTCGCCGCTGCTGAGCGTGGTAAAATACGCATTAATGAGTTAAGAGATGATTTGGTCGGTGATTTAAGAATTGCCACCACTCCAGAATTAGCCGCGAACCATGTGATTCCCGCACTTTCTCATTGGCTGTCTGCCCATCGTGGCTTGTCTGTACATCTAGAAACCGACAATCAATACATTGACCTGATTGATGGTCGTATTGATATTGCGCTGCGTATGAGTCCAATAATTGAAGATCAAAACCAGCATGTGATTCCTATTGCACTTATTGACCAAGTTTTAGTCGCATCACCTAGTTATTTAAATCAAACCGCGCCCATTTCACGTCCTGAAGATTTAAAACATCACGAGTTAATTCCATTAACCATTATGAAGAATTTTCAGCAACTCAATTTTAAGCATATCAGCACTGCTGAAAATGTGGATGTAGAGTTGGGCTCGCGTCTATCGACCAATAATGTGTTGGTGTCTAAATCTTTGTGTATGCAAGGGCATGGGCTTGCGCGAATTTTGCATTTGGATATTCAAAAAGATTTGCTTAATGGCAGTTTGGTTGAAATTTTGCCTGAGTGGAAATTACCCGCATTTACCTTGTATGCAATCATTTCCAAACATGAGCAACAACCGATGAAAGTACATCGTTGTTTGGAAGCCTTAAAACAATATTTTTCTCAATTGCCGGGTGGGCGAGTGTTTCAAGAAGCATCTTAATTGAATGTTGATAATATACTGATCGACCATTTAGTTAGCAAAAAGCCGCAGTTCAAACTGCGGCTTTTTGTTAGGGATTTATTTAAGCCAAGAATTTTTTAATCATTGCTACAAGGCGTTCAATCAATTGATCTGCCTGGGCTTGAGTAATATTTAATGTTGGCAATAAACGCACTACAGAACCTGCAGTTACGTTAATAATCATTTTGTATTCATCGCGGGCAATATCGACCAACTCTGCACATGGTTTTGGTAATTCAATACCAATCATCAAGCCAAAACCACGCACGCTTACATTTTGGTCTGCGAGTTGTTGACGCAATTGTTCCACAATGTAGCCACCCATTTTTGCTGCATTTTCTACCAAGTTTTCTTTCTGGATGGTGTCAATAACAGTGTAAACCACGCGTGAACCTAACGCAGTACCACTGTAGGTTGAGCCATGATTACCAGCAGTAAGAACGCCCACACCACGACCTTGAGTCATGACTGCACCAATTGGGAAGCCATTGCCCAAACCTTTCGCTGTAGTCAATACATCAGGCACAATATTGGTGTGCTGATAAGCAAAGAATTTACCTGTACGACCATTTCCTGTTTGTACTTCATCCAGCATCATCAGCCAGTTGTGTTGATTACAAATACGGCGGATGTCTTCTAGGTAGCTAAAGCCTTGTGGTGCAGTATTCACACCGCCTTCACCCTGAATCGGCTCGACTAAAATAGCCACAATATCAGGATGCTGAATCGCAGCTTCTTCAATGGCTTCGACATCACCAAAAGGCACACGAATAAAGCCTTCAACCAAAGGTGCAAAACCTTCCTGAACTTTTTTATTGCCAGTTGCAGACAGGGTAGCCAAAGTACGACCGTGGAAAGAGTGATCTGCAACAATAATTTTAGGATTGGCTACGCCTTGCATATGACCGAATTTACGTGCAATTTTAATTGCACCTTCGTTAGACTCTGCGCCACTGTTTGAAAAAAACACTTCTTCCATGCCAGCAACTTGCGCCAATTTTTGTGCAGCAGCAGTCTGCCACGGCACTTCAAACAAGTTACTGGTGTGAATTAAGGTAGCCGCCTGATCTGCAATGGCTTCGGTAATTGCAGGGTGTGCGTGACCTAAACCACATACGGCAATGCCTGTAAGTGCATCTAAATATTCTGTGCCATCTTCAGTATAAAGATAAGAACCTCGACCGCGGACAAAGCTGATCGGCTGACGGCCAAATACAGGCATCAAATGTGATGGTTGATCAGTTTGCACAGGAGCAAGGGTAATGTTATTCATGACTAACTCTTATCTGTTAGGTTGGAGGGAAAAACTTATATAAGCAAAATCTACTGCAGATGAAAAGCCTAATTGTAAATAAAATTGGATTTATTGCTTTAGACGTACTGTTTTGCTCGGTTTTGGGTATAATGCCACACAGATGAGTTGAGGATTTACCAATGACTGAACAAGTACGCGATACCGAAGCGTTAATTCGTGAACAAATTGCTAAACATGCTGTTCTTCTTTACATGAAAGGCACACCACAATTTCCACAATGCGGTTTTTCTGCGCGCGCAGTAGAAGCACTCAGTCAAATTGGTCGTCCTTTTGCTTATGTGAATATTTTAGAAAATCAGGATATTCGTACCACTTTGCCAAAAATTGCCAACTGGCCAACTTTCCCACAATTGTGGATTAACGGTGAGTTGATTGGTGGTAGCGATATTATGTTGGATATGTTCCAGAAAGGTGAGTTAAAGCCTTTAGTTGAGCAATACAGCCCAGCACCTGAAGCTTAAAGTATTGGACTTGGGTCACACTAGACCAAAGTCATCCATACAAAAAAGTTGATATAAAAAAAGCGCCTTGGCGCTTTTTTTATATCTGGAATTCACTTGAATAGCTGATTTGAATCACTGCACTTAGTTTACCGCAGTACTTTCAGTTGCAAGTTCAGCAGTTTCAGCCGACTCAGCAGTGACTTCATCAGAAGTTGCCGCATCAGATGGTTCAGCCGATTTCTGTTTTTTCTTGGCTTTTTGCGCTTTGTCCTTTTTCTCTGGGTCTTTTTTGTCCTTTTCTTTCTTGGACTTTTTCTTTTTCTTTGGCTCTTCTTCAATTTCAGCACCATCTTCAATGGCTTGCCAATACTCAAGTTGTTCCATCACTGCAGCGTAAATTGAACCTTTACTGTAACGTCCTTTTTTAGTGAGTTTACCCACAGGACGCGCCATTAAAATTTCTAAGGCTTGGTCAATGGTATCAATGGCGTGAATGTGGAACTGACCTTGTTCTACCGCTTCAATCACATCTTTACGCAACATAAGGTGCTGCATATTTTGACGTGGAATAATCACGCCTTGCTTGCCAGTTAAACCTTGCAGTTTGCAGGCATCAAAGAAACCTTCAATTTTTGCATTCACGCCACCAATTGGCTGTACTTGACCAAGTTGGTTCATGGAGCCTGTAATGGCCCAAGATTGGTCAATAGGTAGTTGGCTGATTGCAGAAATCAAAGCAGAAAGCTCTGCCACTGTTGCACTGTCACCATCAACCTGACCATAACTTTGCTCAAAGGCAAGGGCAGCAGAAAAATGTAAAATTTGCTCACGGCCAAAATGTGCTTTGAGGAAACTGGCCATCAACAACACGCCTTTGGCATGTAAAGAACCGCCAAGTTCAACACTGCGTTCAATATCTAAAATATCGCCGCCGCCTTGATAGACTGAGGCGGTTAAGCGCGAAGGTAAGCCAAACTCGACATCGGCATAGTGAATGACCGACAGGGCATTAATTTGCCCTAAACGATGTCCGCGAGTTTCTATTAACTGCGTACCGCGTGATAAATCTTGCCAGTACAGTTCTCTTAAATAGCCTAAGCGATATTTGCGATGATCCAGTGCGGTATTGATATGCTGTTCGGAAACCGTTTTATCGCCCGCCTGTGCCGCATGGTGATGCGATTCACGAATTAAATCCCCCAAGGTGAGGGCATGTAAGGAGAGTGAGCTTTGATCTTCAGCTTGACGGCTTGAGTCAGTCAGTAAAGCCGCCAAAGCAGAACGGTCAAACGGCAATAATTTGTCAGATTGCACATAGTCGGCAATCAGCTGCATATATGCCTGCTCGTTTTCGTCATTACGTTGTAATGTATCGGTAAAGTCGGCACGGATTTTAAACACGCTGCCAAGTTCGGGTTCTAGCTCTAAAATTTCATAATAAATTTCAGGCTCTGCCAGTAAAATCACTTTAATATTTAGTGGAATGGCTTGTGGTTCAATGGAAATGCTGCCTGTTAGCGTCAGCATGTGCTCCAAAGATGAAAGTTTTAATTGCCCCGATTTTAGAGCACGTTTCAGTCCTTGCCATGCATAAGGCTGTTCCAGTAATTGCTCTGCTTCGAGCATTAAAAAGCCGCCATTGGCTTTATGTAAGCTGCCTGCACGAATTAAGGTAAAGTCAGTGGTAATGGTGCCGTTTTGCGTGAGTTGTTCTACATGCCCCAATAAATTGTAATGGGTTGGAAAATCTTCAAAAATAACAGGTACACCGCTGTTGGGTTTGTGCGTCACAATAATATTGGCTTGGTAGCGCGCAGGAATACGGCTAAAGGTGCCAGGACGGAAATCATCTTCTTCCTGTTCTAAAACAAACTCGACATTATTAATAATATCTTCGGCATAGTATTGTAAATATTCAGTCAAACCTTCGACACTAGGATATTTATTTTGAATAATATCAATGCGTGGCATTACCACTTGTTTGGCAATATCACGGTTCAGGTCTTGTACTTTGTCACGTGCGTCATCTTCTAAATCGCCTAAATGCAAACCCAAACGCTCCAGTTTTTTATTCATATAACGAATATTGGACGCAATTTCTGCACGGGTTTTGCTGTCCAAGGCGTTAATATCTTCCTTAGACATTTCCTGCATTTTGTCATTTTTCAGATGCACGGGTACAAAGCAATGTTCATCTTCCTGCGCAATCAGTTTTAAATCGAGTTCTTCACCTTCACTGGTCAGCTCAATTAAGGCTTGTTGCTGTTCATCACCCGCTTGCTGACGAATCATTTCAATGCGGTTGTGATAGGTTTCTGCGGTAAAGCGACGTTCGAGTTGCTTTAAAATAGTTTGCCAAGTTTGATGTAACAAACTTTGAAATTTAGGCGCTTGACCTGCAGGCAGTTGCAAGGCAATCGGTTGGCGCGGGTGTTTGAAATTATTGACATAAACCCAGTCATTCGGTGTGGGCATGCTCTTGGCATGTTGCTGCAGCAAACGCTTGACCATGGTACGTTTGCCCAATCCCGCCGTACCCACTGCAAAAATATTGTAGCCAGAATATGGCAGGGAAATACCTGCTTCCACCGAAGCGCGTGCCCGATCTTGTCCTAAAAAATTATTCAGCGGTTTAATGCGTCGGGTCGAAGCGGGAATGTTATCGTAATTTGGAATATGGGTTAGTTGTGTTGCTTTGAGTCGTGTATTTTCTAAAGTCGTTTGTATTTCGCTTTGTTCAAAGGCAGAGCTGAGAAGCGGTTGTTGTTCATCTTGCGCTGCTGTTGTTGTGTTGGTTGTCATTGATGGGGTGATTTGATCAAGTCTTTGGGTCACTGTAGAAATCCAAAACGAAATATTGCAGTTAGAAGTTTAAAGGTATACAGGTTTAAGCGGAAAATTCAAGCTAAGCCGTAATTTTTACTACAAAATGACAAGGCTGTTGTGGATAATTTCATAAATACTGTTGAAACAGAAGCTATTCCGCGATTGAATAACAACAATTTGACTTGATAGAAAATAATAATCGAATGACCACACAACAGACTGGGCAAACTTCAGCACAAAATACAGGGTGGAAAGCTGCATTTACGGCATTTTTAGACCGTCGTGCGCTGATTATGCTGTTTTTGGGCTTCTCTGCAGGTATTCCAATTTTACTGATTTTTTCCAGTCTATCTTTGTGGTTGGGCGAAGCAGGCATTGACAAAAGTGCGGTCACTTTCTTTAGTTGGGCTGCCTTGGGTTATTCCTTTAAATTTGTCTGGGCACCATTAATTGATGAATTACCCGTACCCTATTTAACCAAAAAACTGGGGCGACGTCGGGCATGGCTGCTCATCGCCCAATGTTTAATTGTTTGTGCAATTGCGGTGATGGCATTTTCTGACCCAGCTTTGGGACAGGCGCATTTATATCAAATGGCATTGGGTGCAGTATTACTGGGCTTTTCTGCAGCCACGCAAGATATTGTGATTGATGCTTACCGTATCGAACTGGCTGAAACTCAAATGCAAACCGTGTTGGCATCGACCTATAACGCGGGCTATCGCATTGGGATGATTGTCGCAGGGGCAGGTGCTTTATTTTTGGCAGCCTCGTTAGGTACAGCCAAAGGCAACTATATTTATAGTGCATGGAAAATTACCTATTTGGCGATGGCTGCGGTGATGCTGATTGGCATTATCACGACTTTGGTGATTCGTGAGCCGCAAGTGAATCGGGTCAGCAAGCATTATCAACGACGCGACTATTTTCGTCTGGTGACAGTGTTTTTTGTTGCGGTATTCAGTTTTGTATTGTGCTACGTCTTTTCGGGTAATTTTACCGAAGCCTTAAAACAACAATTCCAACTCAAAGATGCATTTTTATTATTTTCTATAGAAGCTTTACGTTTTATTGCATCGGGTGCGGCTGCTGTAGGCATGGGCACAATTTTGGTCAAATTGGGCGCAGTCAATAAACAGATGGCATTTGAAACATGGGTGCATCCTGTTGCAGATTTCTTTAAACGCTACGGCATGAAACTGGCACTGGTGTTATTACTCTTGATTGGTTTTTATCGAGTTTCAGACATTATTGCAGGTGTAATTTCCAATGTGTTCTATCAGGATTTGAACTTTAGCAAAGAACAAATTGCCGAAGCGGTTAAGGTTTATGGGGTCATTTTCAGTTTAGTGGGTGGCTTCTTGGGCGGTTTACTGGCACAGCGTATGAACATTATGAAATTAATGTTTGTTGGCGCGGTGTTGGCATCATCCACCAATCTTATTTTTATTGGTCTGGTGAAGTCAGGACAGCAACTGAGCGATGTGCAAGTTTCTGTGGGGCAGCAACAATATCAAACCCAGGCCGATGAAGTTGGATATTGGAAAGTGGCTGTGCCTAGTCAGGTTTTAGCAACACAGGATGAAATTCAGGTACGTGCGCAATACCAAACGGGCGATACGCCGTCACGTTTAGTGTCGATGCCGTATTTGCACCAAACTGAGATTGAAACTGCACAACTCCAGTTTTTACCACTGACTTCGGATAATCGTATTAGCGAAAATGAAGCCAGCAACAGTATTGTCGTACGTGGGCAATATGCAGGGCCTGCCTTAACCGAACAGCAAAAAATTGTACTGCAGCTAGATGGTCAAAATTTTGATGCAAAACTAGATGCACAAGGAATTTTTACGGCAGCGATTGCAGGGCAGCTTTTGGCAGACTCACCAAGTAAACAACTGCAAGCTGTATTATTAAATGGACAGCAAACTGTACAACAACACAGCCAAACCTATCAGGTCGATTTAAACACACATGAAGGCAATGCCTTGGATGTAGATATACAACCTTTGCCGATCGTTCAATCATCTTCAAACAATATGGTTGAAATTCAGGGCAAGGTGATTAAGCCATATAGCACAGCATGGTTATATTTTGCGATTATTGTCGATAACTTGGCTTCAGGTTTAGCGGGCGCGGCTTTTATCGCATTTTTATCCAGTTTAACCAGTGTGTCATTTACTGCTGTGCAATATGCAATTTTTAGCTCACTCATGACCTTGACTCCTAAGATTTTAGGTGGTTATTCAGGTACTATAGTGACCAATATTGGTTATCCAAACTTTTTCCTCATGACCACATTAATTGGAATCCCTATTTTAATTTTAGTGGTGTGGGTGGCGAAATTGTTACGTGACCATCAACACATACAAGCAAAACCGATTGAACAAAAGGATGAATGACATGCGCATGCTGCATACCATGTTACGTGTAGGTAATTTAGAGCAATCATTAAAATTTTATACAGAAGTTTTAGGCATGACTTTGCTGCGTAAGCGTGATTATGAAGAAGGTCGTTTTACCCTTGCTTTTGTAGGCTATGGCGATGAAGAAAATCACACCGTTTTAGAGTTGACGCATAACTGGGATACAGACAGCTATGATTTGGGCAATGGCTATGGTCATATCGCAATTGCGGTAGAAGATGCCTACAAAGCATGTGAAGAAATTAAAGCGCGTGGTGGCAATGTGGTACGTGAAGCAGGGCCAATGAAAGGTGGCGTGACTGTCATTGCTTTTGTTGAAGACCCAGATGGTTATAAAGTTGAATTGATTCAGCAAGATCAGAACGCACGTAATAACTAAGTCTTCATCAGTGAAGCAGTAAAAACCAAACCTTTATGGCGCAATAAACTGAATGTTGTTCAGTATTCATTTTGAAAATATTGAACATCGCCTGAAAATGCTCGCTTTTTGAATATTGCTCAGTAATATACCTTTATCGAAAGGTAAAAATTGCTGGGCTTTTTTGCAACAGTAAAAGAATATACAGGATGTGTTTATGTTGAAGTTATTGGCATTGGATCGCTTTACCATTCTTTTGTTTGTGATGGTCATCCTCGCCAGTGTCGTGCCTGTGTCAGGGCAAGCAGCCGAAGTTTTTAGTGTGATTACGACAGTTGCCATTGCAATCTTATTCTTTTTGCATGGGGCGAAATTATCACGTGAAGCTGTCATTCAGGGCATGATGCATTGGAAATTGCATGCGTTGGTATTTACTTTTACCTTTGCGTTATTCCCAATTTTAGGTTTGCTGGCAAAGCCAATTCTAGTGCCAATGCTCGGGCAGGAGCTGTATTGGGGCTTTTTGTTCATGTGCTTTTTGCCTTCAACCGTGCAATCTTCAATTGCCTTTACGTCAGTGGCAAAAGGCAATGTTGCCAGCGCAGTCTGCAGTGCGTCATTCTCTAATTTAATTGGGATGTTTATTACCCCAGTTTTAGTAGGCATCTTTATTTTAGGGCAGTCTGAACACGGTTTTGACCCGACAAATTCGATTATTCAAATTACTTTATTGTTATTGGTGCCATTTATTTTGGGGCAGTTATTACGTCCTTATGTTTTTCCTCAGATGTTGAAATTACCAAAGCTGGTCAAGGTATTTGATCAGGGTTCGATTTTGATGGTGGTTTATGGTGCATTTAGTGGGGCAGTGGTAGCAGGATTGTGGCATCAAGTTAGTGGTATGACTTTATTGCTGTTGATTATTGCTTGTTCCGTGTTATTGACCCTTGTGATGTGGTTGGCGTGGGTTGTGCCGCAATGGTTGGGTTTTGCACGTGAAGACCAAATTGCCGCATTTTTTTGTAGCTCCAAAAAAACCTTAGCCAGTGGTGTACCGATGGCGCAAATTTTATTTATTGGGCAGCCGTTGGGGATGATTGTTTTACCGATCATGATTTTCCATCAAATTCAGTTGATGGTGTGCGGTGTGATAGCCAATTATCTCGAAAAGCAGCCCGATTCGACTGAACCTCAGGAATTAAATTCCTAAGAATAATTAGCTTTAAAATATTTTATTCCGTATAATATTGCCCAACTTGTTGTGCTTAGCTCTGACGGTATCCGTCTCGGTGGGCCAAAAGAATGGTCTGTTGTGGTGTTGGTCTGCTTTTAAAGCATGTCCTCATTTTTTTAATGAGAGTGACCAATTGCGATGACAGCTTAAGCCTTCTTAAATCTTAGGAGTAATCGACGATGCGCGCCGATATTCACCCAAAATATGAAAAATTAGTTGCAACTTGTTCTTGCGGTAACGTAATCGAAACTCGTTCAGCAGTTGGTAAAGAAACTCTTTATCTTGACGTATGTTCTGCATGCCACCCGTTCTACACTGGTAAGCAAAAGAACGTTGACACTGGCGGTCGTATCGACAAGTTCAAACAACGTTTTGCTGGTATGTCACGTTCTATCAAACGTTAATATCCAGTACGAAAAAAACGGGCAATTGCCCGTTTTTTTGTGCCTTAAATTTTAGGGTCTACAAATAGACCCTAATGCACAAGACCTTATTGGTCTTGCACATCAATTAAATGATCGAGTTTTTTCTGGAAATAATCACCCTGAATAAAGCGCGCATCGACATTCCACGCATTCGCAAACAGGTTCATATCATTTAAGTCACGCAATAACACTTCTACAGGTTTAATTTCACTATAAATGCTCAATTTTTCCTGTAATTCTTGCGTCGAGTCATCAGCAGCCAGTTTTTCAGTCAGTGCACTGTGCAAGGTCAAGTAGTGAATATCGACTTGTTTCAAGATAGATTCACTATAAATCGAATGACCAAAATCACGCAGAGAAATTTCAGCGCCGTGCTGACGTAATAAACTGATTTGTTTCTGCGCATCACCTAAGTTTTGGCTGATGTCTTCTTCAGAGAATTGCAAAATTAATGGATGGCTGAGGCGGCTACCAATAATCGTTATCAGTTTAGACACAAACTCAGGGAAGCTGCGGTCTTGTAATAAAACAAATTTGTTTAAATTGATAATCAGCTTCGCTTCAGGATATTGGGTGATGAAGTTGTGCAATTGTTTACAAGCTTCGACCAAAATCCAACGATCCAGTTTAATGGATAATTCTGGGTCTTCAGCCAAATCTATTAAGCCTGTCAGTGATTTCCATTCACTATTGAAAATAAAGCCACTAGTTACTTCATAGGTATATAAATTGGTGTCTTGCTTATCATAAAGTTGTTGATACTTCAGATGAATTTCACCACGATCAAGACTTTGACGTATCGCTGCAATAATCGCAGATTCACTATACGATTGTGGTACAGCTGCAGCAGATTCAATTACATTTAAGTTAGATTCACCAAAGGACAAGTCTAAGGTTAAACCTGAGTTATGTTGTTCTTGCTGTTGTGGTAATGCGTTGGCAAAACCTTGGCTAATCAGTTGCTCAAAACTGCTTTCATTTTGAATGTCTGGAGTGAATGGCACATAACCAATACGCAAATTAAGTGGGTAAGTATGTTGATCTACCGTAAGTAATTGCGGTTTCGTGAGTGAATTTAAGCCAATCAGTTTCGATTCTAAAATTGCAGGCGATTCTGCTTGGAACAAACCAACCACTAAACCATTACTCACATTAAATAATGGTACATTGGTCTGTTCTTTTAAAAAATTTTGAATGTTGGTAAAGTAATTTTTTGTGGTTTGCCAGTCGGCTTGGAAAATTGATTCAGGACAGTTCGCCAAAGAAAACACCACCAAAGCATTGGCACTAGAAGGCTGTTTGGCTAAAGTGCGATTTACCAATTGGTATGTGCTTGGTTTTGCCGCTGCTTTGTCTGCTGTCGTTTGAGCAGGGGATGTATTTTGCGCCGTATTTTCAATATCTATGGTGATTTGTATGGCGTCGTCAGCTGCTCCAACAAATTCAATTTTGAGCGGGTTTTGTTTTGCTAATAGCGGGTTTTGGCTATGAATATCAAAACGGCCATGTTCAAATTGTCCTTGACTGACTTTCTTAAAGCGGAATTTAAAATCTGTAATATCTTGCGGTTGCAATAAATCCAATAATGGCAAGCCAATAAGGTCATCTTCACTTTTTAAACCAAATAGCTGTAAATATTCAGCATTGGCTTGTGCATGAATTCCTTCCTGAATAATGGCTACTGCTTTGCTACTGTCTTCGACCAACGCCTGAGCTTGTGATTGCGCATTTTCCAGTTCAGTCATAAGTTGTTCTTGTGACTGCTGTAAGCGACTAAAAGACAGTGCGCGAATTAAGCCAAAATAGAAGCGTTCGGGGTAATCTAAATTGATAATGTCATAGATGCCTTTGCGCACATAACTGGTGTATTGCGTGGCATCGTAATCGTCTGGTTTGAGCAAAAGTAGCGGTAAATTTGGTTGCTGTGATGCACGAATTAAAGTGAGTGCCTGATCGACTTTTAGGTCATAAGCACGACCAAAGATCACCAAATCCCAAGTTAAATGTAATTGTTTTTCAAAGTTTTTAATGTCATCTAATAGATAAGCCTGAACACGGTGCTCATTTGCAGTGAGTTGTTCACAAATTTGATTAAAACGTATTTGGTTGTCATCGATTATGAGTAAACGTGTTTCGGTACGTTTGAGCTTTTTAGACAATAATGGATTTCTCACTTTAATGCTTCCCATAAATCGTGATTTTTAACTTCATTCACTTGTTTCTGAATAAAACCATCAAGTAAAGGCTGTTGTTGGTCATTCAACAACTCAAAATCAAAGCGCATAAAGCTTTGGGTAATCAATAACGGCTTAATTAAGAACACTTTTAGTTCTTCTTCACCTAAACGTAGCTGTACGGTTTGTTTGTCACGTAATAATTGCAGACTTGGCAAAATCAATGAGGTATTGACTTCATTGACCTGCGTACTTTGTACCAATAATGCTGGATGATAATGTCCTGTATGCCGATCTGTTTTAACAAAAACAGCACAAGGGTAAATATCTTGGGTTAAAATTTCCAAGCCAAGTTCTAAGCTTTTTTCAGCAGATTGTTTAATCCAGCGAATGACACCACCACGCCACGGACTTTGGCTATTTTCCTGAACCAGAATAAATTCACCTGTTTTAAGGTTTTTCGGTGTTTCACCCGTCCATTTAATACGATAGCCGTTGACACTAATATCTAAAACATCGGCATTGTAAATTTGTTTGGCTTCACGGTCTAAGGTTTTAACAGCGCTAATATCTACCGTAGAGTTGGTATGCATGGCATTGATAAACTGGCTTTCATTCTGGAATTGGTAGTTATCGCCCAAAGCCAGCGTTTCATTGAAGTTTTTACCATTAGACAGATAAAAATGTGCCACAGTCAAACCAAAGCAAATTTTAATCCGTGCCGAATATTCATAACGCTCATGCACACGTTCTGCTGTATTGGTCAAAATATTGTGCAAATGGAAATGCAAAGCAGGGGTTAAGAATAGCTTTTCATTGCGTGATAAATGTTCACCTTTACGACCTTGAACTTCATTTAAATGATCGAGTAGGGGTTGAGTTGCAATAAAAATATTGGCATGAAAACCTTGGCTTTGGTGCGTATTGTAAATAGGTGGATGATCTTTGCTTGCATCGACCACATAACGTGAAAGCGTCGTTTCTTTGGGTAAAACTTGAATCAGTTTTGCCCAATCAAAGCTACAGAGATATAAGCCTTGAATTTCTGCAGGTCGAATTTGATGGGTATTGAAAATTTCCAATAAAATCAGCTGTGCATAGGCTTGAGCAATATTAATCAGTTGATGTTGTGTGCCTTGTAACTGATTAATATTATTTAAATAATAATGTTGTTGAATGGCTGTATCTAAAAGTTGGTGTGCAATTAACCACTGATTTGGCAAGGCGTGGCTATAAAGCATGTGTTGTTGATAGCGCAGTAGAGCTAATTGTTGTAAAGCATAATAGCTAGATAGAACTCGTGCAGTTTGTAAGTTCTTTTTTAAATTAAAGGCAAATAAAGAAAATTTTTGTTGGGTGAGTTGTTGGTGGCTACGTCGGGAAATATTAATATAGACTTTGGCGAAATGACTGCGTAATAACAGCGCGAGTTCAATAATATGATCGTTGCGGTCATTACTAATCAAAGCCTGGTTGAAAAAATGCTTTTCCAGACTGGTAAGCACATTTTCAAGTGTCGGATGAATAGCTTGAATTAAGTCAAAACGTAATGTTTCCTGACATTTCAGTTCTGAAATTTCTAAAAGTGCATTAAATAGAGCTTGGGAAGAATCACCCAATTGTAAAATGGATAAATCCGCTGCCCATGCCTGAATGCTTTTAACCGTATTTTGACAAAAACTCAATTGCTCCAGCTTTAGTTCGCTGGGAACTAGAAAAAGATCTGAAGTATTCATATTCATGATTGTTATTTAACTCAATAAGTTGAAACCCCAAAAAGCGGTGTCTTGTTTTTTTCGCCCGCAATTTCCCTAACGAGTTTAGGAACTAAATAGCCGGGTAAGTTCGCTAAAAGCTCTTTATAGATGTGATCAATGTCTTGCGGCATTAAATCAAAATGATGCGCTCCTTTTACTTTATCTAACACGTGTAAATAGTAAGGCATCACCCCTGCATCAAAAAGACGATAGCTTAAATCGACCAAGACCTGAGCAGAATTATTGACCCCATTTAATAAGACTGCTTGATTCAGAACGGTGATGTTTTGTTCGACTAACTTGGCAAGTTGCGAACAGGTAAAGTCATCTAATTCTGATGCGTGGTTCGAGTGTACCACTAGAATAATACGCAGCCTACTATTTTTTAGTAAGGAAATCAGCGATTCATCGACACGGTTGGGAATAACAATCGGAACTCGTGAATGAATTCTCAAAAATTTTATTTGCGGAATAGACGCCAATCGCTCAATCCAGATATTTAATTTACGATTTGACAAAGTGAGCGGGTCGCCACCACTTAAAATCACTTCATTAATATCGGGCTGACTTTCAATGTAATTACGGATATTGTCCCAGTCTTCAGTTTTTGGCAGATTTTCCTGATAAGGAAAGTGCCTGCGGAAACAATAACGACAATGTACTGCGCAAGCACCAGTCAAGGTCAGCAAAAAGCGTGATTTATATTTGTGTAAGACTCCAGATTGTTGATTGGCTTGTTCCTCACCCAAAGGGTCGGTCACAAATCCAGGATGATCTTCCAGTTCTAAATGATGCGGCAGAACCTGTAACAGTAAAGGATCGAGTGGATTGCCTTTTTGCATTTTGGCCACAAATGCACGCGGGATACGCAATTTAAACTGATTGGATGCCAGTAAAGCACCTGACAGCAACTGCTGTTCAGACAGCTCTAAAATATTTAACAATTCGCGTGGGTCGGTGATCAAGTCACTGAGTTGAGATTGCCAGTTTTGTTCTTGGTACAGGTAGTTGATCATGCCAGAAAAGATTTAAATATGAGGTGAAAGGAACCAAGTACACATCTATTTAGCGTAGATGAATTCTTTGTTCATTGAGCGTGAATGCCGCGAATGATTAATCGCTTTGAATCAGAATCATTACAAAACAGCTGATTTTACCGATATCTTGAGGTGATCGGTAGTGGATTTTCATTGCTTCGTTATGGCTTGCTCATTTACAATACGTCCGATGAAAAAAGATGTTGCAAGATGGCGAGCATCGCAAAGCTGCGTTGGTCATTTGCTTTGTAACATAAATAGTTAAGTTAGTCAGTTTGGAGTGTGCCAGTCATGGCCTATTATTCTACGAATGATTTCAAGTCAGGCCTTAAGGTTATGCTTGATGGTAACCCATGTTCAATCATGGAAAATGAATATGTAAAGCCAGGTAAAGGTCAAGCGTTTAACCGCGTAAAACTTCGTAACCTTCGTTCTGGTAAAGTTTTAGAAAAAACATTTAAGTCTGGTGATTCACTAGAAGCAGCTGACATTGTAGAAGTAGAAATGGAATACCTCTACAACGATGGCGAAATGTGGAACTTCATGGATCCTGTATCTTTTGAGCAAATTGCTGCTGACAAAACCGCAATGGGCGATGCTGCAAAATGGTTAAAAGATGATTCAAACGAAAAATGTACCATTATGTTGTTTAACGGTGTGCCTTTAACTGTAAACGCACCAAACTTCGTGGTATTAAAAATTGTCGAAACTGATCCGGGTGTACGTGGCGATACTTCTGGTGGTGGCGGTAAACCAGCGAAATTAGAAACAGGTGCAGTGGTACGTGTTCCTTTATTCGTACAGCAAGAAGAAAGCGTTCGTGTAGATACACGTACAGGTGAATACCTAGAACGCGCATAATGATTTATTGATAAATCATAAGTAAAAGAGGGGGATGATTCGCGTCATCCCCCTTTTTTGTTGATTTGATTATGTGGTAAAAGAATAGGTGAAAAGTATAGGAAACTGTTGGTGCTCCATTTAAGTGTACGGTAGCGCACACTATGGATGTAAGGGCAGCAGACATCAAAATAAAAGGAGTAGGATCAACCAAGGATTTAGGAATTAAAGCAAGGGTCTGTAGACATTTCATAAATGGCTTGCGCTGTAGGCTAAAACTGAGCAGATCAGGCATGAAACGCAGGGAATAGCGAGACTATTGCCAAGTTTCATAACGCAATCTGAGAAAGTTTTAGCCACAGCCTTAGCAAAAACAAGCACTGCTTTGTTTGCAGTGCAAGGCGCAGCGAAGGACAAGCATATTTTTTTGCTGCTATTTCGTTATGAGTCAGTCATTTAGAATGACTAAATTTCCTGCCTCATGCCTTATATCAGTTAAAAAATATGCGTAGTCGCAAACATAGACGAAGTGTCTACAGCCCCTAAATCTCGACAATAAAAGTAACGCTTAAAAAATGTAACAAGAAGAGAGATTGACATGGAAACAGTTCAACCGAAGTCAGGTCTGACTTCAAAAATTATATGGCTTTTGGTCGCTATATTGGGTGCAGTATCTTTTGGGATATTGGCAGTCAGTAGAGGCGAACACGTCAATGCAGTCTGGTTAGTTTTAGCTGCGGTCTGTGTCTATAGCATTGCATACCGCTTCTACAGTTTATTTATTGCCACCAAAGTATTTGAGTTAAATGAGCGACGCTTAACGCCCGCACATCGTTTGGCTGACGGTTTAGATTATGTGCCCACCAATAAAAGTGTGTTATTTGGTCACCACTTTGCCGCGATTGCAGGTGCAGGCCCTTTAGTTGGGCCTATTCTTGCAGCACAAATGGGTTATTTACCTGGCACGATCTGGCTTTTAGTCGGGGTGGTGTTGGCAGGTGCAGTCCAAGACTTTTTGGTTTTGTTTATTTCTACACGTCGTGATGGGCGTTCTTTGGGAGAAATGGCAAAACAAGAGTTGGGTTCATTTGCTGGTGTGATTGTCATGCTGGGTGCGCTGGGCGTGATGGTGATTATTCTTGCCGTACTCGCTTTGGTTGTCGTGAAAGCTTTAACCAATAGTCCGTGGGGCGTATTTAGTATTGCAGCCACCATCCCAATTGCGATTTTCATGGGCATTTATATGCGTTTTATTCGCCCGGGGAAAATTGCTGAGGTTTCCATTATTGGTTTTGTCCTGATGATGATGGGTATTATTTATGGTGAAAATGTTGCACAGCATCCATTCTGGGGGCCTTTATTTACTTTAAGTGGCACAGAATTAACGTGGTGTTTAATTGCCTACGGTTTTATTGCTTCAGTTTTGCCAGTGTGGTTGTTATTGGCGCCACGTGATTATTTATCGACGTTCTTAAAAATTGGTGTTATTGCGGGTTTGGCTGTCGGGATTGTGTTTGCAATGCCTGAAATGAAGATGCCTGCGGTGACCCATTTTATTGATGGTACAGGGCCAGTATTTGCGGGTTCATTGTTCCCATTCTTATTTATTACCATTGCCTGCGGTGCGATTTCAGGTTTCCACGCCTTAGTGTCTTCAGGTACGACGCCAAAACTAGTCAATAACGAAAAAGACATTCGGATGATTGGTTATGGCGGCATGTTGATGGAGTCTTTCGTGGCAATCATGGCAATGATTTGTGCCACGGTGCTAGACCCAGGCGTGTACTTTGCCATTAATGCACCCACTGCAGTTTTAGGTACAACGGTGGAAAGTGCAGCAGAAGCGGTACGAAATTTAGGCTTTGTAGTGACTCCTGAGGCTTTAACCATTTTGGCAAAAGAAGTCGGTGAAAGCTCGATTCTGTCACGTACGGGTGGTGCGCCAACGTTTGCAATTGGTATGGCACATATCATCACCGAGATTTTTAATAACCGCTCGATGATGGCATTCTGGTATCACTTTGCCATTTTATTTGAAGCCTTATTTATTTTAACTGCAGTAGATGCAGGCACACGTGCTTGCCGTTTTATGGTGCAAGATACTGTAGGTATTGTTATTCCTGCAGTGAAAAATTCACATAACTTCTTTGGTAACTTGCTTGGCACAGCAGTTGCGGTGGCTGGTTGGGGCTTCTTCGTCTACCAAGGCGTGGTCGATCCTTTAGGCGGTATTAACAGCTTATGGCCACTGTTTGGTATTGGTAACCAAATTTTGGCAGCGATGGCACTCATTTTAGGTACAGTGATTCTGTTTAAAATGAAAAAAGAAAAATATGTTTGGGTGACGATTATCCCAACGGTTTTCTTGTTCATTACTTCAATGACCGCAGGCTGGCAAAAGATTTTCCATGACAATCCAAAAATTGGTTTCTTGGCGCAAGCGGATCGTTTCAGTGCAGCAATTCAACGTAATGAAATTTTAGCACCTGCTAAAACAGTGACTGAAATGCAAACCATTGTGATGTCCAATCAAATTAATGCCGTGTTATGTGGTTTCTTTATGATTGTGGCATTTGTGATGTTGTTCGCTGCCATTGGGGTGATTCGTCGTGCATTGGCAAATCCAACGCCAACCGTACATGAAGCCGAAGCGATTTATCGCGATCCTGAAACGATTCAGCCGAATAGCGGTCATTAGGAGTGAGCACATGATTAAGCTTAAATTTGCCCAACAAGGTAAAACGGTGATTTACAACATCATTAAAATGACCATCATGTCGCAAAAGGATTTGATTCTGAATCCGAAAAACTGGTCGCGTATCGCTACTTTATGGCAGCGTTTGCAACAAAGTTTTCGTTTAATGGTTGGTGTACCCGATTATCAGAACTATTTGGAACACATGCGTAAGCATCATCCAGATTTAGAAGCCATGGATGCGAAGACTTTTTATCGTTACTGTGTCGATGCGCGTTATCCATCGGCAAAAGGTGGTTTGAAAAAGTGTCCGTGTTAATCCCGCATCAGGATGGAAATGTATAGAGATATGGGCTGCTTAACCCTCAGTGTTTAGGCAGCTTAGAATATCTTTAGGATTTCTTTGGAAATTTAGAAAAACGGTGTATGTTTAAACATGCGCCGTTTTTTTCGGGATAAGGGGATTTACTGTGATTTGGGGTACAGAAAAAGTTCAAAAACAACAACTGACGCAAGCGCAGCAACAGCTCAATGCACAGATTGAATCTTATGCTGGAAAAATTCAGGCTTTTTTGACTGAAATTAATACCATTATTTTAGATAAAGAACAGCAGACCAAATTGGCGTTAAGTTGTTTGTTGGCGGGCGGGCATGTGCTTTTTGAAGATTTACCCGGATTAGGTAAAACGACTTTATCGAGTGCCTTATCGCACTTGGCGGGTCTGCAATTTCAGCGTATTCAGTTTACCAATGACATGCTGGCCAGTGATGTGATTGGCGTGAATATGTTTAATCAAAAAGAACATCAATTTGAGTTTAAGCAAGGCCCTATTTTTACCCAAATTTTATTGGCAGATGAAATTAACCGTTGTTCGCCTAAAACCCAAAGTGCCTTGTTGGAAGCGATGGAAGAAGGCGCGGTTACGGTGGATGGTGTGCGTTATAGCTTGCCGCAACCTTTTTGGGTGATTGCCACACAAAATCCACTGTTTCAAAGTGGTACTTATGCGCTGCCAGAATCACAGCTTGATCGTTTTTTAATGCGTCTGTCTTTGGGTTATCCATCGCGTTTTGCTGAAAAAATGCTGTTGCAACAAAACTCCAGACATGCGCTGATTGCCAGTTTGGCCCATATTTTTACTGAAACAGAAATTTTAAATTTACAGCAATTGGTCACAGAAATTTATGTGTCAGATACCGCGCTAGACTACTTACTCGACTTAGCCGCAGAAACCCGTAAAGCGCGTCACGGATTATCTACCCGTGGTGTTTTGGCACTTAAAAAAGCAGCGCAAGCACATGCCTTAATTGAGCAACGCAGTTTTGTCACTGCCGATGATATTCAAGCGGTATTTGTGGCAGTTGCCGCACATCGTATTGGATTGAGTGAGGCAGAAACTTTGCATGTGATGCAACAGGTTAAAGTGAGTTAGTACACGCATGTTTAAGCAGGCATGGCAAAACTGGATCAAGACACGTTTTAAGTTTGATCGACACAAAACCTTAAAACAAAAAGATATTTTGGTTTTTATTTACCAACAGGGTTATCTGTATTTAGTGCTGATTTTAATCACGTTTATTGCAGGTGTGAATTATGGCAATAACCTGATTTTAGGCTTTTGCTTTTTGATCAGCGCCATTTTATGTATCAGCTTTTATTTGACCTTTAAGCAGTTGCATGAATTAGAGATAGAAATTGTGACTACTGAAGTTGGGCAAGTGGGCGAAGTATTGCAATTACAATTGCATTTCAAACAAGAGGTCGCGCAGGCACGTTATTTATGGATTAAAGCCAATCATCAATTAGAAAAGGTTCTTATTCAAGACACCCAGCAGCAGTATGTATTGACATTTTTTGCGGAGCAACGTGGGCAGTTTAATTTCCCTCATTTACACATTTATTCGGTTTATCCTTTTGGCTTGGTACGTGCGTGGACTTATTTGAATTTGACACGTACCGCGTGGGTTGCGCCCAAAGCCGCCATGTATAGCGCAGAGAATAAACAGCATCAACACAGCTTTCAACCTGATTTAGACGAGTTTCGTGAGCTGCGTGATTTTCAATTGGGCGATTCTTTGCAAGCTGTGTCGTGGAAGCAAGCGGCACGAGGGCAAGGCTTATATGTCAAAGTTTTTGAACAATATCAGGATCAACAGAGTATCGACATTCACTATGAACACATGCCTGCACCGACCCACGAAGAAATACTAAGTTTGATGATGGGCTTAGTTGAACAATGTGAACAACAACAGTTGAATTATGCGATGTTTTTGCCGCATGCGACCCTTGAAAAAGGCGTAGGCGAGCGGCAGTTGAAACAGGCAAAAATTCTTTTGGCACAGGCTTGATGATCATGCACAATTCGATTCAGCAATCTATTCTGCTTAGCCTGATCGTAATTTTGGCTGCTCACATGCTGTTTAGCCCTGTGGCATTGAGTGTCATTTTCGGACTCATGTTGTTGCTGTTGTATCTTCACTATAAAAACAAGACAGCGCGTATTTCTAAAGTTTGGACTTATGGATTGACCTGTTGTGCCTTAGCCAGCATTTATTTGAGTTATAAAAGCCTGATTGGTGTAGAGGCAGGGGTTGCCTTATTAAGCACCTTTTTGTTTGCCAAAGCTTTAGAAAGTCATACTCAGCGCGACCTGATTATTTTATTTAATTTTGCGCTTTTTGTGAGCGCCAGTTCATTTTTATACAGCCAGAGCATGTGGATGACCGTGTTGGTCATTCTATGTTTAATCAGTTGTTTAATTGGGTTATATCGGATTCAAAAAAGTGCATTTTCAGATTATGCGTCGCGTCATTCGAGCAGGCAAGATGCAAAGCATGACCTTAAAAATGTCGCCAAGTTTATCGCATACGCTTTGCCATTCTTTTTATTATTGTTTTTATTCTTTCCACGTTTACCGCCATTGTGGCATGTACCTATTCCTGATGCCAAAGGCGTGACAGGTATTAGTGACACGATGTCACCGGGCGATATTGCCGAATTATCACAATCTTCTGCTTTGGCATTTCGTATTGTGGGGAATATGCAGCAACTGCCGCCACGTTCAAAACTATATTGGCGGGCGATGGTACTTGATCAATATGATGGTCGCACATGGACAAGCAATTTTAGCAATCAACAACCCGTTCAGGCAGCACAATTACAGCCAGAGCAAGTCGATTTTCAGTATCAATATATTGCAGCAGACCCACGTGCACAGTGGATTATGGCGCTGGAAAAATCTGTACCGAATCAACACGGTTATGTATTACGCCGTGATTGGAGTATGGTGCCACAGCGTCAAAATGGTCGGATTCAACCGATTGCTTTGCAGTGGGTTGGGGAATCCGCACGTATTCAAGGGGATGATGCACAGAACGAGCGTTATCGACGCTTTAGCCAGCGTTTAAATGTTCAGGTACAGACGCAATCTGACCCAAAAGCTCAGCAATTTGCCCTGCAGATGTTTGCTCAAAGTCAGCAACAACCTGAACGCTACGTGCAGAATGTATTGCAGTGGTATCGCAATAATGGCTTTAGTTATACCTTAAAACCTGGAATGCTCGGACAAAACCGAGTCGATGAATTCTTGTTTCAGAGTAAGCAAGGTTTTTGTGAACATTATGCCTCAAGTTTTGCCTTATTGATGCGTTATGTCGGGATTCCAGCGCGTGTAGTCGTGGGCTATCAGGGTGGGGAACTTGCACCCGATGGACAAAGCTGGGAAGTACGACAGCAAGATGCACATGCTTGGACAGAAGTGTTGCTCAATCAACAATGGGTACGCATAGACCCGACAGCCATCATTGCACCTCAACGTATAGATGATGGTATGCAAAACCTAATGGCAGATGATCGGGCCGTTTTGGGTGCTGACACACAAATGTGGCAATACCAACATTCTAATTTTATTCGTTCTTTACGGGTGTGGAGTGATTATGCAAGTTATCAATGGCAAAGCAAGGTCGTGGGTTATGATGCCGAGTCACAGCGTCACTGGTTTGGACGCTTAGGGCTGCACTCAAACTATGCTTTGGCAGCGGTGTTGGTTTCAAGTATTCTCATGATCTTAGCAGGGTATTTTGGCTGGATTTTTTGGAAAAAACGTCAGCAAGGTTCTCGCATAAATCGTGCCTTAGACAAATTTTCTAAAAGATTGCCCGCTCAGTTGCAAAAACAGGATGCAGAAACAGTGAGTGTGTGGATGCAGCGTTTAGCAGCGCAGGTAGATGCAAATGAACAAGAGGCATTTAAGCGTTTAGGCGTGTGCTATCAACAATATTCTTATGCGCCTGAACATGACCGTGTTTCAGAGCAGGTGTTTTTTGATTTGCTTAAAACTTGCTCGGATGTGTTGAAAAAACACAGAAAGGACTTGTCTTAAAAATCAAAACTGAATATGATGCGAAGCACTTTAGGCGTATAGCTCAGTTGGTTAGAGCGCTACGTTGACATCGTAGAGGTCTCCAGTTCGAGTCTGGATATGCCTACCATATACAAAACAAAGACTTATAAGCAAATCAACTGCTTATAGGTCTTTTTTTATGGGGTTTTGTCGCTGTTTAATTTTGGCGAACTTGGCAAAATTGGCAAAAAATGGCAGTATTTACGACAAATCTGCGACAAGTCTGCGACAAGATGAAATTACCAAAACCTAGAAAAAGGGGCGAGACGTACACAATTACAATCTCGCATCAAAATAAAAGATATTATTGCACCCGTGACACTGCAGCTGAGTGTGAGCACTGGGCTGCACTTAAGTTACTTGAGCTAAAAACACAAGAAAAAATTGAGGCAGGCGAGCTTAAGCCAAAATACACGTTTCGCGATTTAAACGATAAATATTTTCAAGATGTCGGTCAATGGAATAAATCTAAATCATCCTTGGCTTGGATCAAAGGTCAGTATAAAAACTTTGAGATAAGATTCGGTTCGCTGGCTCAGAAATCAATTTACGACATCAAACCCAAAGATTTAACAATTTGGCGCAACAATCGACTCAATCAGGTTGGTGAAAATACGGTTCTAAAAGAAATATCACATTACAGTGCCATGTTCACTTATGCGCAAAAAGAGCTTTTTCTTTTAGATGAAAATCCTTGGATGCAAATCACCAAGCCTAAAAAACCAAAAGCACGTGCACGTCGAATTCATCCATCAGAAATTGAGATCATGCTTAACGCACTCAATTATGAAATAGGGATGGTCCCAGTACTGCCACAGCACTATGTCGCTTGGGGGTTTTTATTTGCCCTGGAGACCGCAATGCGACGTGGGGAAATTTTAGGCATGGAAAAAAAAGATATTTATGATGAATACGTTCACTTGCCGAAAACCAAAAACGGTGATTCGCGGAATGTCCCGTTATCCGCTGAAGCACTTGAGCTGCTTAAATTAATCCAACACGACGGCCGTCGCATTATTCCTCAGTCAGAAAATGCTTTTCGTTTGATGTGGGAGAAACGCAAGGCAGAGGCAGGATTAAATAATCTGCATTTTCACGATACACGGCATGAAGCGATCACTCGCATGGTACGCATTAGAAAGTTGCCCGTTGAAGTCCTAGCTAAAATCACTGGCCACAAAAAAATTGAGGTTTTGGTAAATACATACTACAACCCAGATGCTAAAGATTTGGTTGAGGCATTTAAGTCTATAGAGAAAAATAAGCCCGCTTGATTAAGCGGGCATTGATCAGTTGATGCGTTTTGGTCCACGTCTGCGTGGTTGTTTTCGTAGTAGCTCATCAGCAGCGTCTGGATCATACATGTGTTTACCATTAGTTCCTTGGTTGATTGCTGCAAGCTTGTTGCGAATGGTTTCATCAGAAAAGCCATACTTAGCGACCAACTCAGCAACAGATACTAATTTACGCTTTTCAAGCTTAAGTGCTGTCACAGTACCACCAAGTAATTTTTGACCAAGCACAATCTGCGGAGCCGAATCTGCATCAATCGTCACAACGAATTCAGGCATTTTCTCCTCCTTTGTCTTTGCGAGCTTCATCCAACGTCTGTGCAAGTAACACAATCCCGACTCGAATGCGTTTGGCCAACTTTGTGACATTTGCTTCATCATAAGTGGCCACATCATTTCTAAATTTTGGGAGTGGGGGACTCATACCTGCTTTCATGTATTCAGTATTGATGTGTGCCACAATCTTGTTTTCCAGGCTACGTTTAAAAGCAGGGTCTTTTAGCATATCAATATGGGACATCACACAACCTCCCGCAATTCTTTAAAATCGCGCTCAGCAACAACGTTAGATAGTTCGAAAATAGCCAAGTCACGTTCAGTTTGTTTATGTTTTACCGCAATAAACTGCCGTGCCTGGTGAGCTGCATCATCAAGTGCATTGTGTGGCACGCCCTCAAATGCAACACTCACACGTGGTGACATCTCAAGAAACGTGCGAAAACACATTTCTTGCCAGAACTTCCATGGCTGGCGCATGTCAAAATAATTCAATGCATTATTAATCCAACGAATATCTGCAATAGAGCCTTTGGACCAGATTTGTGTACATTCATTCACTTTGTAGAATCGCACAAGAGCTGCAAGCGCATCTTGAATATCACGCTCGCCACTAAACGCATCTTTCTTAGCAATCGGGTCTTGCAGATCCCACCAATCCAATGTGGATTGATCAACAGAAAAACCATGTGCTTTAGCGCTTTCAATATCAATCTGCACATGAAAAAATTTATGAATTTCAGCATCGTCAAATACAACAGCACCAATACTGAGTAAAACAGGGCGCTCGCCAATGCCCAGCGTTTCACAATCAACCATTAATTTTTTCATAATGAAATTCCTTTTTTTAATTTCGCTATTTTGTCATTTTGCGCTTTAGTGAATGCTTTTTTGCAGACACAGCACAGGTGGTCTTTACCTTGCTTTCTAATCACAAATGTTTGTTGGCCATGTTTTTTACAGCGACCAATGAATTCTTTTTTTCCATTTATCCAGGCATCTTCACGTGCATTACGATTAAATAAAATACGGTTATCGCTTAGATCGGGTGAATATGTCGGCTCGACAGGTTTATCAATGACACGCGGTTTTTGCTTTGTTGCTTTGCTTTCGCTTACTGCATTAAACATAATTTCGCGCATTGTAGTTTGTGCTGTGCGATTGTATTCATGCCTTTTGGATGCTAATTCCGAGTAACCAAATGGCACTTGCTCAGGTTCGCGTTTTCCTTGCGCTTGCAGCCATTCACGCACCTGCATTTCGAGCGCCTTAGATTCAATTTTTTTAGAAAAAATCGCATGGTCCATTACAACTGGAGTATTCATCATGATAGCTCCCCTAATTTTTCAGCAATAAAGCTGGCCGTTTCTGCATTAACAGTTGCAGGTACAACATACTGGCCACCAATAAAATGAAATGAAACAACGAAGTTATTTTGTGTTTCACGGAATTGCACATGGGTTACATTGCGAATATGAACCACATGCAGAATGTCGTTTAAGTCAGTGAATTGCAGCATCGTCGCTCTCCAGCTGCTGCTTTAATGCAGCTTGTTTTCGCTTGAGCTTGAGTTGATGTTCATACGCTTTTAAGACAATAAAAACAGAGAAAACGAACATAAAAGCAATAATGTAAAAAGGCATAAACTCGTTCATGTCACATATTTCTCCGCTTCCAGTGCTGCAAGTAAGTGTTTCTCTTCATCAGACAAATAGCTCAAATACTCTTCATCAATTTCTTTAAGCATGCATTCGCAGCATTTTAATGGGTGATGTTCACAGCCTTCAGGTTCAGGCTGCTCAGCTTCAGCAATTAGGCAATGGCAGCACTGTTCATCAGTGAAATTTGGACATTGCTCTGCACACGGATGTTTAGGCATGATCACTCCACAATTTTTTTGATTGCTCTTCTTTGAGCTGCTTTAGTTTTTTTCGCGCCTCAATCAATTCAGACAGAGATTTTTTCCAAGCTTCAATTTTTCTTCGCTCGTATGGTAGCGGTTGCGTATAAGTGCAGCATATATATATAGATTTGCTATCCTCACTACAGCCATCTAGATAAACGCGAATCTCAAAAAGATCTACATGCCCTGAAAAATCAATAAAGACATGAAAGTCATTGCTATGTGCATCAAATGCGTCTTTCATCAATGCTTTAACTGCAGCATTGATTTTTTGCTTTAGTGCGGGAATTTGATTGCTCATGCTGACTCCTCAATGCGTTGTGCACGCATGGCGTTCGCAACTTGGTTTAGCCAGTTTGCTTTCTCTGCAGAGTCGATGAAGTCGTAGTCAGATGCGGCAGTGATGAATGAGTTCGCTTGAACAATAGCAGTAGTGAATTCGTACTGATTTGTTGCATTCAAGATCGCTTTGATTGCACCGCTAATTTGTGAAGATGCGATGCGCTTGTAGTAATCTAAGTCTGCGACTTGTGGTTGGCCAAAGTCATCGGCGTGGATACGACCACGAACGATTTGATCGAACTGATCATTTGAGGGTGTGGTTTTTTTCATAAAAAGATACCAAGTAAAGTTGATGTATATAAACTAACTTTACTTAGCATATTGTGTCAATAATTAAATTAACTTTACTTAGTTTTATTTAATTTAGATAAATTTTTTAGATGGTTCAAACTTCCCTACATATTTACCTTTGTATTCGCAATTTTCCTTTAGCTCCAAGATATTTGGCTGGAAATTTGGATTTAGCGCCTGCAAATACATGCGCTGATAATCCTTAACCAAGGCCTTGAATGTTGCTTCACCATCGCATTGCGCAACAATCATTTCACCCGTTTGTACATGCTCTATCGAAATATCAGGATCAATACAAATGAAATCACCATCTCTGAAGTGGGGGAAGTTGCTAATTCCACGAACTATCATATAAAAACTGTTTTTCCCTGCATTTGGTGGGGCTGGAAGCCACTGTTCTATATCTGATTTACTGACGGATTGAACATTTGTCCAATTACCAGCTTGAACGTCTGATAATACTGGTAGCATACGTGCCACAGGTCTGAAGTCTTCGACATTTTTAACTTCATCTGTAATGCCATACATAATGTATTCAATTGTTGTTTCTAGTGCTGGTGCCAAGTATTGCAGGCTCTCTAATTTGGGTTTGTTTACATCCTTTTCCCATAGAACTACTGCGGCATCAGAAACTTGGGCAATCTTCCCAAGATCTTTTTGCGTTAATTTTTTTTCTTTACGCAATTTCTTGATTCGATTTCCGACGGTATTCATTGATAAACCTATATTCTAGAAAACTAATTTATGTTAGCTGTTGACCGCTCGATTAAACTCATATTAAATATTACTAAGTTTAGTTAGTTTTGTGGATTTAATATGACTCGAAATGAAGCCCTTCAATTGTTGAATTGCAATTTGTCTGAGATGGCATCACGTCTGAATATCACTACTGCGGCCGTTGCAAAATGGAACAAAGATCAGATACCACCTCTGCGTGAGTATCAGATACGAGAGCTTGCAGCGGGTCGCACTCCTTCTGGCTTGCAGCAATCTAAGCAAAATGTAGTACATGCGAATAATTAAAAAAATGAATGAATTGAGAGATTTTAAACATGCGCTTAACACTTTCAGAACGTCGATCAAGAACGGTCATGTCATTAGAAATGGCATTAAAAGCTGCTGTATATCGCCCTAATGATGATTCGCTTATGTCTCAAATTGCTGAGAAAAATGCATTTAACATTAATACTTTTAGAAGCTCATTAAACCCAAGTACGCATACACATAAGGCGAATATTTACCATTTGGAAGCGGTACTCGCAGAAACCCGCGATGCAGGGATTATGGATAGCTTGTGTGCAATTCATGGCAATGCTGCATGGTTTGAGTTGCCAGATGTCAAAAGGCTAGTTGGAGTCGACTACATCAACAAAATCGGAAAATTAGCAAAAGAGCAAGGGGAGCTATCGCAGTCTATTGCTACGGCTATTTCAGACAACCGAGTCAACCAAGATGAATATGATGTGATTCATAAAGATGTAATGGATCTCATACGTGTTGCGCTGACTTTGCTTGCAATGGTGGAAAACCATAAAAGTTTAATGGATGGTGATTGATGAGTAAGCCAAAATTTCAAACCGATGATGTCAAAGCCAAAGCTCAAGGTATTTGGGCAGATACAATTTTCCCGCGCTTTGGTATTGACGTTATTTTCAAAAAGAAAACAGCATGTCCAGCATGTGGTGGCACTGACCGTTTTCGTTATGACGATAAAAATGGCAATGGTGATTATTTCTGTCAGCAATGCGGAGCTGGAGACGGAATTAGCCTGATTCAAAAAGTCACAGGCTTAACATTCCCTGAAGCATTATCTGAAGTCGCTTCAATTGTTGGGCTAGATGCTACATCACAAATTACCGATGCAGATCGCGCACGTTGGCGCAAAGAAAAAGAATTGCGTGACAAAGAGCGTCGAGAGCTTGAATTAAAACGTCAAGAACAAATTTCACGCAAGGCTGAAGGCTTGTGGCGTGGGGCGTATTTGGGTGAATTTAGTCAATATCTAAAAGATAAACAGGTAGATAAAGACCCAAATATCAAAATCACTCACGATGGAAATTTACTTATTCCAGCATACGATGAAAACGGAAAAATGTGGAATTTACAAACCATTGAGCCAGATGGCCATAAGTATTTTATCACTGGCGATGTAAACGAAGTTGGAGAATATGAGAGCGGTGGCGGGCGTACAGGCGGCTGTTTTTTCGTGATTGGTGAAGTACAGCCCGATCTATACGATACACACATCATTTGTATTGCCGAAGGTTACGCCACAGGCATGTCTATTCACATGGCAACAGGCTATCCAGTTGCACTTTCATTTGTGGCCAATAATTTACCAAAAGTGGGTGCTGCACTCAGAAAAAAATATCCAAATGCCAGTTTTGTTTACTGTGCAGATGATGACTCTGCAAAACAAAGCACGGGTCTAAAGTATGCAACTGAAGCACAAGGCATTACGGGCGGCATTGTAGTGTTGCCCAATTTTACGCAAACGAAGGAGTCTATTGCATGAATTCTAAGGTCTATACGGACTTCAACGATTTGCATGTTGCTTGTGGGTTAAAGGAGGTCAGTAGGCAGATTAGCCTGGCCATATCTACCTTGAAGTTTTCCCCCGAACCCCCTAAAAACGCAATCAACAATTTTTGGGGGAAAGACCCGTATTTTGATCAAAATCTTGTTGTTGAGCCAAGCGGGGGGGCGGGTATTTCACAGGAAAATACTGCATCACCTGCACCTTCACCTGATGACCAAATGGAAAAATGGCTTGCACGATTCTGCCTGATTGAAGGTGAAACAAACGTTTGGGATGACTACGGCAAAAAGATTTGGAAAAAAACTGCATTTCAAACCATGCTCGGTGGCAAAAAAGGTTTTGATGCATGGAATTCACACCCAAAACGCAAAACAATTTCTGCAGATGATGCAAATGGCCGTGCTACTGGTGAAAACCATGCTAAGGCAAAAGAAATGATTGACCGTTTTATTATGCTCGAAGGAAAAAAATCATGTTGGGATACATTTCGTCGTGAAATGGTCAGTACAGATGTGATGAAGGATAACTGGGCAGGTGCATACGATATGTGGGCCAAATCGCGAGATAAACGCATGATTTGGCATGAAGACTTGGTATTTGTGCCATCTATGCATATTCGTGAAGGTCAGATCAATACTTACGACGGCATGGAGATTTCCCCGATTTTGGATGAGCACAACCAAATTGTTGCTCAAGGCGATGCTTTTGAAATGTGTATCCCCATCATCAATTTGCTGAAATTTTTATGTGGCAAAGAAACCGAAGCCTATGAATGGCTCATAAAGTGGCTGGCATATCCGCTACAACACCCAGGTGCAAAAATGAATACTTCAGTGCTCATGTGTAGTGCTGTGCAAGGTTCGGGTAAATCATTATTTTTTGAAAAGATCATGACCCGTATTTACGGTGAAAAATACTCGGTTACGCTTGGCCAAAATGGTCTTGAATCCATTTATACAGACTGGGCAGAACGTAAACTTTACTGCCTTTTTGAAGAAATTTTTAACAATAAATCCAAGTTCGGCATGATGGGTTTGATCAAACACATGATCACGGGTGAAAAAATCCGTATTGAAAAAAAGTTTATGTCTGGTTATTCACAAAATAACCATATCAACTGCGTGTTTCTATCCAATGAAGTGCAGCCGCTGGCAATTGAAGAGCGTGATCGAAGATTCTTGGTGCTTGAACCGAATCAAAAATTGGCAGATGACTTAAAGAAGCTTATTGAAACCTGTTTAGAACCAAACAGTAGCGCAATCAGTGCATTTTACACTTACTTGCTGTCCATAGATTTGAAAGACTTTACTCCGTACACAGAGCCACCCATGACTAAAGCCAAGCACAAAATTATTCAATTTGGTTTGCCTGGCTGGAAGTTATTTTTAGATGACTGGCGTGCAGGTGTTTTAGATAACCCGTTTGTGTGCTGTTTGTCAGATGATTTGTATGTTGCATATCGCCAGTGGTGTCACAAAAATGGAGAGAAAACCATTCCTGCCAACAAGTTTCTTAGCTTGATTGCATCGGAGCGTGTTGTGGCCAAAGGGCATGGTCGGATCTATGAAGATATTGTTGCTGGTGGAACTTATCAGGAAAAGCGAAAAGAAGTGCAACGACGCATGATTTTTACCTGTGCCCCGCCACCAAATATAAAACAAGCCGATTGGCTATCTTCACAAGTAAAGCAATTCCGTGATAAGTTAAAAGGAGATCACGATGTACCACCTGTATTATAAAAAAATAACTTCAATTGTTACGGGTGTTACGGGTCTGTTACGGGCTTTTTCTCAACCCCGTAACAGTGTCTACGCCTTACCACACAAGACTTTCAGACCCCCTGTTACGGCTGTTACGGGCTTTTGCACGCGCGCGCACGCGGGAAAAAACTCACTTCGCATCATTTTATTAAACTCTATAACCCCTAAATATTTTCCCGCGCGAGGAGAATCCCCCGTAACACCCGTAACATCCGTAACAACAATTGATTTTAAATAACTTTTTTTAGTGTCTACCCGTAACAACCCCGTAACAAATAGGGGTGTACCCGTAACAATGGTTATTAAATAAACAGGTTTTATAAAAATGGAAAAATATTTGCGTTTATTAAATCCAAAGACAACAAATTTTGATTCAATCGGCGGCGGTAGTCATGGCGCAATTACTGCACAAGATGTTTGTGTGGCATTGAGTTATGCTAAATTGACTCCCCTACAAGACAATTTGATTCGCCTAAAGTGCTTTGGGGCAAATACAGCCAGTAACTTAGAGTTATTTAGTAAATATCTGGTGAATCGGTATTGTGATTTATTTGCGTGTAGAAATATTTCTGCTGAACATTTTGAGGCAGTCACGCTGATTGCTTTGGCTGAGTTCTGCTTAACTCCAGCAGATTACAAACCGACGGTTCGTAACCGCGCTGTACTTGGTGGCGTGCATTACTTGATGGTGCATCGTTATCTGAATGATTCGATTAATGACGTGCTGAATGATTTGCAGGAAGAATTTTCTACAGCTTCTGACAAGCTGATTTTTCAGCTTCGCAAGACTAATTAAAATCAGTATTTGACAATGAAACAAATTTAAGTTAGTTTTTACCACAATGAATAATTGTATTCAGAGCTGTAGTTTCCCCTCAAAGAGCCTTAAAACGGCTCTTTTTTTATAGCTGTATGTCATGCGTGGGGCAGGGCATACAGTCTTTTTTTTAAGGATGACCGCATGGCAAATAATCAGATGATCGCTCGCATCTCAGTGCAGATGCCTAAACGTCGAATGGTATTGCTCGCAGCACTACACGCAGTAGATTCAATTGTGCAGCTAAAGATCACAGATCAATTACGGAAATTATTAATCAAACGGTCAGTCAAAGTGGTTCAAGTCAAACATGAAAAGAGCGCCTCAGAAAGCTAAACGCCCATGTATTGTGAGCAGCTGCAAAGACTTTGCAACAAATCAAGGGTACTGCGATAAGCATCAAGACAAGATCAGAACTAAAGATCGTGAGCGTGGTACAGCACATCAACGTGGTTATGATGCGCGCTGGAGCAAAGCACGTGAACAGTTCCTTGCTGAACATCCGCTTTGTGTTGAGTGTCGCAAGAAAAATTACATCAACCCTGCAACAGTGGTCGACCATATCATTCCGCATAAGGGAGACAAGGTTCTGTTCTGGGATAAAACAAATTGGCAGTCGTTGTGTGAAACCCACCACAACATCAAGACTGCAACAGAAGATCGGGGCGGTTGGTCTCCAGTGGCAAGACAGGTCAAGGCCAATCGGGACAGCGTAAACAATTTTAAAGTTGGTGATTGTCTGCTTGCTGCAACCGAGTATGCACAGGAATCACTGATGTGTGATGACAAGACAGTGTTCACAGTCATTGAAGTACATGGCAAGACAGTCTTTGTTCAAGATGATGAAGGCAACGGTGGCAGGCTGCATCACTCACATTTCAAGGTGGTGCCATGATGAGTGAAGTTATCTTACTTGGTGATCCTGTTGTCTATCGTGATGACATCAAAGGGTTTGACTCGGTTGGTGTTGTTACCAAGTCTACAGGTTCATCACTTCAAGTACTTTGGAATGATGAAAGCGAATCAAAGACAGAACAGTATGATCGCTTACGCCTTGCAAGGCTTGATGAAGTTGATGTGCACAGTCGAGTAATTAGAGATTTGATTGATGACTGACTTAAGACAATGCGAAATCTGTAAGGCGCAAAACAAATTTAATGGACAGAATGGCAATGGTTATCAACCTGTCAGCCGTCCAGTGCCGCCATATATTGAGCCACCAAGAATAGAAATCATTGAAGACTCAAATGAGGATTTGATCTCATGTGACTGGTTCGCCTGGGTCTTTGGAATTTGTATAGGGATTGGGATTGGTTTCCAATTATCAAAATTTTTTTAATGGGGGATATGGGGTCAAAAGTCAAAAGCGACCTCCTAGAAAAGACCGCCCCCCCGTCAAATTTTCACGTGGTCAAAAGTCCATAGGGGGGTATACCTCCAGATATTTAACAAATATTTTTTTTGGAGGTCTCTATGTCTAGAACTGGTCGTCCTCCTAAATCATTGCAAGAAAAAATTCTATCTGGTTCTCGAATTCGTGTTGACCGAGATGAAGATGCACAAGTGGCAAATGCCGCGGTGGATTTAGGAATGCCAGCTTGTCCAGCTTGGCTGAATAAAAATGCAAAAAAGCATTGGGATAAATTAGGGCCAATCTTGGTGCAGGCGGGATTGCTGTCTGTAGTCGATGGCGATGTGTTCGGTCTGCACTGCGACAACATGGCGGCATACGCTGAAGCGATGAGTCGGCTAGAAGATGCGTCAAAGTGGGTGGCCAAAACCCCAAATGGTTTTGAAGTTCAGGCAGCATGGCTGCAGATCCGCAATAAATTGCAGGAACAAATTATCAAAACTGCGCGAGAGTTTGGTTTGACTCCAGCTGCACGGTCAAATGTTCGGGTGAATAAACCAGAGCAATTGAACTTGTTGGGGGCAGCAACTTCTACTGAAGATGACCCGTATGCGGAATATAACATTCGCCAAAGTTAAGTGAGTTTATATGCGTGATTATTTGAAAATTACGCTCCAGTACTGCCTTGATGTCCGTTCTGGAGTGCGAACGGCAGGGCAGCTCGAAAAGCTTGCTGTAAAAAGATTTTTGACAGATTTAAGCCGTTCAAATTTCAATGTTGAATCGTTAGATGAGGAAACACAGGAATTACTTTCAAAATTACGATTCAAGCCAAAGCCTGATATAGATTTTGAGTATGAGTTGAATCCAGAAAGAGCGCATCATGCGCTCTTTTTTATTGAGACCTGTCCACACGTAAAAGGCAAGTTAGCAAAAATTAGACCTGACGGCACACGTCAGCCTTTGATTTTGGAGCCTTGGCAGGTTTTTGCGACATTCAATATTTTTGGCTGGGTAGACCACGAAGGAAAAAGGCGGTTTTTATATGTCTATGTCGAAGTCGCAAAAAAGAACGGCAAGTCGACATGGCTTGCTGCAATCGCACTGTATTTGGGTTTTATTGATGGTGAGATGGGTGCGGAAGTTTACACCGCTGCAACATCGGCAGAACAAGCCAAAATTGTATTTAACGATGCAAAGAAAATGGTTGAGTACTCACCACGAATGCGTGCGCACTTCGGAATTGAATTTTCACAATATACAGTGTTTCAGACCGAAACAAACAGCGTGCTTAAAGCGTTATCACAAGATCGGGGCGGGACAAAAGACGGTCTGAACGTCCATGCGGCCATTATTGATGAACTACATGCGCATAAAACTGCAGATATGTATGACATTGTGGCTAACGGTATTGCTGCACGTGAAGAGCCTCTAATTTTGGCCATTACGACAGCTGGCGATGACACAACAACCAAGTGTTATCAGGAAAGGCAAGTTGTTGTTGATATTCTCAAGAGCAAAGCGGTCCATGAGCAGTATTTTGGCATGGTGTTCTGTTTAGATCGTGGTGACGATTGGCTTGATCCAAAGGTATGGCCAAAGGCAAACCCGAATTACGGGGTGTCTGTGACTGAAAAATATCTGCATTCTGTATTTGAAAAAGTCAAAGTCAGTCCAAAGCAAGAAAGCATTACCCGTCAAAAACACTTGAATGAGTGGGTCGGGGCCGCAGATGGTTGGATTGCACCGATGATTTGGGAGCGTGCAGAGGCTGAAGTCAATGAAAGTGAGTTTGAAGGACAAGTCTGCTTTGGCGGGTATGACCTTGCAAGTCGCTTAGACTTGGCATCTTGGGGGCGTTTACGACCAAGATTGGAAAATGGGAAGGTTCACTGGTATGCATTCAGTAATAATTACATCAGTGAACACGTGGTTGACACCAAAGAATCAATTAACGGTGAAAAACGTCCAGATGAGTATCCTGTTTGGCGTGATCAAGGGCATTTGATTGTTACTGAGGGCAAGACGACTGATTTTGATCGTATTCAGCGCGATATTGAAGATTTTCACACAAACAACCCGTTCTATGAGCTTGGACACGATCCATATCATGCAGGGCAATTGACAGCTCGGTTGCTAGATGAAGGTATTGAAGTGGTTGAGGTTCCTCAAATCTCGAAATTTTTATCTGAGCCGATGCGTTGGATAGAGCAGCTGCTCATGGAGGAGCGCTTACACCACGATGGTGATCCAGTTTTAAAGTGGTGTATGTGTAATGTGATGGTACGCCCAGACGTAAACAATCAAATTTTACCAAGAAAAAATTCTGCAGGTAAAAAAATTGATGCTGCAGTCGGGATAATTATTGCGGCTTCACGTGCCATGCATTATGACAATGAAGATGTTTTTGAATTGGTGGCTGGTGAAAATGATGGAAATATTGATGACTGGTTAAATGACATGATTAAGGTGGCGAAGCGATGAGTAAAAAGCGCGATAAAGCAAAAATTCGTGATAAAACCAATCGCGATAAGCTGAAGGCACGGGGAACTGGGCCGCTGCAAGAAAAAACGGGGGCGACCATTATTGATCGTCCCCGTTCTGGTTTTAAAACTGCAAAACCTGTGTCATTTGACAGTGCAATGACCCTCAGTGCTGTATTTGCATGCGTAAAAATTTTAACAGAGTCAGTTGCAACACTTCCGCTGCAAATGTTCAAGTTAAATTCCGATGGTTATCGGGTGCAGGTGAAAGATCATGATGTGATTCGTTTGTTGTATAACAGGCCAAACCGCTACCAAACCCGAGTAGAGTTTTTTGAGCAGTTGATGCTGAATCTTGTAGCAGGTAATGCATACGTCAAAAAAGATTTCATCGGAAAAAAGCTGGTTAGTTTGCAAGTGATCAACTCAGGTTCGGTAGATCCGAGCATTGGTGACAATGGCACTCCGAAATATAAATGCAGACTGGGCAATAAGACAGTCGAATATACAGATAAGGAAATCTGGCACATTAAATTGTTTGGCACAGGCTTTGTCGGTATGTCACCAATTGCTTATGGTGCGCAGTCCATTGGCATTGGTTTGGCGGGTGTAGATAAAACATCACGTTTAATGTCTAACGGTGCAAAACCGACAGGTGCATTGAAAACTGACAAATATCTGAAAAAAGAACAACGTGATGCCTTACGTGGTGAGTTAGATATTTTAATTAACGGTGATGATGGTGATATGGCAGTGCTTGAAGGCAATATGCAATTTGAGCAAATCAGCCTTACACCCGCAGACCTTGAGTTAATTGAAATTCGTAAACTTTCTGTTGAAGAAGCCTGTCGTTATTTTGGTGTAAATCCAATTTTGATTTTTAGTACTGACTCCAGCACAACATGGGGTAGTGGTATTGAACAACTGGTCGATGGCTTCCATAAATTTGGCTTACGTCCATATTTGGAAAGAATTGAAGAAAGTGCACGTATTCATCTATTGCAAGCGCATGAATGGAATGATTACGAGTTTGAATTCAAGACCAAAGACTTGTTGCGGGCTTCTTATCTTGAGCGAGTGAAGTCAAATAAGGAGCGTATTTTAAGTGGTCAGGCGACTATGAATGAGATTCGTATTGAAGAAGGTGATGCACCTATCGAAAATGCAGACTTCTTACTGGCCCCAGTGAACATGACAACAGCCGAACGTATGAAAAAAGGCACTTATGGAGCGAAAGCTGATGAATCAAAACCTGCTAGTGCGTAATAAAGCACTACCAAATTTGCCGAAAGTTCAATGTCGGCGTATGCCAATTGCCGTGGATAACTGTCGATTTATCAACAAAGATGAAAAGACTGGGATTGTAAAAATTAGCGGTTATGCAGTGAAGTGGGACTCGATCAACTATTACGGTGAAAAATTCATTCGTGGTGCCTTTGCTGAGGTTTGTGCTGCTTTTGCTGCAGGGACAAAAAAAGTTCACTGTTATTACAACCACGGGTGGAGACAGTGGTACGTTGATTCCCGTCTTCCGATGCGAGTGGGGAAAATTACGCTTCTTAAAGAAGATGAAACGGGCCTTTATGTTGAAATTGAATTTACGCCAGGGCTTTCGATTGCTCAGGATGTCGCTGCTATGGTTGTACATGGCACGATTGATGGCTTCTCAATTGCGTTTTATCCACCAAATTCATTGGATATGGAAGATAAAGGCACACATGTAGAAATCAAACGTGCTGACATTTATGAAATCAGTGTCGTTGATGAACCGGCTGACAATGCTGCACGGATTATCAGTGATGAAGCGATTGAAGCAATTGAATCTGAAGAAGATGCAGAAGAGTTACTTCGATCAGTTGGTCTTGTTGGTGATTATGCCAAAAAGTTAATGGCTCGAATTTCTGGAATGCAGAAACCAGAGGAAACTCCGGCACCACCTGAATCTAAAAAAGACCCTTTGGCTTGGTTAGATTCTTAATAAAAATTGTTTAAACAATAACCCGCTTTGAAAGGCGGGTTTTTCATTTTCTATGCATGGAAAAATAGTATGAAAGCACTTTCAAAACAAACAGTGGCATTGGCTATGGCTGCAATCGCTGCTCAACAGTCTCAACCTCAATCGCCATTTTTGGGGTTAAATCCACGTGATACCAAAACTGCCAATGACTTTGAACAAGCTTGTGCTGATCTGGCTGTGCGAAAAAAACAGCTTGATGATTTGATTACTCGTTATCAGGATGGCATCAAAAAATTAGATGATTTACCTGACAATATTAAAAATGACTTAGAAGCACGCTCTAATGACATTAAGAAGTTATCTGGTGAAATTGAAGATCTACAACAAAAATTGGTAGATGGTGTGCAACAGCGTGGTGCAAATCCAGATTCTGTTGCGGGTATTCTAATTCGCAATAAGAATATTGTAGACCAAGCTCAAGCAATTACCCGCGCCAAAGGCAAATTCCAGTTTGATGATCTGCATGCACGAAATATTGTAACTTTGGCGGGGCTAGGTGATACAGCACAATTTGCACAGAGCTCCATTCCGACACCAGAGCGTGCTCTGACTTTATTGGATCTGATTGCGTTTACTCCAGTTCAAAATGAGCTTGTGCCGCTATTCCGTGAATCGGCATTTGACATCATGGCTGATGAGGTTGATGAAGCCGCAGAAAAGCCAGAATCAAATTTGGAATTTGGTGTAGTTGACCTTAAAACAGGTACGATTGCACACTGGATCAAAGTATCGATTCAGCTTATTTCTGATATGCCAGCGCTTGCAGCATATATTGAAGGCCGTATGGCTTACGGTGTACGCCTTAAACTTGAAGCGAAAATTGTTCGCGGTGATGGTCGTGTGTCCGGTGCTCGTTCATTCATTGGTCTGATCGAAGATGGTACGCATTTAACTGTTGCTGTAAAGGATACGGACACGGCAATTGATGTACTAAACCGCAGTAAATATAAAGCGGGTGCAGCCGGGATTCTGCCGGAATACATTTTATTGAATCCTGAATCATGGGGTGCAATTGAACGTATTAAAGGCACTGACGGTCACTATGTATTTGGTGCACCAGGTGCAGCAGTTCAGCCAGTGCTTTGGAATTTGCCTGTGATTTTGACTGCTGCAATGCCAGTGGGTGGTTACTGGACTGGTAATATTACCTTAGGTGTTTCAGCATACATTCGTGAAGAAGTCGCAGTTGAGCTATCCACTGAAGATGGTGATAACTTCCGTAAAAACTTGTGTACGGTACGTGCAGAAATGCGTGCAGCTTCAGGTGTTTCAATTCCTGATGCTTGCGTTGCTGGAGATCTGCCAGCAATTGAAGAAATTGATGCGCCTGTGATTGTTGTGAATACTGTTGCAGAACTCAGCGGTACCGCTGAACCAAATAGCGTCATTATTGTACGTGTTGGCAGCATAGCAAAAGCATCAACGGTTGCTGATGCCACTGGTGCTTGGAGTATCGAACCAAATCCATTGGCCGCAGCTGAGGAAGCGAAGGTCATTGCAGTACTAGGCGCAGCGGTTTCTGAAGCTGTAGATGTGGTCGGTCCAGCATAATAAAACTTTAAAAGAGAGCCCCTGTTTAGGGGCTTTTTTTATACCTACTTTTATGTCGCAAAAAGGCTATTTTTATGAGTAATTTAATTAACTCCACCATTGTCAAAAAGCAGCTACGTGTCTTGCATAATCGTGACGATGATTACATTGGATTACTCACCAAAGCAGCTTTAAAACATATTCAAAATTTCTTAGATCGACCACTTGAAGAGGTGACGGTTAATGGTGAATTACATGAAGATTTGACCATTGCTGCTTTGTTGATCATCACTGATATGTACGAGAACCGAGCAGCTCAAACTGAAGTCAATTTGTACGTCAATCAAGCAGTAGAGATGTACATGCTGCCATACCGAAAAATGGGTGTGTGATGTTGGGTAAGTTAAAAGAATGGTTTCAGTCATCCCCTGTATGCAAGTGTAGGTCCTGCGCTTTAGTTCGTGCAGGGTGGGGTTATGCACCATGTCGTGAAAGACCTAAGTCGGAATTCAGTCCACCAAAAAAGCCATAGGTGATTTATGCAATCAGGAAGCTTAAACCAATACATTGAAGTCCAAAGTAAACGACCAGTTTTAAAAACCGATGGTAGTAGTGACCGTGAAACATTATGGACCACTATCTTTCCTATTTATGGCCGTATTGCAGATGCTTCAGTTCGCGATTTTATTTCTGCACGTAAAGAACAAAAGGTTATAGCAACTCGCATTGTGTTACGTCAGGATGATATTGAGCCAAATACAGACTGGACTAAGTGTCGTTTGCTTTGTGATGGATTGTATTACCGCATTATTGCACTATTACGTGATAATAAAACTGGGCGTGAATATATTACTTTGGTATGTGAATTAGGGGCATATACATGGCAGGATTTGTAATTGAGGGTTTAGAAGATGCCCTTAAAAAAATGGATGAAATGACCAAAAATGTAGCCAAAAAACATGTAAAAAAAGCACTTCGAGCAGCTGCAAAGCCCGTTTTACAATCTGCCAAGGACAATGCTAAAAAAATTGATGATCCTAAAACCAGTGCTGATATTTCCAAAAATTTGGTTATACGTGCAGGTAAAACCAGTGATAAAAATTCGTCAAAAGTCCGTATTGGTGTTAAAGGAGGTGGTCAGTTTTGGCGAAGTAATAAAAATGTGCAACGTAAAGGCAAGCCACGACAGCCAAATCCGCATTACACCCCTGTGGAAAATGACACCAAACATTTTTGGCTAGTGGAGGTTGGGACATCGAAAACCAGAGCACAGCCCTATATGCGCCCAGCATTGGAATCTAATATTCAAAATGCGACAGATGCCTTTGCTGAAAAGTTACAAGCTGATTTGATGAGGGATATTAAATAATGCTTATTATCCCGCTATATGATTTATGTGCAGTCGATACGGAATTGGCAACATTGCTTTCTGATGGTGTTGGCTTAAAAGTTGGTGAGTTTGATGCCATCAACATGAATGATGCGCCTTATGTATGTTGGCAAATTATCAGTGCAGATCCAGAGCAGTATTTATCTGGAGTGTCAGATATGGATGCGCTATATGTGCAAATTGATATTTATGCCAAAGATAAAGGTACTACACGGAAAATTGCCAAGTTAGTGCGCAAAGTTATTGAAGAAAATTGTTCTATTGAGGATTTTACTGGCTGCGAGTTGGAGCCAGAAGTCAATTTGTACCGTATTCGGATTGAAAGCCGATGGTTAGAAGAACCTTTTTAAAAAGACCGATCTGAAAACCTTGATTTTACTATTTGTTAAGACATATATTCGAGCTGAGATTAGGGGGGATTATGAAAAATATGATTTTTATAATGGCATGTTTAATTAGCATGCCTGTGTGGTCTGCATCTAATGATAAAGATGTAGATCAAAGTTGTCGTATATATTTGAATATTGCTGAAATAATCATGGATGGCAAGAATAGTGGAATTCCATTGTCCAGAGCTTTGGAGATGAATGATCAGACTAATAAAAAACAAAAAAATGCAGCAATGGAAACTATCGTGCGCGGTATGATTGTGGATGCTTATAAGCAACCGACTTATTATAGTGAAAAGATGAAAATTGACCAGCGGAATGAGTTTGCAGCCAAATATTATTTGGCTTGTATAGAAGTTCTTATGTGAGATTATTTAATAAAAGCAGCCACCTGAATAGGTGGTTTTTTTTTGCATGGAGAAAAGTATGGCACGACGTACACAAGGCACCGACATTTGGTTGGTAGATGAATCGATAACGACACCAGGCGAATTTGAACTGGTAAAAGTTGTAGGGGCTTTGAATTTTAAGCCTGGTACTGATTCAAAGGAACGTATTGAAGTTACACCTTTGGATGAAGAAGAAAGTAAGAAATATATGGAGGGTGGTGGCTTAAAAGATACTGGTCAAGCAACATTTGAACTGAATGCAGATCCAAAAGAGGCTTCACATGGTCGTTTATACGATTTAGAAGTTTCAGGCAAGGAGCGTACTTTTATTGTGGGATGGGCCGGTAAAAATAAAGGTGAGGCAAAAAGTATTGTACCAACAGTGGAAGCTGCAACAGGTGCAGTGACCTTACCTGATGGTCGTAGTTGGAATAAATTCACGGGTTATATCGATTCTTTCCCGATGGATATTGATGCCAATACCGTAGTGAAAACTACAGTCACTATTCAGCGTAGCACCAAAGTTGAATGGATTCGTGAAACTGCTTAAACCCTAGCCCCGAAAGGGGCTAATTTTTTGGATTAAACCATGAAAAAAAAATTGAGCTTAGCCGATATTAAAGCAGGCATTTTAATAGATACACCCGAAAAGATAACCGTAGAAATTATGGTGAGCGGTGAGCCTTGCGAATTTGAAACCCATATTAAAATTATGGACTATTCAACTGCCATCGCACAGATGCAAGCCAATCAGGAAAATAAGGAAGCATTGGCCAGTATTCTAGCGGATTGTATTGTAGATGAAAAAGGTGAACCTGAATTTACCGAAGCTGAAATTCGTAAGCACTTTAGCAAGCCGTTGATTGATGCAGTTTGGGCAGAAATTTTGAAGAAGAACTTTTTGGGAAAGGTTACAGCGAAGCAGAGTTTGAAGGAGAAGAATTCTGGGCAGAGCTTGTCCTCAACGGCATTGGAGGCAGAACCATTGCCGAAGCCAAGCGAAACCTTAGCCACAGAGAATATATCTACTGGTGGCAATACAGAAAGCGCAGAGGAAGCTTAAACTTTGGACTGAGGTTTGAAGAAGTCTTGGCAGGATTGAAATTTATGTATGCCAAGGCAGAAGGCTTTCAGGTTGAAGATGAATATGACTTTTTACCGCACCATGATGCGCCTGAAATTAGTTTTGAAGAGGCAATGCAGCAGTATAGTGGTGAATAGCTATTTTAAAATGAAGAAGCCATCATAAGGTGGCTTTTTTATGTTCTGTTTGTTAGATTCATGTGAATAATTTTAAAGGGGAATTCATATGGTAAAAATATTCATTACAGGGGTCTTAAGCTTTGGATTAATTGGTTGTGCTACTCCTGTATACAATTATCAAGCAACACCTAAACATGTAAGCAAACCACCTATTGGTTCAGTTAATACTGCTTATGTTGGCGATAAAATGTTAGAACAAGGTGTATTGGTAGACCGAGATGTTTTGAGTATTCCTGCTAATACAAAAATAAATTTCGCATATTCCTTATCTGCTGGTTACTACCAAAAAGTTGGGCAGGATAAGAAAGGTAGTTACTATAATCCGGTCAATAATATTTCTAATGGTGGCAATGTTCAAAAGATGGCAATTGCTGATCCATTTAAGGCTGTAATGTTAGGTTTGGATGGTAAGTTATGTGTGATTACAGTATTTAATGCGAAAAATTGTACTGATCAGCATTCTGCATCACATACTTCTATTGGTGTTGCAATGGACAACTCATTTCAACAAACACTTATATATAGTGGAAAAGTTGGAAATAAGATAAATATTGGATATCGTGAATTTTCAAGCAATATGGCGCGTCCAGCGTTTAATAATGATGTTGAATATGATTTGAATGAATCGCGTCAAATTGGATATAAGGGTGCTTTATTAGATATTATTGATGCTAATAATCAAAGTATTACTTTTAAGGTTTTGAGAAACTTTAATAAACCAAATTAATCTCAGTCGAAAATACATGAGAAGTACATGACCCTGCAAATGCAGGGTTTTTTTATGTCTGGAGAAAAGTATGGCAACAGCTTCATTAGGTCGTTTAACCTTAGATTTAGTGGCGCAGATCGGTCAGTTTGTCGAGCCGATGAACAGAGCGGAACGCAAAGCCAAAGAATCGACAGATAAAATGGGTAAGGCTTTCTCCAATTTTAAAGACCAGATGAATCAATCATTAGGTGGTTCTCAATTTGGTTCTGCTCTTGATGGTGTATTGGGTAAAGTAAATGGCTTGCGTGGTGGGGTTGTTGCTGCAAGTGGTGCATTGGCTGGCATGGCTGTTGGTGGTGCTTTAATTGGTGCTGGTGCATTGATACAGATGTCGATAGAGACAGCCAAAGCAGATGCACAGTTACAAATGCTGGCAGACCGTGCTAACACCAGTGTGCAAAACTTTCAAGTTTTAGAACAAGCATCTTTAGGTTTTGGTGTTTCACAAGATCAGCTTGGCTCTATTCTTGCGGACGTTCAAGAAAAATTGGGTGAGTTTAGTGCAACTGAGGGTGGTGGTGCTGCGGACTTTTTTGATGCATTGAAAAATAATACCAAGATGACTGAGGATCAAATCAGATCATTTGCAAAAACATTACAAGGCAAAGATGGTGTTGAAGCTATCCAGCTTTTAAATAATAAAATGGATGAATTAGGTGTAACCAGCCAAGAACGTCGATTTGTTTTTGAAAGTTTGGCGTCTGATTTGGGAAACCTGGCTCCTTTGTTTGCCGAAAATGGGCAATTATTAGAAGAGTACGGAAGAGCACTTGAAGAGGCTGGCGTACTTAAAACAAAAGAAAGTATTGAGCAATCCCGACTGTTAGCAGCACAAACGCAAGTTCTTGATATTCAATTCCAAGGTATGAAAAATCAACTTGTAAGTGCTGTGATGCCAGCAGTATCTAACTTAATGGGATTGTTTGTTGATACCACAAATTCAGCGGTTGGCTTGGATAGTGGGGTATCTATTGTAAGCATTGGCATGAATGCATTTGCTGGAGTTGTAGTTACTGCTGCGGGTGTATTAAAAACATTGTTTGTGATTTCTCGCGAGTCTATGGTCCAACTGATTAATGTTGGTTCAACACTATATGGTGTAGTGACAGCAGGTTCATTTAGTGGGGCAGTTGATGCTCTTAAAAATGGTGCGGGTGTTGTAAAGCAGTCATGGTCAGCTATTGCAGATACTGCTTTAGACAGCGGAAAAAAGGCGATAGATGCTTTTGCTGGAACTGCAAGTGCGCAAAATAAACTGACGCAAGCGATTTTGAAAACCACAGCAACATCTCAGCAAAATAGTGCAGGCTTGAAAGTAAATACTAAACAGGCTGAAGATAATGCTAAAGCTAAAGAAAAAAGTTCTAAAGCAACATCAGCGTTATCAAAAGCTGAACGTGAATATAACAAGGTTCTAGAAGAGCGTGAGCGGATTAAATATGACTACGCTTCTAGTGATGATCAGCGTCTGCTCGATTATCAAAAAGAGGTTCAGAGGCTAACTAAGGCGGGTGTAAGTCAGGAATATTTTACTGCAGCTAAAACCCGCTATGAGCAAGAGAAAAAGCTCATTTCCATGCAGAATGATTATGACCTTGTTCAGCATAATTTAACGGATCAACAGAAGCTTGAAAATACTTTTAAAATCAAGCGTCAAGAAATTATTGCAGACAAGAAGCTTAGTGATGATCAAAGAAAATTGAAAATAGCTTCGCTTAATCAACAATATGCTTTGGAGAAGAAGGAAGCCCAGCTCAAAGAGCAAAAGCAGCTTCTTGAAACCAAAAAGGCATATATGTCTGCTGAAGACTATGCCCGTGAATATTATGCATTGGTTCGTGAAGAAATTCTCAACACAGCAGAATACTCACCTGAGATGAAAAATGCGCTAGTAAAGCAGGCGAATATTCAGCAGGGGGTAGAAGAAAACTCCAAGCGTGAACAGGTTTGGAGTGATTATCAGTCCATGATGGGGCTTGAAAAGTCTCCGTATCAGCAAGACATAGATTTACTTGCCGAAGCTCGTAAACAGATGTTGATTACTGAAGAAGAATATCAGCAGCAGCGCTTAGGAATGCAAATGGCTTATGGTGCTCAGTATGGTGCTGATTTTGCGGGCATGATGATGGGCTTAGTAGATTCTTCAAGCACAGCTTATGCTCTTCTTGGCGGTATTCAAAAAGGTGCAGCGCTATTTTCAACTGCGATGAATAGCTATGCCGCTATTTCAGCTGCTTGGGCATCTGCACCATTTCCATATAATTTGCCTGCAGTTGGTATTGCTACCATGGAGACGGGGTTACTTCAGGCTGCAGTATCTGCATTAAGCCCAGTAGGATATGCATCTGGCGGTTATACAGGGCATGGTGGTAAGTATGATCCAGCGGGTATCGTTCACCGTGGTGAAGGTGTTTTAACTCAAGAGGAGATTGCTGCTTTGGGTGGTCCAGCTGGCTTTTATGCTTTACGTCAGTCTATTAAAAATGGCTTTGCAGATGGTGGTTTGGTGCTTGATGCTCCCAAGTTGGAAAGCCCTAGAATGGCAGCAACACCGAAATATTTAGGGCAGCCAACAGCGGTACAACAACCAAACGTCAACCTAAACCCGAACTTTGTGATTGTGGATGAGCGTGAAAAACTTGGTGATTACTTGTATAGCCCAGATGGCAAGAAAGCCTTTGTGAAGTTCTTTAAGCAGAATCGCAGAGAATTAGGATTTGCATGAGCCCACTTCGGTGGGTTTTCTTTTTATCAATTTCAGGAATTTAAAATGAAAACATTAATTGCTTTTGGTGTGGGTATCGCTCTTGGGTTTTGCTTTAAAAAGGCGGAGCAGGCTAAAAAGCCCAAATTTATCATAGTTGATGATCGTGATTCTCTTGGTGAGTATATTTTTGGCGATGAAGGTAAAGAAGCATTTAAGAAGTTTTATAGGGGCCAAAATCTGGATTTATAAACTATTATTGCTGGTTTTGTAGATCAATAAATGAAATATCTGGTTTTTCACCATTCAAGCAGCATAGAATGTATAAAAAATTACCGATGTTTATTCTATGAGTTCCATTCAACCCAAATCAAAGCTTGAAGAGATAGCAAATATTTTTGCTAATGAATCAATCAAGTTTGATCTCAAGCCGTTTGGTGAGGGATCTAGACTTATAAGCAAGTATAGAAAAAGTATGAATGAACTTATGTCGTCTGATCCATATGAGGCCTATACAGGCTTAGGCGTGCTTAGTGCTTATGAGAATAAATACAATCTTGCTCTACAGTATTTTTACGCTGCTCAAAGGCTGGACCCAACATCCCGATCCCCAAGAATAAATATTGCTACCTGTATGCTACTTGAGGGGGACTTGGATAAGTGTGTTGACACTTTATTAAACGCGTTAAATGACTTTCCAAATGAACCAATGGTTGTCAGCACTACGCTTAAGGTTTTATCTATGTTCTTTTATTTTGATGAAATAGATCGTCTTAAAGGCGAAGGTCGAAATAATTCTTCTCTTTGTAGGGTTGCTGCTGAAGAATTGGAAGATACTCTTGATGTTATGGACTTCATTAAATCTACAGATATCGACCTAAGCGTATTAAGAACTATGAAGGTCTTAGCTAATCAAGAGTTTTTCTCAAAGTTCTCTATAAATTCCTCATATGTATCAAACTACAATGTGGATTGTGATGATGTAAAGTTTGATGAAGTTGTATACATTTCACCTGAATTATTTGGAAATATGAGTGCGGAAAAAGATTCTGTAATTTATGCAATGAATGAATCATTACAGGAAAAATTTGTCGATTTAATGATGCATTATTCATTGCAGGAAAATGCGGAAACACTTTTAAAAAGCTTCAGAAATATTTCTATCTATTTTTTAGCTGATTCAAGAATTAAAAAGAGTTAATCAATGGATTGTAAATTATTTGATGAGATTGCAGATCATATATCTAAGTCTGGATACGAAGAAATAGAATGTCGCCGAAGAACCAGCTCAGGCAGGCATTACTATTTTATCTATCATACTGTTAAGGACTGGCTGACCAAAAACCATCCTGAAGTAATTAAAAATATGGGCGGCAGCAGCCATGAAAAGTTACAATTTTGCATGGAACAGCTCTGTATTGATTGCTCGGATAAGAAGTTTGGCATGTTAGCTTTAAAGCTTAAGACGCTACACAGAATAAGAGTTCATGCTGACTATTATCTGGATGATGAATTCTCGGAAGGACAAATAACGATGATCAAGAAAGAAAAAGAACGAGTTTGTGAACTTCTTAGAGAGCTAGAGACAAAAAGCTAAATAGCTTGGCGATATTTTTCAATATTTAATTTTCACCGCCAAATAGGCGGTTTTTTAATGCCTGAAATTTGAGGACAAAATGAAAATGCAAACCAAATACGGTGAGGTGCATGTATTAGCAAATTGCCCTCTGCTTGATTCTACTGAGCGCCTAGAGTGGATGACAGAAGTGCATGAATCTTTTGATAGCACTGAATTGCGCTATCCACTTCGTGATGCACCTCGCCA